>FZLR01000060.1 GCA_900197615.1 Rhodospirillaceae bacterium Spongia-Bin9
CAGAACAACCGGTCCCAGCACCGCAACCGCGCGGAGGCCTGGAAGATTTTGCGCGCCCGCCTCTATGAACTGGAGTTGCAGAAACGCGAAGCGCAGATGCAGGAAGCGCACGAGGCCAAGAGCGAGATCGGCTGGGGCCACCAGATCCGCTCCTATGTGCTGCACCCGTACCAGATGGTGAAGGACCTGCGCACCAACGTCGAAAGGGGCAACGCCCAGGGCGTCCTGGACGGCGACATCGACCTGTTCCTGGAAGCCGGGCTCGCCGCGAAAATCGGCGCGAAACGCGAATCGTAACCGGATAAATCGCGGAATCGGCAGGCATTCCCTGCGGTCGCGGGCGTCACCTTGTCCTTCCCGTTTTCGACCGGCCGGCGCTACCTATCGCGCATTCGAACGATCTGAGGAAGAGCCATGACCGAGACCAGAGAATCCGTCCTTATCGTCGGCACCGGCCCGGGCCTGAGTGCATCGCTGGCGCGGCTGTGCGCGCAACAGGGCATGGCGGTGACGGTGGCCGCGCGCGATCCCGGCAAGCTCGCCGGCCTCGTTGCGGAAACCGGCGCGACGGCGCGCGCGTGCGACGCCGGCGACGGCGCGTCTGTCGACGCGCTGTTCGAAGCGGCGGTTGCCGAGCACGGCGTTCCCGATCTGGTCGTCTTCAACCCCAGCTATCGCGAGCGCGGCCCGCTTGCCGGCCTCGACCGGGAGGAAGTCCGCAAGGCGATTCATATTTCCTGCTACGCGGGGTTCCTGGTCGGCCAGAAAGCGGTGCAGCTCATGCTGCCGCGCGGCAGCGGCTCGATCCACTTCACCGGCGCCTCGGCGAGCGTGAAGGGCTATCCCGAGTCGGCCTCTTTTGCGATGGGCAAGTTCGGCCTGCGCGGCCTCGCCCAGAGCATGGCGCGGGAATTGCAACCCAAGGGGATCCACGTCGCACATTTCGTCATCGACGGCGGCATTAGCGCGGGGCCGGACGATCCGCGCAACAGCCGCGGCGAAGACGGGCTGCTCATGCCCGACGCAATCGCCGAGACCTATCTCCATGTCCATCGCCAGCACCGCACTGCCTGGACCTGGGAAGTGGAACTGCGGCCATGGGTGGAAAAATTCTGACCGGCCGGCTGCCGGCGGTTTCCGGCACGGCCTCAAACACGGCTTCGGTGCGGCCGGGATCTCAATCGGCGTTCAATATCGGTTCCCGATCGGGGCGGGCCCGTTCGGGCCGACTCCGGCGCCGGTGCATCTTCCCGCCGCCGTTGACGGTTCGGCCTGCGTCGAAATAGAACGGCACCGGTCCGCGTTCCGCTGCGGCGCCTCGTTCAAGGCAACGGCCAAGTCCCGAGATCGGGAGATACCGATGAATCTGAGACCGTCGATCCGATTGAGCCATGCCGGGTTCCACGTCTTCGACATCGACCGGATGGTGGACTTCTTCGCCAGCGTCTACGGCCTTCATGTCACCGATCGCGGCGTTGCCGGGGAAACCGGCGAGATCGTCTTTCTCTGCGCCGACCCGAGGGACCACCACCAGCTGGTGCTCTACGAGGGACGAACGTCGAGGGAGGGCGTTCATTACAACCACATGTCCTTCGAGGTGAACGATCTCGACCGCCTCAGAGAGATTTACCGGGCACTCCAGGACTATCCCGGCGTCACCAACGTCCTGACCATGAACCACGGCGTCTCCTGGGCCGTCTATTGCCACGACCCGGAGGGCAACCGAACCGAAGCCTTCGTCGATACCCCCTGGTACGTGAACCAGCCCTATTACGCTGACAACCTGGACCTCGCCCAGAGCGACGAGGAGATCGCCGAGATTACCAGACGGATGCTCGATGCCGAGCCGACGGCGGAACCGGTCGAGCATTGGCGCGCCCGCTTTGCCGGAAAACTGGGGCTCGAACCGGCGCAGCGGCCTTCGACATAGGGCAGGGTCGCGATTCGACAGGCGCGGTGAAATCCGGGGCCTCGTCGCCTTCGGCATGAGGCCTGGAGTCAGTCTCCACGGGCGGTATCCAGCGCGTGGGACGGCAGCGGGCCGGACTCCGCCGTTGTCTCGCCGGCGGCGGTTTCGGCCACCACCCTTTCGTAGATCGCGCGCACGGCGCCGGCCAATTCCTGCATGTCGGCTTCCAGCACCCGGATATCGGGTCGCTTGGTCGCCCGGCACAGCAACGGATGCAGGGAGGCCGGCGGTCCGTCCGTCAGGTCGCGGGCCGCGCCGGTCAGCCGGAGCAGGGCCTGGATCGTTTGACAGAGCGTAGCGGCGCGCAGCAGCGTATCGGCGTCTTCATTCCCCAGGCATCCGGCTTTGCGCAATGCGTTCAGCGCCGATGCCGTGTTGGCATGCCGAAGACCGGGATGCGCGTTGCTGTGCAGCAGGATCAGGAACTGGGCGACGAATTCGACATCGAGGATGCCGCCCGGCATGTTCTTGACGTGCCAGATCGACGGCGCGGCGCGGTTTTCGGCGAGCCGAAGCCGCATGCTTGCGACGTCGGCGGCGAGCGTTTCCGCCGCGCGCGGCCGGTCGACGGATCGTGCCGTCACATCCATCACCTCGCCAGCCAGGCGTTCGGACCCTGCGACGACCCGGGCCCGGGTGATCGTCATCTGCTCCCAGGTCCAGGCATGGTTGGCCTGATAGTCCTCGAAGGCCGAGAAGCTGGAGGCCAGCGGACCCTTGTTGCCGAAGGGCCGCAGCCGCAGATCGACTTCGAAAAGCCCGCCTTCGGCCGTCGGCGCCGTCAGGGCGCTGAACAGCCGCTGGGCGAAGCGCGCATAGTAGAGGCTGAGTGCGAGCGGTCTTTCGCCGTCGGACCGGGCGTCGCCGATCCGGTCGTCGTAAACGAAGACCAGGTCCAGATCCGAGGTCGCCGTGAGCTCCCGGCCGCCCAGTTTGCCCAGCGCCAGAATGCAGAAACCGCCGGCTTCGAAGCGCCCGTGTTTTTCGGCAAACGCGGTTTCGACCCGCGGAAGAATCGCCGATACGGCGGCATCCGCGACATCGGCATAAGCGTTGCCGGCCTGCGCTGCCGAAATCGTCCCTCGTAGAAAGCGCACCCCGATCCCGAACCGGGCCTCGGCGCACCAGCGGCGCACGGCATCCAGACTCTCCTCGAAGCTGCAATCGACAGGCAGAGAGTCGGCGAGCCCGTCGGCCAGCGCCTGCCTGTCGGGCAGCGTATCGAAAAACCCGCGGTCGAGCAGCGCGTCGAACAAGGTGGGCCGCCGTCCCAGCGTTGTCGCGAGTTGGGGCGCAGTGCCCATGATTTCGGCAATCAGATCGAGCAGTTTCGGATTGGCATGCAGCAGGGAGAACAGCGGCACGCCGGCAGGCAGGCTGCGGATAAAGGCGTCGAGGCGGCGAAACGCTTCGTCCGGCGCCGGCGAACCTCCTATCGCCTGAAGCAGGGCGGGGGTCAGTTCCGTCAACAGTTGCCGCGCCCGGTCGCTATGGGTCGCCCGGTAGCGGCCGTGATGCCAGCCGCGTATGACCGATGAGACCGTTTCCGGCTCCGAGAAGCCGAGCGACGACAGGGTGTTCAGCGTGTCCGGATCGTGGTGGCCGCCGGTGAACACCAGGCTGCTCGGCCCACCCAGCGCGGGCGCCTCCTCGAACAGGCCGGCATAGCGGTTTTCGACACGCTGCAGATGGTGGAACAGGGCGGCCAGAAAATCGTCGGCCGTGGGATATCCCATAAAGGTTGCGAAGGCGCCGAACTCCTCGGCGCTTTCGGGCAGCGTCTGGGTCTGGCGATCCTCGACCATCTGAATGCGGTGTTCGACGGTGCGCAGGAATTCGTAGGCGGCGTCCAGATCGCCGGCGGCGCGCGGCTCGACGCGCCCGGCCGCCACCAGCGCATCGATCGCCCGCACGGTGGACCTTTCCCGCAGGCTGGCGTCGCGCCCGCCGAAGATGAGCTGCTGGGTCTGGGCAAAAAACTCGATCTCGCGGATGCCGCCCCGGCCGAGCTTGACATCGTGGCCGGGCAGGCCGCCCGGCGAGCGGATCGATCCGCCGCCGCGCCGGGCGTTGATCTGGCGCTTGATGGAATGCACGTCCTGAATGGTTGCGAAATCGAGATTCCGGCGCCAGATGAAGGGTCTCAGCCGATCCAGGAAGGCGGTGCCCGCTGTCATGTCCCCGGCCACGATGCGCGCTTTGATCATTGCCGCGCGTTCCCAGTTCTGGCCCATGCTCTCGTAGTAGACTTCCGCCGCGTCGACCGAGAGGGCGACCGGGGTCGAGGCCGGGTCCGGGCGCAGGCGAAGGTCGGTGCGGAAAACATAGCCGTCGGAGGTGCGTTTCTGCAGCAGTTCGACCAGTCCCTGGGTCAGCCGCACCATCTCGCGCTGGAGCCGTTCGGGGCGCCTGACCGGGACTATCTCCGGGTCGAAGAAAACGATGAGGTCGATATCGCTCGAATAGTTCAGTTCGTGGGCGCCCAGCTTGCCCATGCCGATCACGAACAGGCCGCTGTTCCGGTTCGGTGCGCTCTGGTTCGGGTCGATCTCGAAGACTCCGCGCCCGGCCGCCTCGCGGACCAGCGCATCGAGCGCGGAACCGATGGCCCAATCGGCAAAATCGCTGAGCGTTGCCGTTATCGCCGGCACGGCCCACGCACCCGAGAGATCGGCCAGCGCAATACCCAGCGCGACCTGACGGCGCGCGACCCGCAGGATGCGCGACACCGTCTCGATTTTTGCGGTCCCGGCGAGTTCGTGCCTCGCCGATTCGAGCGCGGCCCGGATCGCCGGGTCGTAACCCTGCGTAAGGCACGCCAGCGCGAAGCCCGGATGCTTCAATATACAATCGGTAAGAAAGGGACTATTGCCGAGACATGCGCACAGGAGCCGTCCGTTCCGACCGTCGAGCAGGCGCCTTGCAGCCTCCCGCTCATCGCCCTCCAGCTCCCGGTCGACAGCAGCCGACCATCGCTCCAGATTGCGCGCCAGCATGTCCGGATCGGCCGGGGCCGGCGGGGCGCTCATGCGGTGGAACGAACTCTCGGTCACCGGTTGTCCATCGTCTGTGTCGTTTGCCGGGTCCGGACGATCCGTGCCGCCGGTCCGCCCGCGGGCGGACCGCCGACCGCCGTACCTTCCGGCGCCCCATTTCCTGTCTTTCCCTGATTAGGACGCCGTTCCGGTGATTCGCAAGCCGATCCGCATCGTCGTCAAGGGCCTGGTCGTTACAATCGCACTTGTCGCCATCGCCCTGGGTGCCGTTGCATGGCGTCTCTATCTCGGCCCGATCGACGCCGAATTCGCGGCCCGCCACATCCGGAAAGAGTTGGCGCGGTCGTTCCCCGACCTGACGATCGGGGTGGGCGGGGTCCAGGCCTTCTGGCCCGGCGAAATGTCCGGTTTACCGTTGCGCAGCAAGGATTTACGGCTGGTCGGGAAAGACGGCGGCGAGATTGCGCATTTCCCGGAGGTCATCGTGACCGTCGCGCCGCTGGCCCTGCTGACCGGGGACGTGCGCCTGGAGTCGATTCGTCTCATGCAGCCCGAGATCGCCCTGGAACGCGATGTCCGGGGCAAAATCGCGCTGCGGACCGGAGGCGCGCGGTCGGGCGGGCAGGGCCGGTTCATCGCGATGTTGCTCGACCGCCTGTCCGGCGGGCCGCCCGACCGTGCCGCCCAGCCGTTCGCCGCCCTGCAATCGATCGAAATTGCCGGCGGCAGCATAACGCTCGCGGATCGGGCGACCCGGCAGGTGTGGCGCGGAGAGGCGCTGCAATCTGCCTTGCGGCGCCGGCCGGGCGGCATCGCCGCGAGCCTTTCCGTTTCGCTGCGGACCGGCGGCAGGACAGCCCGGATCGCCGGCAGGGCGGTGTACCGTAGGGCCGCAGGAAAAATTCTCGGAGACCTGACGTTCGACGATCTGAACCCTGCGATCGCGGCGTCTGCCTGGAAGCCGCTCGCGGCGCTGGAAAACCTGAATATGCCCCTGTCCGGCAAGATATCCTTCGCGGGGTCGGATGCCGGTCGGTTCGACAGCGGAACGCTGGAAATCGACGGCGGCGCAGGGACGATCGGGGTTCCGGGTGTCTATCGCAATCCGGTCCGGATAAAGGCGATGCATTTGTCGGCCGTGCTGGAACAGGGCGCGCAGGCTGCGGAAATACGCCGGCTTCAGGTGATGCTCGGAGATACGACGGCCAGTATTTCCGGCACGGTGCGGCAGAGCGGGGACGGTCTTGCGGTCGACGGTACCGCATCGCTTACCGGGTTCGGCGTCGGGGCGTTTCGGCGGCTCTGGCCGGCCGAAGTCGGCCCGGGCGCCCGGCGATGGATTGTTCGCAACGTCGGCGCCGGGCGGGTAAAGCAGGCCGAGACCCGATTTCGCCTTTCCCTGCGCAGCGGCGAGAAACCGGCGGTGCAATTGCATCGCCTTGCCGGCCGGTTCGGCTTCGACGGCCTGACTGTTCGATTGCCGGGATCGCTCCCCGAATTGCGGGAAGCCAGCGGCGAAGCCCGCTTCGATTCGGAAAAGATCGACTTCCGGTTCGAACGGGCGCGCCTGGGGCGGAGCGTGGTGAGCGCCGGTTCGGCCCGAATTGGGGGCCTCGGCGGCAACGCGGAAAAAATCGACATCGACGGTACGATCGAGGGGCCGGTGCAGGACTTGCTGCGCCTGGTCGACCGCAAGTCACTGGCCTCCGTGCAGAAACTGGGGGCCGATACCGCTTCGATCTCAGGACGCGCCCGCCTTCGGCTGAAGACGGGTTTCCCCCTCGTCGAAAGCCTGTCTCTCGGAAATGTCGCTTTTGCGGCCGAGGCGCAGCTCCATAAAATATCCTGGCCGAAGGCGTTGTTCGGCCTCGACATCGCCATGGGCCGGTTCGGTCTGACGGTCGGCAAGACCGGATTCAAGCTGGAAGGCCAGAGCAGGATCGCGGGCGCTCCGGCCAGACTGTCGTGGCACGAAAAATTCGGAACAGTATCGAAGTCGTGGCGCCGCCGTCTGTCGCTCAAGGGCGCGACGACGCCGAAGGTGCTGCTCGCCGCTGGACTCGATGTCCGCCGGTTCCTGTCGGGTCCGTTCCATGCCGATATGACCGTCAGCGATTTCGACAACGGCCGTACCTTAATCGACGGCACATACGATTTTCGCCGATCGCGCCTGACGGTGCCCGGTCTCGACATTGTCAAGCCGCCGAAGCAACCGGCCCGGGGGTCCGCAAGCCTGGTCGTCGCCAAGGGCCGCCTGACGGCAGTTTCTCGATTTTCCCTGCAATCGTCGCCGGTGACGGTGAAGGGCAAGGCGACGCTGGAAAGGAACGGCCGGACGCTGCGCCGCCTGACCCTCGACCGGCTGGCAACCGGGCGCACGAACCTGTCTGTAATTCTGGAACGGCACACCGAGACGGGGCGTCGCCTTAGATTGACGGGCAAGTCCCTCGACCTCGCGCCGTTTCTGGAGAAGAAACCGGCGAAGTCGAAACGCGCCGGCCCGGCCCGGCGCCGGTTTGTACCGATTGCTGAGCCGCTCGACATCGACTTCAAGGTCGACCGGTTTTTCGTTTCGAAAGACCTGCCCCTCTGGTCAGCCGTCGGCGCGGCGCGGCACGATGGCAAGGATCTTCGAAGCCTGCGCATGACGGCGGCGCTGCCGTCCGGCAAATCGCTCAGCCTGCGTTTGACGCCGGTCGGCGGCGGCCAGACGATCAAGCTTTCATCCGATGACGGCGGTGGCGCCCTGCGCGCGCTCGGCATTGTCGACAGCCTGCGCGGCGGTCTTCTTTCCGTCCAGGCTGTACGCCGGCCGTCGCTCAAGGACAAACCGATATCGGGCACCCTGAAATTAAAGAGATTCGATATCGAACGGGCGCCGGCGGTCGCCCGGTTTTTCGCCGCCGCGGAACGCCGCCGCATCGACGGCACTATCCGTATGCAACGGCTGGAAATGAAATTCGACCTGCAGGGCGATCGTTTTCTGATCCGCAACGGCCAGGCCTACAGCAGCCTGATCGGTGTCACGGCCTCCGGCCGGATCGACCGGAAGAAGCGGGATGTCAGGCTGCGCGGCACGCTGGTCCCGCTCTATGCGCTGAACAGCATCTTCGGCAAGGTGCCGATTATCGGCGACCTGCTTGTCGGCGAGAAGGGCAGCGGCCTGCTGGCTGCCCATTTCACCGTCAAGGGCACCCTGGACAAACCGAAGTTTAACGTGAACCCGGTCTCGCTGCTTGCGCCCGGCGCGATCCGCCGGATCTTCAATTTCGGCAGCGCCCGCGAGGGCCGCAAGGACCGGCGGAAACGGGCGAACTAACCCGGGCGCACCAGAACGTGGCGTTTCTTGCCGGCGGAGAGCTTGATCGAACCGTCGGCATTGAGCGCATCGGCGCCGATCGGCGCGTTCTCGTCTTTCACCTGTCTGTCGTTGACCCGGGCGCCGCCGCCCTTGATCAGCCGGCGCGCTTCGCCGCCGCTGGTTGCCAGCCCGGCCCGCCGGAACAGGTCGAAGGCCGGGATGCCGCGCTCCAGATCGCTTGCCGGCACTTCGAAGACCGGCAGGTCGCCGCCGAGCTTTCCCTCTTCGAAGGTCCGGCGCGCCGTTTCCGCCGCCGCCTCGGCCGCTTCCCGGCCGTGCAACATCGCCGTCGCCGCCGTCGCCAACACCTTCTTCGCCTCGTTGATTTCGGCGCCTTCCAAGGCTTCGAGCCGGGCAATGTCGTCGAGCGGCAGATCGGTGAACAGGCGCAGGAAACGGCCGACGTCGGCATCCTCTGTGTTGCGCCAGAATTGCCAATAGTCGTAGGCGCCGAGCCTGTCGGCGTTGAGCCAGACCGCACCCTGAGCGGTCTTGCCCATCTTGGCGCCCGACGCCGTTGCGATGAGCGGCGAGGTCAGGCCGAACAGCTCGCGCTGCTCTACGCGCCTGCCGAGTTCGACGCCGTTGACGATGTTGCCCCACTGGTCGGAACCGCCGAGCTGGAGCGAACAATCGTAACGCCGCGCCAGTTCGACGAAGTCGTAGGCCTGGAGGATCATGTAGTTGAATTCCAGGAAGGTCAGCGGTTGTTCCCGGTCGAGCCGCAGCCGGACGCTGTCGAAGGTCAGCATCCGGTTGATCGTGAAATGCCGGCCGTATTCGCGCAGGAAATCGACATAGGCGAGGCTGTCGAGCCAATCGGCATTGTTCGCCATCGCGGCATCGGCCGGTCCGTCGCCGAAGCTCAGGAATTTCTCGAACACACTGCGGATGCCCGCCATGTTCGCCGCGATCTGCGCGTCGCTGAGCAGCTGGCGGGCCGAATCCTTGCCGGAGGGATCGCCGACCTTGGTCGTGCCGCCGCCCATCAGGACGATCGGCCTGTGGCCGGTCATCTGCAACCGGCGCAGCAACATGATCTGGAGCAGGCTGCCGACGTGCAGGCTGTCCGCCGTGCAGTCGAACCCGATATAGGCCGTCACGATCCCGTTGGCGGCCCTGTCGTCCAGCTCCGCTGCGTCGGTGCACTGGTGGACGTAGCCGCGTTCGTGCAGGACGTTCATGAAATCGGATTTGAAGCCGGGCATGGGCCGCGCTATCTCCCTTTCGGCCGGAAACCAGCGGGTGGCGGGAATCCGACGGTCCGGCGATCTAACACAGCGCGTTCGGCCGGACAAATCGGGATGCTCCCTTCAACCTTGCGGGTCGATCCATGACGCTGCGCACCGCTATCGGAACGATGAGCGGCACGTCGCTCGATGGGGTCGATGTCGCGCTCATCCGGTCGGACGGGGCCTGGCGGATCGAAACCGGACCGGCCCGGACCTGCCCTTACACCGCCGGGCAACGCGCTGCGATTCGGGCCGGTCTGGGGCTGGAATCGGGTTCGGAGGCTGCGGTCGCCGCCGTGACCGAGGCGCACAAGGCGGCGCTTCGGGAATTCCTGGCGGCGGAAAATCTGAGGCCCGGAGAGATCGACTGGATCGGCTTCCACGGCCAGACGATCTTTCACGATCCGGACAACGGCAAGACCGTCCAGATCGGCGACGCCGGCGCGCTGGCCCAAGCGGCGGGCGTTCCAACGGTCAGCGACTTCCGCAGCGCGGATGTGCGCCGGGGCGGGCAGGGAGCGCCGCTGGCGCCGCTCTACCATGCCGCCCTGTCTGCCGAGCTGGAAAAGCCGCTTGCAATCCTCAATCTCGGCGGAGTCGCCAATGTTACCTGGATCGGCGCCGGGGCGCGGGGCGGAGGCGTCGATGACACACCGCTCCTCGCGTTCGATACCGGACCGGCAAGCGCGCTGCTCGACGACTGGATGTTGCGCCGGACAGGCGCGGCCTTCGACCGGGACGGAGAAATGGCTGCGCGCGGCACGGTGGAGTGGGGCCGGGTCGCTGCCTGGCTCGCCCATCCCTTTTTTCGGACCGAACCGCCCAAGAGCCTGGACCGGAATGCGTTCGACGCTGCGGTCGACGACCTCGGCACGAATGACGGCGCGGCGACCCTGGCCGCCTTCACCGTGCAATCCGTCGCGCGCGCCCGCGAATGGATGCCGAAACCGCCGCGCCGCTGGCTCGTTACCGGCGGCGGGCGCAGGAATGGGTTTCTTATGGACAGCCTGCTCGATGCGCTCGACGCGCCGGTCGATCCGGTCGAAGCGGCCGGATGGGACGGAGACGCCCTCGAAGCCCAGGCCTTCGCCTGGCTCGCGCTCCGTGTTGTCGACGGGTTGCCGACCAGCCTGCCGTCGACAACCGGGGTGTGCGAGCCGACGACCGGCGGCGCGATCTGCCGACCGGGGTGAAGCGTTGCCGCCTACCGGCGGCCGCCGATGGCGCGTTTGCGCGGGGTCGCCAGCGCCACGTCCAGATATTGCTCGACATGGCCCTGCATCTCTTCGAGATGGTCGTTGAAGAAGTGGTCGCAGTCTTCGACCACGCGCAGATCGATCACGACGCCCTTTTGGGTCATCAGCTTCTCGGCCAGCTTTTCTACGGATTCCAGCGTTACCAGCGTATCCGCCCGACCGTGCACCATGAGGCCGGAGGAGGGGCAGGGCGCGAGAAAGGAAAAATCGTACATGTTGGCCGGCGGGGCGACGGTGATGAATCCGTCGAGTTCGGGCCGGCGCATCAAAAGCTGCATGGCGATCCAGGCACCGAACGAAAATCCGGCGACCCAGCAGCCCGAGGCATTTTCATTGTGCTGCTGCATCCAGTCCAGCACGGCTGCGGCATCCGAAAGCTCGCCCTCGCCGCGGTCGTAGACGCCCTGGGATCGCCCGACGCCGCGGAAATTGAAACGCAGGGTGGAAAAGCCCCGCCGGGCGAAGACTTGATACAGGCGATAGACGATCTTGTTGTTCATCGTCCCGCCATGTTGCGGGTGGGGATGCAGGATCAGCGCGATCGGCGCATTCGGCCTCTTGCTGTGGTGGTAGCGGCCTTCCAGCCGGCCGTCCGGGCCGGGAAGAATTACGTCAGGCATCCGGGAGGGTCCCTTTGTTCGGCCTCTGTCTCCGTCGGCGCGCTCAATCGGGCGGAAGACAGCAAGAAAGCCACGCCGATCGCGCGTCTTGACCGCTATGGGGCGCGCATTATCTGGTGATTCGGCGCATAAGGCGCAAGCGGTGCAACCTGGCGCCGGTACAGAACGAGCGCCGGTCCATATGCTTCTGCACCGCCGGCGTTTCAAGCGCCAGATTGTAGCGGAACGGCGGCGGCCGGCCCCCGCCGCCGCCCCGTCAAGCAGGAGCGAACACGGCATGTTTCGCACAATGCGCGACGAGATCGGCGGGATCATGGCTCGCGACCCGGCAGCCCGGAGCGGGTTCGAGGTCGTGCTCAACTATCCGAGCTTTCATGTCATGCTGTTCTACCGTGTGGCGCGGTGGTGCTGGGTCCGCCGGTTGTACCCGCTCGGCCGCTGGATTTCGCAATGGGGGCGGTTCTGGACCGGGATCGAGATTCATCCCGGTGCGAAGATCGGCAAGCGGCTGTTCATCGACCACGGCATGGGGGTGGTGATCGGCGAAACCGCCGAAATCGGCGACGACGTGACCCTGTATCACGACGTAACCCTGGGCGGGACGTCGCCGAGCATCGATTCCGAAGCCCAACGCAATGTCAAACGCCATCCGACGCTCGAAGACGGCGTAATCGTCGGTTCCGGCGCCCAGGTGCTGGGCCCGATCACCGTCGGCGTCAATGCCAGGGTCGGGGCCAACGCCGTCGTCGTGCGCGATGTCCAGCCGAACGTCACCGTCACCGGCATCCCGGCCAAGACCGTTATGCCCAAGGACAAGCGGACGGTGAAGAGATTCGTGGCCTACGGTACGACCGACGACCTGAGCGACCCGATGGTCCCGGCGATCGAAGCGCTGCGCAGCCAGGTTCGGGCCCTGAGCGAGCGGATCGAAGAACTCGAAGCCGAACGGGACGGTCGCGAAAAACCGCCCGCCGCCAAATCCGCCTGAAAGCCTGCCCGTCTTCCGCCGGACGAACCCGATCGTTTCACCCCGCTCTCGAGGCCTCAGCGACCGATGAACCGCGTCTATCTCGATCATAACGCCAGCGCGCCCCTGCGTCCCGAATCCGCGGCAGCAATGACGGCGGCCATGGCCTTGCGGGGCAATCCATCGTCCGTTCACGGCGAGGGGCGTGCCATGCGCGCGGTGGTCGAGGACGCCCGCGCCGAGGTGGCGGCGCTGGCCGGTTGCGATCCCGCCTCGGTCATTTTCACCAGCGGCGCGACGGAAGCCAACGCCATGGCGATGAAGCGGTCGCCGGGGCCGGTCGCCGCCGCGCGGATCGAACATCCGTCGATTCTCGAAAATATCGACGAAATCGGGGAAATCGCGAGCCTTCCGGACGGGTCGATCGATCTGGAGGCGCTGCAAATCCTGTTGGCGGGGCCGGAAGCCGTCGCGACGGTCGCCGTCATGGCGGCGAACAACGAGACGGGAGTGATGCAGCCGGTTGCCCGGGCGGCCGAGCTCTGCCGGGCGTACGGCGCGCGTCTGCATGTCGATGCCGTTCAGCATGCCGGCAAGGCCGATCTCTCCGAAGTCTGGCCCCATTGCGACAGTATGAGCGTGACCGCACACAAGATCGGCGGACCGACCGGCGTCGGCGCCCTGATCGTCAGGGATCCGGGCGATTGGCCGGCGCTGATCGCCGGGGGCGGGCAGGAGCAGCGCCTCCGCTGCGGGACCGAAAACGTTCCCGGCATTGCCGGGTTCGGCGCGGCGGCGAAGGCGGCGGCGCAAGAGGCCGACGGCTGGACCGACGTGCGCGACCGGCGCGACCGGCTCGAAGCGGCGATGCGCGACGCGGCGCCGGAAATCCGGGTCATCGGCGGTGCATCCCGGAGGCTGCCCAACACCAGCTGTACGGCCGTTCCCGGCGTCCCGTCGTCCCTGATGACCATGCGCCTCGATCTCGCCGGGATCGCCATTTCGGCAGGCTCGGCCTGCGCCTCGGGCAAAGTGGCGGCTTCGCCGGTGCTCTCGGCGATGGGGGTCGGGGACGAGCTCGCACAGTCGGCCATCCGGGTCAGCCAGGGGCCGTACACGACGGACGGGGATATCGACCGTTTCCTGTCCGCCTGGCGCGAGACCGTCGCCGCCAGGACTGCGCAATAGCTGCCGCGGACCCGTCGCTCTGCGGGCTGCGGCTGCACTTCGCTTCCCCTCCTGCGGCAATACCGCACCGGATCGGTCTTGAATTCGCGTTGACCGTCCTACCTTAAACCGTACAAATCCGGTCCGGTTTGCCGGCCGCGCCGGTCAAAGCCGGTCGAATTTCGGGAGGGCCGCCCGTGCTGCGCCTGAACAGGATTACCGATTATGCCGTCGTCGTGCTGACGCAAATGGCGAACGAGCCGGACAAGCGTGTGACCGCGCTGCAACTGTCGGAGGAATCGAACGTGCCGGCGCCGACCGTCGCCAAGGTGCTGAAGGCGCTGGCGAAGGAAGGCGTGCTGGCCTCGCAGCGCGGCGTGAACGGCGGCTACCGGCTGGCCCGGCCGGCCGGCGACATTTCGATGCTCGAAGTCATTCGTGCGCTGGAAGGGCCGATCAGCCTGACCGCCTGCGTCGATGGCGCCGAAGGGGACTGTAACGTCGAGTTGCTGTGCCCCGTGCGCGGCAACTGGGATCGGGTGAATACGGCGATCCGGAGCGCGCTCGCGGACGTAAGCCTGGAGGATATGGCCATACCCACAATGTTCGGTGTCCCGCTTGGGGCGGAAGGTGCTGCGGATGTCCGCTTGGCGGGGGAGGCGCGCTAGCCATGGCAGCAACCGCACAGACTGTCGCGCAGGTCCGCGATCTCGGCAGCAAGTACAAGCATGGCTGGGAAACCGAAATCGAGATGGAGACGGCCCCCAAAGGGCTGAACGAGGACATCGTCCGCTTCATTTCCGCCCGCAAGGACGAGCCGGACTGGATGCTCGACTGGCGGCTCAAGGCCTATCGCCACTGGCTGACCATGGAGGAGCCGACCTGGGCGATGGTCGACTATCCGGCGATCGACTTCCAGAACATCTACTACTACGCCGCGCCCAAGAGCACGGAAGGGCCGAAGAGCCTGGACGAGGTCGATCCGGAACTGTTGCGCACCTACGAGAAGCTCGGCATTCCGCTGAAGGAGCAGGAAGTGCTCGCCGGCGTCCAGGGCGCGCCCAGGGTCGCCGTCGATGCCGTGTTCGATTCGGTCTCCGTCGCCACCACCTTCAAGAAGGAGTTGGAGAGCCACGGCGTCATCTTCTGCTCGATCTCGGAGGCGCTGCAAAACCATCCGGAGCTGGTGCGGAAGTATCTCGGCACCGTGGTGCCCTATACGGACAATTTCTACGCGACGCTGAACTCGGCGGTCTTCTCCGACGGGTCGTTCGTCTACATCCCGCCGGGCGTGCACTGCCCGATGGAGCTTTCGACCTATTTCCGCATCAACGCGAAGGATACCGGCCAGTTCGAACGGACGCTCATTATCGCCGACGAGGGCAGCTACGTCTCCTACCTCGAAGGCTGCACGGCGCCGATGCGCGATGAGAACCAGCTCCACGCCGCCGTCGTCGAACTGGTCACGCTGAAAGACGCGGAGATCAAGTATTCGACCGTGCAGAACTGGTATCCCGGAGACGAGAATGGCAAGGGCGGCATCTACAATTTCGTCACCAAGCGCGGCGCCTGTCGCGGCGACGATTCGAAGATCCGCTGGACCCAGGTCGAGACCGGCTCGGCGATCACCTGGAAATATCCGTCCTGCATCCTCCAGGGCGATAATTCCGTCGGCGAATTCTATTCCGTCGCCATCGCCAACAACGCGCAGCAGGCCGACACCGGCACCAAGATGATCCATCTCGGCCGCAACACCCGCTCGCGCATCGTCTCCAAGGGCATTTCCGCCGGACGCGCGCGCAACACCTATCGCGGGCTGGTGCGGATGGGCCCGAAGGCCCAGGAGGGGCGCAATTTCACCCAGTGCGATTCGCTGCTGATCGGCGACCGCTGCGGCGCCCATACGGTGCCCTACATCGAGAGCCGGAACCGGACCGCCAAAGTCGAGCACGAGGCGACGACCTCGCGCATCGGCGAGGACCAGCTTTTCTATTGCCGCCAGCGCGGCATCGGCGAGGAGGACGCCGTGGCGCTGATCGTCAACGGCTTCTGCAAGGAAGTGCTTCAGGAACTGCCGATGGAGTTTGCGGTCGAGGCCCAGAAGCTCGTCAGCATCAGCCTCGAGGGCAGCGTCGGCTGACGGCCCTCTGCGGGAATATCGTCCAGTGCCTCGACTATGAACAGGTGGACTTTGGAAAACATGCTTGAAATCGAGAACTTGCATGCCACTGTTGGCGGGAAGCCGATCCTGAACGGGCTCGATCTCGCCGTCGCCCCGGGCGAGGTCCATGCCGTCATGGGACCGAACGGCTCGGGCAAAAGCACGCTCAGCTATGTCCTCTCCGGCCGCGACGGCTACGAGGTCACCGAGGGTGGCGTCCTGTTCAAGGGCAGGAATCTGCTGGACCTCGAACCCGAAGAGCGGGCGGCGGCCGGCCTGTTTCTCGCTTTCCAGTATCCGGTCGAAATTCCCGGCGTCACCAACATGACCTTCCTGAAACACGCGCTGAACGGGCTCAAGGTCCAGCGCGGCGAGGAGGAACTCGACGCCATGCAGTTCCTGAAGCTGGTCCGGCAGAAGGCGAAAGCGCTGGGCATGAGCGACGACATGCTGAAACGCGCCGTGAATGTCGGCTTCTCCGGCGGCGAGAAGAAGCGCAACGAAATCCTCCAGATGGCGGTGCTGGAGCCGGCGTTCGCCGTGCTCGACGAAACCGACAGCGGGCTCGACATCGACGCCCTGAAGATCGTCGCCGACGGCGTCAATGCCCTGCGCGGGCCCGAGCGCTCCATGCTCGTCATCACCCATTACCAGCGGCTGCTCGACTATATCGTCCCGGACCGCGTCCATGTGCTGGCCGCCGGCCGCATCGTGACCTCCGGCGGCAAGGAGCTGGCCCTGCGGCTCGAAGACGAAGGCTACGGCGCCTTTGCAGCCAGGGCGGCCTGAACGATGGCGGCCTTGGCTCCCATCGATGGTCCGGCGGCGGTTTCCGACTGGCTGAGCGGTTGGCGCGCCGGCCCCGGCGACGGGACCGTTGCGGCAGCGGATTGGCTCGCGCCGGCCCGGGCCGCGGCGGCCGGCCGGTTCGCTGCCCACGGCTTGCCCAACCGGCGGGTCGAGGACTGGCGCTATACAAATCTTTCCCGGTTGACAGGCCTGGAGCTGGACTGGACGCCGGCGCCCGCCGAAGTCGCGAAGGAGAGCCTGCCTGCCCTCGTTTTCGGCCGGGAGGCGGATTGCCGGCTGGTCCTGGTCAACGGGCAGGTCCGACCGGCCCTGTCGACGGTTCCGGCTCTGCCCGCAGGCACGTTACTCACCTCGCTTGCCGATGCGCTGGCGGCCGGCCGTCAGGACGTTGCGGCCCTGCTGCGGGAGCGGGTGGCGGTCGACGGCGGCGCGCTCAAGGCACTGAACGACAGCTGGCTGGAAGACGGCTACGTCCTGATCGTCCCCGACGGTGTGACGGTCGAAATGCCCATCGAGATTCTGTCCGTCGGCACCGGCGGCGCCCTGCCGCCGGCCTACCAGCCACGCAACCTGATCGTCGCCGGCGCGGGCAGCCGGGTGACGGTGGTCGAGCACCATGTCGGCCTGTGCATCGGCGGTTACTTCGCCAACGGCGTGACCGATGTCGCCGCCGGGCCCGAAGCCATCGTGCGCCATTGCAAGGTCCAGGACGAATCGAAGGAAGCGATCCATGTCGCCCTGCTGGACGCCGCGCTCGGCCGCGACGCCATGTTCGACAGCTTCTGCTTCACCCTGGGCGGCGGGATTTCGCGCAACGAACTGCGCGTCTCGCTGGACGGCCCGGGCGCCCATTGCCGCCTCAACGGCGCCTACCTGGTCGGCGGGCAGCAACATTGCGATCACACGACCGCTGTCGATCACGCCGCGCCGGAGACCCATAGCGACCAGCTCTACAAGGGCGTGCTGGACGGGCGGGCGCGGGCCGTGTTCCAGGGCAAGGTGGTGGTCCGGCAGGATGCGCAGCAGGTCGAAGGCCACCAGATGAGCCGCGCCCTGCTGCTGTCGGAAACCTCCGAGGTCAACACCAAGCCCGAACTGTTCATCCATGCCGACGACGTGCAGTGCAGCCACGGCGCGACCGCCGGCGACCTCGACGCCGAGGCGCTGTTCTACCTGCGCTCGCGCGGCGTGCCGGAGGGGCAGGCCCGGCAGCTTTTGGTCGAGGCCTTCCTGAACGAGGCCATCGATGCCGTGGCGCTCGCCGGCATGCGCCTGCCGCTGGAGCGCAACGTGGCGCGCTGGATGGCGGAGCGGCACGCGACATGACTGCAATTCCGGCCATTCGCGAGATACCGGCCCGCGGTCGCAATACCTACGACCCCGCCGTCGTGCGTGCGGATTTCCCGATCCTGTCGCGGACCGTCTACAACAAGCCGCTGCGGTTCCTCGACAACGGCGCGAGCGCCCAGAAGCCGCAATCCGTCCTCGACGCGCTGCAGAACAGCTATGCCAGCGAATACGCCAACGTGCATCGCGGGGCGCACTTTCTGAGCGGCGCGGCGACCGAAGCCTATGAGGGTGTGCGCGAGAAAGCGGCCGGACTGCTGAACGCGCCCGGCCCCGACAATATCGTTTTCACCAAGAACGTGACCGAGTCGATCAATCTGGTCGCGTGTTCCTGGGCCGACGCCCACCTCTCGGCCGGCGACGAGATCGTCATCACCGAGATGGAGCACCATGCCAATATCGTGCCCTGGCAACTGCTGCGCGATCGTAAGGGGATCGTGCTGAAAATCGCGCCGGTGGAGGACGACGGCAGTTTCGTTCTCGAACGCTTCGCCGCCCTGCTGACGGAAGGGACGAAGCTGGTATCCGTGACCCATGTCTCGAACGTCCTCGGCACCGCGGTCCCCGTCGCCGAGGTGACGCGCCTGGCAAAAGATGCGGGCGCTTGCGTCCTGATCGACGGGGCGCAGGGGGTCGTGCATCAGCCGGTCGACGTGCAGGCCATCGGCTGCGATTTTTACGCCTTTACCGGCCACAAGCTCTACGGGCCGACCGGCGTCGGCATCCTCTACGGCAGAACCGACCGGCTGGCCGAGATGCCGCCCTGGCAAGGCGGCGGCGACATGATCGATACGGTCTCGTTCGAGAAGACGGTCTATGCCGATCCGCCGATGCGCTTCGAGGCCGGCACGCCGCCCTTCGTGCAGGCGATCGGCCTCGGCGCGGCTATCGACTATGTCCAGGCGCTCGGCATGGACGCCATCGGCGCCCATGAGCACGCCCTGTGCGCCCATGCCATGGAAACCCTGCGCGACGTTCCCGGCGTGCGGCCGGTCGGCGAGGCGCCGGACAAGGCGGCGATCGTGTCCTTCGTCGTCGACGGCCTGCACTCCCTCGATGTCGGCGCCATCCTCGACCGGCAGGGCGTTGCGGTGCGGGTCGGCCATCATTGCGCCCAGCCCCTGATGGCGCGGATGGGTATCGAATCGACCGTTCGCGCCTCGATGGCGCTCTACAACACGACAGAAGAGATCGATGCGCTGGCCGCCGGCATCCGCCACGCGCAGAAGCTGCTGGGTTAGGCGCGATGGACCTGTCGGTTTACGAGGACTACGCGGAGACGCTCGAAGCGCTCGACGACGAGATGCGCTTCGAATACCTGCTCGATATCGCGAAGAAAAAGCGCAGCGAACCGTTCCCCGAAGAAGCGATGGACGACGCCCACCTGATGCACGGTTGCATGTCCCGGGTGTGGATTCTCCACGATGTCGCGGACGACAGGCACTATTTCTGCGGCCATTCCGATGCCGCCATCGTCAAGGGCCTCGTCGCCATGATGACCGACAGCTTCAGCGGCCTGACGACGGCGGAACTGGCGCAGATCACGCTGGATCATGTGCGCCGGCTCAATCTCGGCGCGCTCACAACCCAGCGCCAGGTCGGCATGATGGCGATGCTCAAACATATCCAGAAGCTGGCCGGCGCCCGGCCGGGCATCCAGGCCGCCTGACGATGGCCGGCAGTGCGGATACCGGAACCGGCGCACCCGGCCTTGCCGACTTCATGGACGGGCCGGCGGAGGAGGGGCTGACCGCCGTCGCCGGCTCGGCTCTCGAAAGCCCAAAAGGGCGGGCCGACCGCGATGCGGTGATCGAGGCGCTGAAATCCGTCCACGATCCGGAAATTCCGGTCAACATCTACGATCTCGGTCTGATCTACGAAGCCAACCGCAGGCTGAACGGCGATGTCGAGATCGTCATGACGCTGACCGCGCCGCACTGCCCGGTTGCCGGCGAGATGCCCCGGGAGGTCGCCGAGGCGGTGGCGGCGGTCGACGGAGTCGGCGTCGTCAATGTGACGCTCACATGGTCGCCGCCCTGGACGCCGGACCATATGAGCGACGATGCCAAATTCCTGCTCGACATGTTTTGATGGCGGAGCATGGGCGGGTTGATGAATCGACGACTGGAAAAACCGCAAGCGCCGCGTTACATCACCGGCAGGAGACGATGCCCATGATGCCACAGGTAATCACGCTGACCGACCGCGCCGCCGACCGGGCCAGAGCCTTGATTGCCAAATCGGAAGATGAGGTGATGGGCCTGCGCGTCGGCGTGAAGTCCACCGGCTGCTCCGGCATGAGCTACTATGTCGAATACGCCCGGGAGCAGAAGAAGTTCGAGGATGTGGTCGAGGACAAGGGCGTGAGAATCTTTATCGAGCCCTCGGCGACCATGTTTCTGTTCGGCAGCGAAATGGACTGGGTGGAAGACCGGTTCAACGCCCGGTTCGATTTCGTCAATCCCAATGAAAAGGGCCGCTGCGGCTGCGGCGAATCCTTCACCGTCTAGAGTTCGATTTCCGACAAATCATTGCATTTCCCGACAGCGCGCAACCGCTGACGCCCGACATGGCGCAAGGTCGCCGGAACCGCGATGCCCAAAGTCACCTTCGTCGAGCGCAACGGAAATCCGCGGGAAATCGAGGCCCCGGCCGGCCAGACATTGCTGGAAATTGCGTGGGACCACAAACTCGACGTCGAGGGGGCGTGCGAAGGCTCGATGGCCTGCGCGACCTGCCATGTCATCGTCGACCCGGCCTGGTTCAGCCGGCTGCCCGATCCTTCCGAGGATGAGGAGGACATGCTGGACCTGGCCTACGACATCCAGAAAACGTCCCGCCTCGGCTGCCAGATCGCGCTGACCGAGGCGCTGGACGGCCTCGTCGTGCGCCTGCCGAAGGACGTCCGCAACATGCTGCTGTGAGGTGGTCTCGGAGTATCGATTTTTGCACTCAAAAATGTGCGCATTATTCTTGACGGTCACAGGGTCGGCCCACACAATCGCGACGTGAACGGGCGGCAGTTCATCGCAAGGGTCCGGAGGTGGGCGAGGATTCGGAAACTGGAGGTACGCTTCGTCGCTTCCGAAGGCGCCGGTTCCCATGGAACGCTTTATGCGGGCAACCGCAAGACGACCGTCAAGGACCGGAAAAAGGAAATCGGCAAAGGACTGCTCGGCAAGATGCTCGCCGATCTTGGGATCGATAAGGACGATTTCTAGGAGTCGGAATGACGGAAAGGTCCTCCGGGAGAATCGAAAATATGCCTGAAACCTATAACTATCCCGCCCAGATCGAACGCGACGAGGACGGCCGGTATGTCGTCGCGTTTCCGGATTTCGGATGGGGCGCCACGGACGGCGCGACGAGAGACGAAGCTCTGGCCGAAGCGAAAGACTTGCTGCGCGAGCTTATCGCGACCACGATCAGGGAGGGCGGCGACCTGCCCGATCCGACGCGCGCCGGCAGGGGGCGGCCCCTGGTCGTTCCGCCGGTGCAAATCGCGCTAAACCCAAGTTGGCACTTTTCGCGTTTGTCCGGCACCGGTTTGGCCAGATTCTCCCG
>FZLR01000186.1 GCA_900197615.1 Rhodospirillaceae bacterium Spongia-Bin9
CTACAAAGTCTGCCGGAAATTCCCGAATACGGCCAGAATCGTCGCCGCTACACCCCCCGTCCGCCGTCGACCGGGAAGGCGACGCCGGTGATGAAGCTGGCTTCGTCGCTGGCCAGCCACAGGGCGGCCTTGGCGACATCTTCCGACGTGCAGAGCCGGCCGAGCGGCACCGTCGCCTCGAAGGCTTCGCGCGAGTTGGCGCCGAGGAAGGACGGCAGCAGCGGCGTGTCGCCGGCGACCGGGCAGATCGCGTTGACCCGGATATTGTCCGGACCGAGCTCGGCCGCCATCGACTTGGTCATGGTGATGGCTGCGCCCTTCGAGGCGTTGTACCAGGTCAGGCCCGGCCGCGGGCGCAGACCGGCGGTCGAGGCCGTGTTGAGGATGCAGCCGCCGCCCTGCTCCCGCATCAGCGGCACGACCTCCAGGGCCGCCAGGTAGATCGACTTTACGTTGACATCGAAGATGCGGTCGAATTCGTCTTCCCTGACGTCGAGCATCGGACGGTTGACGTGGGTGATGCCGGCGTTGTTGACCATCGTGTCGAGGCGCCCGTAGCGGTCGACCGCCGTGCGGACCATGGTGCGGACATCGTCCCGGTCGGCGACATCGGCATGGACATAGGCGGCGCCGATTTCCTCGGCGACCTTCTTGCCGAGCTGGTCGTTCAGGTCGGCGCAGACGACGCTCGCGCCTTCGGCGGCATAGCGCCGGGCGATGGCTTCGCCGAAGCCGGAGGCCGAGCCGGTGACGATGGCGACCTTGTCCTCGAGTTGCATGGGAATATTCTCCGCTGGTCATTGTCGTGGAGGGGGATATGGCGGCGGCAAGTTGCCCGACCCGGCCGGCACTGGCAACAGGGCGGGAAGCCCCGACCGCTGCGGCCATGCGGACAGGCGACTCCTCATCCGCGGGCGGGTTGTGTAAGGAAGGACGCGTTGCCGGCATATCGGCCGGAATTCAGGGGGACACCATGGCAGGAATTTTCATCGCATTCGTGAACGTGACCGATCCGGAAAAATACAAGAACTACGCCGCCCTGACGCCGGCGGCGGTTGCCGCCTACGATGGCGAGTGGGTGGTTCGCGGCGGCGCGACCGAGACCATGGAAGGGCCCGAAGAGACGCGCCGGGCCGTCGTTATCCGCTTCCCCTCGGTCGAGAGGGCCAGGGAGTTCTGGACGTCCCGGGAATACCAGACTGCGAAGATGGAGCGCGTCGGCGCGGCCGAGATGCATGCGATCGTCGCCGAAGGAGCATGAACCTTGCCGTACCGGGCCACCCGGCAGGAGATCGAGGCTTTCGAGGCGGATGGCGCCGTCCTGCTGAAGGGCGCGGTCGGCCCGGCCTGGCGCGAGAGGGTCGCCGCCGCCATCGAGCGGGATATCGAAGACCCCGGCCCCTTCTTCCACGGCTATGAGGCCGAGAGGCGGGGCCGCTTCCACGGCAACCTGCGGGTCTGGCAGAACGATCCGGACTTCCGCGCCTACTGTTTCGAAAGCGGCCTGCCGGAGGCGGCGGCGCAGTTCTTCGGCGCGTCGAAGATCAACCTGCTCTACGACCAGCTCTTCGTGAAGGAGCCGGGCACCGCTAACCCGACCCGCTGGCACAACGACCAGCCCTACTGGCCGGTGCGCGGCTGGCAGATCATGTCCTTCTGGCTGGCGCTCGACCCGACGACGGCGGAGAACGGGCGGCTCGAATTCGTCCGCGGCTCGCACCGGTGGGACCGCTGGTTCCAGCCCGAGCCGTTCGGCAGGACCGTGACCCGCAGCTACGACGACAATCCGGATTACGAGAAAATGCCGGATATCGAGGCAGCGCGGGACGACTATGAGATTATCGCCTGGGACATGGCGCCCGGCGACGTCATCGCCTTCCACGCTCTGACGGTCCACGGCGCCGGCGGCAACCTGCGCGACGACGTGCGCCGGCGCGGCTACACCGTGCGGTATACCGGGGACGACGCGCGCTACGACACAAGGCCGGGCACGGCGAAACCGCTCTGCACCGATGCGCTGGAAGACGGCGACCCGATGGACTGCGCGCTCTATCCGGTCGTGTGGCGCCGGGAAGCCGTGGCGGCAGCCTGATTTTCCCCGAACGGGGCCGGAAATGCGCCGGAACGCGCGGTTGACACCCCGGCCCGACCGCCCTATCTGCCGGGCTTCGAGACAGTTCTCCCAACCGGCGCCGGACCCATGAAAGTCGCAAGCTCCGTCAAGACCTTGAAGAAGCGGCACAAGGATTGCCGCGTCGTGCGCCGGCGCGGGCGTATCTATGTGATCAGCAAGACGGTGCGCAGGTTCAAGGCGCGCCAGGGCTGACGCCGGCATCGGCATTGGCCGGTTTCCGAAATTCGCGGCGGGCTTCGGTCCGCCGTTTTGCGTTTCAGGGGCTGAGGCCCCGACCGGCGGCCAGCCCGGCATGGAACCAGCGCAGCAGGTGGCGCATGTCGTAGACCGGCCGGCCGGTATCGCGCGCAACGTCCGCGGCCCAGGGCGCCATGTTGGTGCATTCCAGAACGACGGCGCCGATTTCCGGGCTACCGCCGCACAGCCGGTCCGCCGCCGCGCAGAGTTCGTCCCGCGCGCGGCCCGCATCCAGCGCCGCGTCGTTGCCGACGTAGACCGCGCTGAAATGGCTGTTCCGAGCAGGTCCGGCGACCGGCGTATCGGCCGGGGCGCCGGCGGCGGTGAGATGGGCCGGCCCCAGCGCCGCGGGATCGGCGGTCAGCACGCCGACGCGGCGGCCCGCCGGCAACAGGCGCTGCACAAGGGGAATTTGCAGGAGCGAGGAGGCAGCGACCGGCGCCCCGCAGCCGTCCGCCAGTGCGTTCTGGAACGGCGCCAGAAATCCGCAGCTCGTCGTCAGACCCGCCGCGCCGCGCGCAACCAGCCGGCGGCCGGCGGCGATAAAGTCCGGCAGCAACGCGCCCGGGTCGCCGCGCACCGCCGTTGCCGGATCTGCGCCCGGTACCGTTTCGAAAAGAACCGGAAAATCGAACGAGGCGGGATTGCCGATGTCGCCCGGCAGCCGCGGAAACCGCGTCTCCAGCATCAAGACTCCTATGGCGGCGGCGCGCTCCGCCGTGCCGGTATCGGCTGCACCCATTGCAAGCTCTCCCGGAACTGCGAGGGCGCACCCTAGCCCGGAATTTCCGCAGCAGCCACGGCCTGAGTGCGTCGCGTCCCGTATTGCAGGGGAAGGTTTCGAACCGAAACACTGCCGCGTGCCGGATGGGCTTGACATCGGCGGGATCGAACATTATATGAACAAACGTGCTGTGGCGAGAAAAGGCCCGGAGGCAAAAAAAAGCAAAAGATAGACCGGTCTTTCTTAACTGCATGCAGCCCGAAAATGGCGCAAATCCAAGGCTTTCCCGGAACGCCGATAATGAGCGATCGTTACAAAATCTAGGATCGTAACCCTATCATGGCATCCGCGGCCGGACCCTCGAGCCGCTATGCGCCGGTCAGCGCCCGGGCCAGCCAGACATGATAATGCCGGGTCGGCGCATCCATCACCGGGGTGAGCGCGCCGCCGTCGAAGGCCGTGGAATGGCGGCCGGCCTGCATCCCTTCGACGGGGATCACGTCTTCGGCGAAGATATCGCGCCAGACCCCGGTCGTCGTCTCGCGCAACGGCTTCAGCGCGTCGGACAGGCCGTCCGGGCTGTAGCAGTAGATGCGCGCGCGCTCCGTCGTGCGGCCGGGGGCGACCGGCGTCGCGATAACGCTGTAGAGATGGTCGCGGTGGACGCCGAACATCACGTTGGGAAAGACGGCGATGTATTCCGCCTTTTCCAGCCATTCCTCCGGCAGTCCGGCGAGGGTCGGCAGCCGGCGGCCCTGCTCGTCCATCGGCGGGCGGCAGACCGTCGAGCCCTGGCCGGCAATGCCGCCGGGCCCGGCGATATTGTAGTGGTCCTCCAGGCGCGAGAAGCGGTTGAGGCCGGGATGGATGGTCGGCAGGTGATAGGATTCGAGATAGTTCTCGATCGGCAGCTTCCAGTTGGTCGCCAGGTCGAAGCCGAAGCCGAAACCGTCCTCGGTGAAGAGCGAGGCCTCCTCGAACGCGGCCCAGCGCTCTTTCAGGGGCGCCAGCGCCAAGTCGAGCGGCGGCGCCTTCCCGTCGAGATTGACGAAGACGGTATCGTGCCACACGCCGCTGCGCACCGGCATGAGGCCGAAATCGCCGGTATCGAAGCCGGCGCATTCGTGGACGCCAGGGCCGCCGACATGGGGTGTGGCGCTGAGCGTGCCGTCGAGCCCGTAGCACCAGGCATGATACGGGCACTTGATGACCCGGCCGGCATGGCCCGGCTCCGCCACCAGCTTCATGCCGCGGTGGCGGCAGACATTGTGGAAGACGCGCAATACCATATCCCGGCCGCGCACCAGCAATAGCGGCAGGCCGGCCAGATCGACCGGGAACAGGTCGCCGGGTTTCGGCACGTCGGCGCCGAAGGCAAGCGCCGTCCAACCGCTTGCGAGCACCGTTTGCCGTTCCAGCAACAGCATCGAATCGTCGGTATAGAAGGGCGCCGGCAGGCCGGTCGGATGCTGCGGATCGGCGGCAAGGGCGCCAACCGCAGCGGCAATTTCCGGCGTCCATCCCGGGGCTGCCGCAGAAGCGGCGATCGGAGCTGGAGACACTGGCGCGTTCATGGCTCATCCTCGCACAGAAGCAGGCCGCGCGGAATGCTCGGGAGGGCGCTCATACGCCGATGACGCGAGGTTGAAAAGGCCGAATCGAATGGCGCACCGGGTTTCCTGCACCTGCACGCCACGGCAGTCTCGCCGATGGAACGCAATCCCGCCGCCGGCTATACTCGGCTACAGCCGGACACGGAGGGCGCCGATCGCAGCCGCCGAACCCGGCCGGGAGGTCAGGGCATGAAGCTCCGGTCCCTTGTGCTTATCCTCGCCGTCGTCCTGCACGCGTCCCCTTCATTCGGCCAGGATCTGCTCCAGACCGGCATCGACGCCTACCGGCGCGGCGACTACGTCACGGCGTTGAAGGTGTTCGGTACCCTTGCGGAACAGGGCAACGCGAACGGCCAGAACACCATGGGCATCCTGTACGGCAGGGGCCTGGGCGTTCCAGCGGACCCTGCGGAAGCTGTGAAGTGGTTTCGAAAAGCGGCCGGACAGGGCCATACGATCGCGCAGCACAACCTCGGCACCGCTTATTTCCGCGGCCGGGGCGTCCCGCGGGACGATGCCGAAGCGATAAGGTGGTTCCGCAAGGCGGCCGGGAAGGGACACGCCGCGTCATCGCACAATCTCGGCTTCGCCTATTTCACCGGCCGGGGCGTGCCGGTCGACAATGCGGAAGCGGCATTGTGGTTTCGCAGGGCCGCGGTACGGGGACTGGCGCGGGCGCAGTACAATCTCGGTTACCTGTACTACCGCGGCGACGGCGTACCGCAGGACAATGTCCGCGCCTTCGTCTGGACGAGCCTGGCCAGCGATCGGGGATACGCGCCCGCTGTAGCGTTGAGACTGTCGATCGAGCCGCGGCTGACGCGCGACGAGATCGCCAGGGCAGGCGAGACGATCGCAAAAATCCTGGCCGATATGCGGGCTGCCCGCAGAAGATAGGTTTCCCGCCCAGCGGACCCGGACGGCCGCGTCGAAGGGCGGTCGCTGGACCCCCGGGCAGCCGCCGTTGCGGCCGCAGCAGGAGGAACCGTCAGCCCGCCGGGAAGGTGTCGCCCGCCGCGGCCGTATCGACCGGACTGCCGGGAACCGGCTTGAGCGGCCCCCACATGCGGTAGTCGAAGGGCGGCGCCGCCCCGGCGAAGGCCGGCCGCGCCTTCATCCGTTCGTACCAACCGCCGACCGCCGGCAAATCGGCCCACAAGCGGGCCAGGTCCAGATACTCCACCCGGTCGAGAATCGGTGCGACGCAGATGTCGGCCAGAGAATAGTCCGGCCCGCAGATCCAGGGGCCGCCGCCCGCCTTCAGCGTTCGCTCGAGATGCGACATGTGCCAACGAAACCTGGCGGCGGCCGTATCGACGGCGCTGCGGTCCGGCGGCCCGGAAACCCGGCGCAGATAATCCTGGGCGCGCTCCTGGTCCGGATGGCGCAGGGACCATTCCTTCAGTCGCTCCATGCCGAAGCCGGCGCTGCGCAGCTTCATCATCAGGTTGAAGCTGAGGGTCACGATCAGGGGAAACAGGTATTCCTGCTCCTCGGCGATCCATTCGCGCATGGTCGCGCGCGCCGCCGGATCG
>FZLR01000059.1 GCA_900197615.1 Rhodospirillaceae bacterium Spongia-Bin9
TCGCAACGGATTGGCCGGATCTGGTCTGCGCGGAATACACCGCCGAGGGCGCGCGCGAACCGATGGCGATGGTCCGCAGGGGGCCGCACAAGTTGATCGCAAGCCGCACCGATCCGCCGCTGCTGTTCGATCTCGCCGCCGACCCGGACGAGCTCGAAAATCTCGCCCAGCGGCCCGACCTCGCCGGCGTGCGCGCCGAACTGGAATCGATCGCCGCCGACACCTGGGATCTCGAAAGCCTGGAGCGGCAGGTGCTGGCGAGCCAGTCGGCGCGGCGCCTTCTGGTCGAGGCGCTCGCTACGGGAAAAATCTCGAGTTGGGATTTCCAGCCGCTACGCGACGCATCCCGGCAGTACTATCGGGACGCCGGCGACGTCCAGACCGCCTACAGCGGTTCGGTTTCCGGCCTGGATTAGCCCGGATCGGGCCGGCAGCGCCTGCCGGCTCAGGCCATGCCCTGCATCCTGAGGGCATTTCCGACACCCGGGTCGTCCTTCATGCGCTTGCTGAACGCTTTCAGGTTCGGGAATTCGTTCAGCCGGTCGGGCATGAAGCCGGCCCACACAGTAAAGACGAACAGGTAGGGATCGAGGATCGACCGGCCGGCGCCCATCATCCAGTCCCGTCCCGCCATATGCCGGTCGATAATCTTCAGCTGGAAGGCCACTTCCCCGGCCGCATGGGCCTTCACCTCCGCCCTGGCGCCGTCGCTGTCCGCGAAGCGGTGGGTCATGAAATAGGGCGTGAAGCCGGTGTGCACGTCGCCGTTGAAGTGGGACAGCCAGCGCTGCATCGCGCCGCGCGCTTCCCCGCTGCCGCCCCCGCCCAGCCCGGCCTCGGGCCAGGTCTCGGCAATGTACTGGAGAACCGCGTTCACCTGGGTAACGCAGCGTCCGTCGTCCAGTTCCAGCACGGGCACCTTGCCGGCCGGGTTCTTCTTCAGGAATTCCGGCGCGCGCGTCTCGCTGCGCTTCATTTCCGACAGGACGTAGTCGGCGCCGGCCCATTCCAGCGCGATATGGGGCGCCAGCGCGCAGGAGCCCTGGAAATAGTGGAGTTTCATACGCCCTTCCCGGCTGCCGCGGTGCGAAGCGAACGGCCTTCCCGACCTGAGATTTCGGCCGGGAAGGCATTGCTCAACGAGAGGCTACGCCACCTTCGGCAGGGCGGCGAGGGCCATGGCCAGTTCCTGATCGTTGTAGTCGTCGTCGGTCAGCTGGCCCGAGGCGTAGTTCTGATAGGCCGCCATATCGAAGTTGCCGTGGCCGCACAGGTTGAACAGGATCGCCTTCGACCGGCCGTCGCGCTTGCATTTGAGCGCCTCTTCGATCGCGCCCTTGACGGCATGGTTGGCCTCCGGCGCCGGCAGGATGCCCTCGGCCTTGCCGAAGGCGACGCCGGCAGCGAAGCATTCGGTCTGGTGATACGCGGTCGGCCGGACATAGCCTTCGTGAACCACCTGGCTCACCAATGGCGACATGCCGTGATAGCGCAGCCCGCCGGCATGGTTGGCCGGCGGCACGAAGCCCGAGCCCAGCGTGTGCATCTTGACCAGCGGGGTCATCTTGCCCGTATCGCCGAAATCGTAGGCGTACTGGCCCTTGGTCAGCGAGGGGCAGTTGGCCGGCTCGACGGCGATAATCTCGACATCCCGGCCGCCGCGCAGCTTCTCGCCGAGGAAGGGGAAGGCAACGCCGGCGAAGTTGGAACCGCCGCCGGTACAGCCGACAACGATATCCGGATAGTCGTCGGCCATTTCCATCTGCTTGATGGCTTCCTGGCCGATCACCGTCTGATGCATGAGGACATGGTTGAGCACGCTGCCCAGCGCGTATTTGGTGTCGTCGCGCTGGACCGCCCGCTCGACCGCCTCGGAGATCGCAATGCCGAGCGAGCCGGTGCTGTCCGGGCTGTCCTTCAGGATCGCTTTGCCGGATTCGGTCAGGTTCGACGGGCTGGCATGGCAGGTGGCGCCGAAGCTCTCCATAAAGGCCTTGCGATAGGGCTTCTGGTCGAAGCTGATCCTGACCATGAAGACCTCGACCTCGAGGCCGAAAAAGGCCCCGGCGAGGGCCAGCGACGAGCCCCACTGGCCGGCGCCGGTCTCGGTGGCCAGCCGCGCGACGCCTTCCTTCTTGTTGAAGAAGGCCTGGGCGAGCGCGGTGTTCGGCTTGTGGCTGCCGGCCGGGCTCACGCCCTCGTATTTGTAATAGATGCGGGCCGGCGTATCGAGCGCCTGCTCCAGCCGCCGGGCCCGGTGCAGCGGGCTCGGCCGCCATTGCCGGTAGACGTCGCGCAGCGCGTTGGGGATCTCGATATACCGCTCGGTCGAGACCTCCTGCATGATCAGTTCCATCGGGAACAGGGGCGCCAGGTCGTCCGGCCCGCACGGCTGCAGCGTACCCGGATGGAGCGGCGGCGACGGCGGATTCTTGAAGTCCGCCATGATGTTGTACCAGTCTTTCGGAATGTCGTTTTCGTCGAGCAGGTATTTGACCTGGTTTGACATGAGCCCTTCTCCCTGAAGTCTGCGGGATCCGGCGATCCCGCCGGCGCGATTTCATACCCGGCGGCGTTTGTATCGGATATGTTGGCGGCGAGAAACCGGGAATCTTGGCGCGCCCCGGGAGGCCCGAGGCCGTAGGAGGAACCATGGCAGAAGGCGATATGGAAACCGCGCGGCCCGGCCCCCATCAGGGCGGGGCCCAGACCCGCGGCACGACGGCGCTCGGCGAGGATTTCGCCGGCGAGTCCTACCACGCGGACCTCAAGGGCCAGCGCAACTATCACGACATGCTGGAGCTGGACAAACTGCTCAGCGCGCAACCGGTCATCACCGGCGAGCACGACGAGGCGCTGTTCTTCATCCTGCACCAGGTCAAGGAATTGTGGATGAAGCTCATGCTGCACGAGCTGGAGGCGGTCTTTCCGCACATCCGCAACGACGAACTCAGGCCGGCCTTCAAGATCTTCGCCCGGGTCAAGCGCATCCAGGAGAACCTGATCCAGGCCTGGCACATCCTGACCACCATGACGCCGGCCGACTATCTCGCCTTCCGCGACGGGCTCGGCCAGTCCTCCGGCTTCCAGTCGTTCCAGAACCGCTCGATCGAGTTCATCTTCGGTAACAAGAACCGGGCGATGATCCGCACCTTCGACTACAGGCCCGAGATCGCGAATCGCCTTACCGAATTGCTGGAACGGCCGAGCCTGTACGACGAGGCCGTCATGCTGCTCGCCCGGCGCGGCTACGCCATCGACGCCGAAGTGCTGGACCGGGATTGGTCCCAGAAGCGCGAAAACAACGCCTCCGTGACGGCCGCCTGGCGCGACATCTATTACGACAGCGATAAGCACTGGGGGCTTTACGAGCTGGCCGAAGACCTGATCGACATGGACGACCTGTTCCAGACCTGGCGCTTCCGCCACCGCAACGCCGTCGAGCGGGTGATCGGCCACAAGATCGGCACCGGCGGCACCAGCGGCGTCGGCTATCTCACCAAAGCGACGACCATCCGCCTGTTCCCGGAATTGTGGGCGGTGCGGACGGAGCTGTAGGGGCACTGCTGTTTCCGGCACCCCACCCCGTCATTTCGACCGGAGCGGCGTAGCCGTCCCCGAAGGTGTCATTTCGACCGGAGCGGCGCAGCCGCGAAGTGGAGAAATCTTTCAGTCGCGGCGTATCGTCTCCGGCGCCGAGCGTGAAAGATATCTCCGTTCCACGGGCCTGCGGCCCGTTCCGGTCGATATGACGAAGGAGAATGGACGGGGGCACACCTTGGAGCGGTCCGTGATCGCGGATGAATTTCTCGAACGCGGCTGGACCCGGTTCCCCGTCGATCCGTCGGTCCTCGACTGGCTCGATGCTGCGGAGCCGGCCGCCCGCCGCAGCGTCTCCGATCCCGGCAATTCGCAGTGGCATCGCTGCGGCGGCACCTGGTTCGCCGGGGTCAATGCGTTGGACAACGACGAGGCCGGCGCCGTTCCCGGCGGGCCGCCGCTGCGGGGCGAAGCGGTCCGGTTTGCCGAAACGCTCGCCGGCGGGCCGTTCGCCTGGGACCGGGCCCAGGTCTCGGTCTGCTGGCCCGGCTATCCGCAGCAGGGCGGCGGAGAAAGCGACGCCGCCTTCGCCTACCGCCGCGACCGGGATGCCGCCCATGTCGACGGCCTCCTGCCGGTCGGCCCGGACCGCCGCCGGTTCCTGCGCGAGCATCACCGGTTCATCCTCGGCCTGCCTGCCGGCCCGGCGGATGCGGCGGCCTCGCCGCTCGTGCTCTGGGAGGGCTCGCACCGCATCGTGCAAGAGACGTTTGCCGGGGCTTTCGGCGACGCACCGCCTGCAACATGGCGCGACCTCGACGTCACCGGGGTCTACCATGCGCTTCGGCGGCGCATTTTCGCGGAGTGCCCGCGCGTGGCCGTCACGGCCGGACGGGGCGAGGCCTATATTGTGCACCGCCTCGCCCTGCACGGCATCGCGCCCTGGCGCGAAGAGGCGACGGTTCCGGAGCGCATGGCGATCTATTTCCGGCCGGAATCGGGCGACCCTGCCGCGTGGCTCAACGCGCCGTAGGCATCCGCCGGCAGCGTCGCGCCGCTTGCAGTTTTCCGCCGCTGCGCTACGGATGGGGCATGAGCGGCAGCGTTACCTACGGTTTCATCGGCCTCGGCAATATGGGCGGGCCGATGGCGGCGAACCTCTCGGCATTTCTGGCGGCCGACGGGCAGCCGCCGCTGGTCGCGTTCGATACGGCCGGCACGGCGGAGCGCGCACCCAAAGGGGCAGTCTGCACGGCGGATGCCGCTGCCGTCGCGCAGCAGGCCGACCTGGTTTTCCTCAGCCTGCCCGACGGACCTGTCGTGAGGGCCGTTGCCGAAGCGGTCGCCCGGACGCCGGCGCGCCGCGCCGCCGCAGCGGTCGATCTTTCGACCGTTGGCATCGACGCGGCCCGGGACCTCGATGCGCTGCTGCGGGGGCAGGGCATGGCGTTCGCCGATTGTCCGGTCTCCGGCGGCCGGATCGGCGCCCGGAACGCGACCATCGCGCTAATGTGGGCCGGGCCGGCCGATCTGCTCGAAGCGCACCGGCCGGCGCTCGAATCCTTCGCCGGCAACATCTTCCATGTCGGCCCGGAGCCCGGCCAGGGCCAGGCGCTGAAGCTGCTCAACAATTTCCTCTCGGCCACGATTACGGCGGCAACCGCCGAGGCTCTGCTGTTCGGCCTGACTCAGGGTCTCGACCTCAAGACCATGCTCGATGCGGTGAACGTGTCGAGCGGTGGCAGCAATGCCGGCCGGGACAAATTCGTCCGCCGGGTGCTGACCGGCACCTTCGATTCCGGCTTCGACACCGCGCTGATGGCGAAGGATATGCATCTGTTCGCAGAGAGCCTGCGCGAGGCCCACTCGCCGGAAGTGTTCACCGGCACGACCGAAGCCCTGTGGCAGAACTTCTGCGATGCGATGCCGTCGAGCGATCATATGGAAATCTACAAATATATTCGCGACCGGAATCCGCATCCGGCGGGACCGGCGGAGGAGGACGAATCGTGACAGGCCCCATCGACCGGCGGCTCGAAGAGCTCGGCATCGAAATCCCGCAGGCGCATCCGCCGATTGCGGCGAAGATCGAGGGCTGGGCCCTGCACCGGGACCTGCTGTTCATCTCCGGCGCGGTACCCAAGCTGAATGGCGCGCCGCAGTATATCGGTAAGGTCGGCCGGGAATTCGATCTCGCCCAGGGCCAGGCGGCGGCGCGGCTTTCGGCGCTATGCATGCTGGCCCAGGCGAAATTGGCGCTGGACGGCGACCTGAACCGGATCGGGCGCATCCTGAAGTTGAATGGTTTCGTCAACGCGACGCCGGACTTCACCGAGATCCCGCAGGTCGTGAACGGCGCCTCGGAACTGTTCATCGAGATTTTCGGCGAGGCCGGGCGCCACGCGCGCACGGCGGTCGGCGTCGCCGTCATGCCCTTCGACGTCGCGATCGAGGTCGAGGGCACCTTCGTCGTGGACGGATAGCCGGGGCCGGCCGCTCTCTCGATTGGCCGTCTACTCGATTGGCTGGGGCGCCAGGATTCGAACCTGGGATCACGGGATCAAAACCCGTTGCCTTGCCGCTTGGCTACGCCCCACCGGACCGCTGCGAAGAATGCCCGAACGCGGCGGCGTTAGATAGGCAGGCCGCGCACCCGCCGCAAGGCGCGCGATGGCGCTTCGGTTGCCGGAAACGGCGGGGAACCTACCCGAAAATCTTGCCCGGATTCATGATGCCCTTCGGATCGAGCTGCGCCTTCAGCGCCCGCATCAGGTCCAACTCCAGCGGCGCGCGGTAGTGCGCCAGTTCGGCCTTCTTGATCCGGCCGATGCCGTGCTCGGCGCTGATCGAGCCCTGCATGTCCGCGACGATGTCGTGGACGATCCGGTTGAAGCGCGGCTGCTCGGCCATGAAGCCGTCATGGGTCCAACCCTCGGCCGGCTGGTTCATGTTGAAATGGATGTTGCCGTCGCCGACATGGCCGAAGGCGACGACCCGGATGCCGGGCACCGCGGCTTCGCAGGCTGCCGTCGCGACGCGGATAAAGTCGGCGACCCGGCTGACCGGCACGGCGACATCGTGCTTGACCGAGGCGCCCTCGAACCTCTGCGCCTCGCTGATCGATTCGCGCAGCCGCCACAATGCCCGGCCCTGGGCCTCGCTTTCGGCGATCACGGCGTCGCGCACGTCGCCGTCCGCCATGGCGCGCTCCAGCACCTCCTCCAGCCCGGCACGCAGGGAACCGTCGGCGCCTTGGCCGGTCAGTTCGATGAGTTGGTAGCAGGGGTGGACGCGGTCGAACGGGTCGCGGTTGCCGGCGATATGGTCGAGCGCCATCCGGAGCGAAACCCGGGTCATGATTTCGTAGCCCGAGACACCGCCGCCGGTCTCCCGCTGAAGGGTCGAGAGGAGGCGCAGCGAGGCTTCCGGGTCGGGCACCGCGGCCAGCGCCGTCACGGTTTCGCGCGGCTTGGGGAACAACTTGAGGACCGCGCCGGCGATGACGCCCAGCGTGCCCTCGGCGCCGATGAACCACTGCTTCAGATCGTAGCCGGTATTGTCCTTGCGCAGGCCGCGCAGCCCGTCCCAGATCCGCCCGTCGGGCAGCACGACCTCGAGGCCGAGGACCAGGTCGCGCATGTTTCCGTAGCGCAGCACGCCGACGCCGCCGGCGTTGGTCGAGATGTTGCCGCCGATCTGGCAGGTGCCCTGGGCGCCGAGGGAGAGCGGGAACAGCCGGTCGGCGTCATTCGCTGCCTGCTGGACCGTCTGGAGAATGCAGCCGGCGTCCACCGTCATCGTGTTGTTGACCGGATCGAGGTCGCGGATGCGGTTGAGGCGCGCGGTCGACAGGACGATGCCGGAAAAGCGCTCGTAGGGAATCGACGCCCCGACCAGGCTCGTGTTGCCGCCCTGGGGCACCACCGGCAGGCAGGCCCCGTTGCACAGGCGCAGGACCGCAGCCATTTCCGCAACCGAGCCCGGTTTGACGACCGCCGCCGCCGTGCCGGTATAGTTGCCGCGCTCCTCCTTCAGGTGCGGCGCCATGCCGTCGGCCGAATCGATCCAGCCCTTGTCGCCGACAAGATCGCGGATATTGGCCAGCACGGCGGCCCTTTCGCGAATCGCGGCAGGATCGGGCAGTTCGGTCATGGATGTCGTTCCATCGTTGCAGAAGCCGCGCAATGGTAGCAGGTGCAGACACCGGAAAACAAACGGTGGCGGACCCTCCAGACGCCGTCATTTCGACCGAAGCCCCGGATTGTTATCCGGGGCGAAGCGGAGAAATCTTTCCAGTGCAGCGGAAAGGCCGCTTCGCCGTGCAGGAAAGATATCTCCACTCCGCGTCCCTCCGGGACGCTACGGTCGATATGACGGCTTGTGTTTATTGCGCGATTCCGCCGATTTTGGCCTGAATTTCGATAGGTGCAAATCAACCTCATGACCAAAACCAACCCCGGCAACTTTTTCGAGGATTTCCGCATCGGGCAGGAGATCCGCCACGCCACGCCGCGCACGCTGACAGCCGGCGACGCGGCGCTCTACACCGCGCTGTACGGCAGCCGGTTCGCCGTGCAGTCGTCGGATGCCTTTGCGCAGTCTGTGGGACTGGCGCGGGCGCCGTTCGACGATCTGCTGGTGTTCCACACGGTGTTCGGCAAGACGGTCCCGGACATCTCGCTCAACGCCGTCGCCAACCTCGGCTATGCGGATTGCGTCTTCGGCGCGCCGGTCTATCCCGGCGACAGCCTGACGGCCCGCTCCGAGGCGATCGGCCTGCGCGAGAACGCCAACGGGAAAACCGGCATCGTTTATGTCCGCACGACCGGCGAAAACCAGCGCGGCGAGTCGGTGCTCGGCTACGCCCGCTGGGTGATGGTGCGGAAGAAGGATCCCGGCGCGCCGCCACCGGAACCGGCCGTGCCGGACCTTCCGAAGGCCGTCCCGGCCGAAAAACTGGCGCCTCTGGCCGGGTTCGATCCGCGCGGATGGGACGACGCCCTGTCCGGCGAGACCTGGCGGTGGGGCGACTACGCGCCGGGCGAGAAGATCGACCATATCGACGGCATGACCATCGAGGAGGCCGAGCACGCCACCGCCACCCGGCTCTACCAGAACACCGCGAAGGTGCATTTCAACCGGCACACGGAAGCGCAAGGCCGGTTCGGCCGGCGGCTGGTCTATGGCGGCCATATCATCAGCCAGGCCCGCGCGCTCAGCTTCAACGGCCTCGCCAACGCCTTCCGGATTGCCGCGATAAACGGCGGGCGGCATGTCAACCCGGTCTTCGCCGGCGATACGATCTACGCCTGGTCGGAGGTCGTCGAGCGCCTGGAAATGCCGGGCAACGAAGCGCTGGGTGCGCTCCGGCTGCGCACGGTGGCGGCGAAGGATACGCCCTGCGCCACTTTTCCGGACCGGGACGGCGACGGCCGCTATCCGGATAGCGTCGTGCTCGATCTCGATTACACCGTGCTGATCCCGCGCTAGGCGCTCTCGAAGGGCGACTGACCGCGGCGGGGTGCTAATGAATTCAGCGCCGCCGCGAATCCCGGTCTTATTCGACAGCTTGCAGAAATGCCTTCATATCGATAATTTGCATGCAACGAAATCATGACTGGTTTTCGACTATGGCCATACTGACCGTGCGCAACCTGCCCGACGAGGTGCATCGCGCCCTGCGTGTGCGGGCTGCCCTGCGGGGCCGCAGCACCGAGGCCGAGGTGCGCGCCATCCTGGAAGAAACGGTCCTGCCGGAGGGTCGGGCCGCGCTGGGAACGCTGCTGACCGCCGTCGGCCGGCGCGCCGGGTTGACGGACGAGGAATTCGCGGGCTTTACGCAACGCGACACCGCTCCGGCCCGTCCGGTCGATCTGGAATGATTCTGGTGGACACCAACGTTGTGTCGGAGCCGCTGCGTGGGGCTCCGGAGCCGCGCGTCGCCGAATGGCTCGACGCGCAGGCGCTGGAAACGCTGTATCTGTCCGCCATTACCGTCGCTGAGCTGCGTTTCGGGGTGCGGTCGCTTCCGACCGGCCGGCGCCGGGACCGGCTGCATGAGGATCTGGAGGGGCAGGTGCTGCCCATGTTCGCCGGGCGGGTGCTGTCCTTCGATCTTGCGGCCTCGCAAGCCTATGCGGAGCTGATGGCGACGGCGCGGTCGAAGGGACAGTCGATCCCGGTGTCCGACGGTTACATTGCGGCGACAGCGGCGGCCAAGGGCATGATGGTGGCGACGCGGGACACCACGCCGTTCGAGGCAGCGGGATTGAAGACTGTCGATCCATGGACAGTGTAGGAAACAACCGGCGTGCCGTATGGCCGTGCATCACGAGTATCATTTGGGAATTGCGTACTTGACTGAACGATCGCCCGCCGACAACGCCAGCCCCTTCTACACGGAAGGGTGCCCCTCGACTTCGCTCGGGACAGGCTCCGCGCCGTATCGCGGGGCGCCACTGTGCCATTGTTCCATCGGGGACGGCCGCGCGCCGACGGCAGTCACGCAATATCGCCGCAAGCCGCGGCCTTGCACCTTGCCTGTCACCGGCGGGGGCGCGATAAACAGCAGCACAGTTTCCGCCCCTCACGGATGGCATATGGCTTCCGACCCCCCGGCCCGGCGCGACCGGCCGCTGTCTCCCCATCTCCAGGTTTACAAACCGCAATGGACGTCGGTGCTGTCCATCCTCCACCGCGTCACCGGCGTGGCCCTGGCGGCCGGGACGTTGCTGCTGGTCTGGTGGCTCGCCGCGGCGGCCTCCAGCGCCGAATACTTCGCCTATGTGCAGGGCTTCATGGCGAGCGGGCCCGGCATCGTCCTGCTGATCGGCTGGGCCTTCGCCCTGTATTATCACTTGTGCAACGGCATCCGGCACCTGTTCTGGGATGCCGGGATCGGCCTCGAACTGGGGCCGGCGCGGCTGAGCGGCATGGTCGTCGTGGCCGCGGCCTCGGCGTTGACGGTGCTGTCCGCTGTCATCGCGCTGGCGCCGTAGGGGGGGCGGCATGAGCTTCCGAACCCCGCTCGGCCGGGTCCGCGGCCTCGGCAGCGCGAAGGACGGAACGCACCACTGGTGGGCCCAGCGGCTGACCGCCATTGCGCTCGTGCCGCTAACGGTCTGGTTCGTGGTGAGCATCCTGATGCTGGCCGGCGCCGAGCGCACCGCCATTTCCGAGTGGCTCGCCAATCCGGTCACGGCCGGCCTTCTGGTCATGCTGATCGTCGCGACCTTCCACCATGGCCAGCTCGGCCTCCAGGTCGTCATCGAGGATTATGTCCACACCGAAGCCTGGAAGATCGGCCTGATCGTGTTCGTGAAATTCGCAGCGTTGCTGTTCGGCGGCATCGGCATCGTCTCCGTGCTCAAGCTTGCCTTCGCCGGCTAGCGCGGCGGCCGGGGCGAAAGGTAAACGAAAAGCATGGGCAAGGCCTACGAGATCGTCGAACACCAGTATGACGTCCTGGTCATCGGCGCCGGCGGCGCGGGCCTGCGCGCCACCTTCGGCATGGCCGAGAAGGGCCTGCGCACCGCCTGCATCACCAAGGTTTTCCCGACCCGCTCCCACACCGTGGCGGCCCAGGGCGGCATTTCTGCCGCGCTCGGCAATATGGGCGACGACGACTGGCGCTGGCACATGTACGACACGGTGAAGGGCGCCGACTGGCTCGGCGACCAGGACGCCATCGAGTACATGTGCAAGGAAGCGATCCCGGCGATCATCGAGCTGGAGCATCACGGCGTGCCCTTCAGCCGGACGCCGGACGGCAAGATCTACCAGCGCGCCTTCGGCGGCATGACGACCAATTTCGGCGAGGGCATCGCGCAGCGCACCTGCGCCGCCGCCGACCGGACCGGCCACGCCATCCTGCATACGCTGTATCAGCAGAGCCTGCGCCACAACGCGGAGTTCTTCATCGAATATTTCGCCATCGACCTGCTGGTCGAGGACGGCGAGGTGCTCGGCGCGATCGCCTGGAACCTGGACGACGGCACCATCCACCGCTTCCGCGCGCACCGGACCGTGCTGGCGACCGGCGGCTACGGCCGCATCTATTTCTCCTGTACCGGCGCCCATACGCAAACCGGCGACGGCAACGCCATGGCCCTGCGCGCCGGCGTGCCCTGCCAGGACATGGAGTTCGTTCAGTTCCACCCGACCGGCATCTACGGCGCCGGCTGCCTGATAACCGAGGGGGTGCGCGGCGAAGGCGGCTATCTGACCAATTCGGAGGGCGAGCGCTTCATGGAGCGCTATGCGCCGTCTGCCAAGGACCTTGCCTCGCGCGATGTCGTCAGCCGGTCGATGACCCTGGAAATTCGCGAGGGCCGCGGCGTCGGCCCGGACGCCGACCACATCTTCCTGCATATCGAGCATCTGGACCCGGAGGCGATCGCCAAGCGATTGCCCGGCATTTCGGAGACTGCCCGCATCTTTGCCGGGGTCGATGTCACCAGGGAGCCGATGCCGGTCCTGCCGACCTGCCACTACAATATGGGCGGCGTGCCGACGAACTACCGCGGCGAGGCGGTTACGAAGAAGGGCGACGATGCCGAGGCGACCGTGCCGGGCCTGATGGCGATCGGCGAGGCGGCCTGCGTTTCGGTGCACGGCGCCAACCGGCTGGGTTCGAACTCGCTGCTCGATCTCGTCGTGTTCGGCCGGGCCGCCGCCGACCGTTGCGCCGAGACGCTGACGCCGGGCGAGCGCCACCGGCCGCTCAGGAACGGCGCCGACGATCTCGCGCTCGACCGGCTCGACCGGATGCGCCATGCCGACGGCGGCACGACGACGGCGGCGGCCCGGCTCGAAATGCAGAAGGCGATGCAATCAAACTGCGCGGTGTTCCGCGATGGCGACATTCTCGACGAAGGCGTCGCCCGGATGAAGGAAGTCTGGGCCCTGCGCGACGACCTCAGGGTCGCCGACCGCTCGATGGTCTGGAATACCGATCTGGTCGAGACGCTGGAGTTCGACAACCTGATCTACCAGGCGCTGGTCACCATCGTCTCGGCCGCCAACCGGGAGGAGAGCCGCGGCGCCCACGCCCGGGAGGACTTCCCGGAGCGCGACGACGACAACTGGATGAAGCACACGATCTCGTGGTGCGACGAGGCGGGCGACGTGACCATCGACTACCGCCCCGTCCACATGAACACGCTGACCAACGACGTCGCGCCGATTCCGCCGAAGGAACGGGTGTATTAGGTTCCTGGATGGACTGCGCGGAGGTCCAGATCAGCGTACATGCGTTCAAACGGTTCGACGATCGTGGGTTCATTGCATCGGATATCCGAACGGCGCTTCGAACCGGGAAGATCATCGAAGAATATCCGGACGACAAGCCTTGGCCGAGCTGCCTTGTCCTTGGCATAATCGGGGAACGCTATGTCCACATTGTCGTGGCCAGAGACGAGGAATCGAAGGTCTGCCGGGTCGTAACTGCCTATGAGCCAGAAGAGGCGAAGTGGGGTCCGGATCGAGTGACGAGGAAGACAAAATGACCTGCTATTTCTGCAAGACGGGAGAAACGGCGCCCGGCGCGACGACCGTTACCCTGGATCGGAACGGCACCGTAGTCGTCGTTCGGGATGTTCCTGCGGACGTCTGCCAGCAATGCGGCGAAGCGTTCTTGTCGGTCGAGGTCGCGGACGAAGTGTCCCGCCGGGCCGACAAGGCAGTGGAAAACGGCGCCGAAATCGAAATTCTCAAATATGCCGCCTGAGCGACCGGGCGCTTCTTCCAAACGCTCCAGGGAACAGGGATCGACATGGCCCAATTCAGACTGCCGCCGAACTCCCGGATCGGGAAGGGCAAATCATGGCCCGCGCCGGCCGGTGCGAAGCAGCCCAGGCGGTTCAAAATTTACCGCTACGATCCCGACGGCGAGGGCAATCCCCGGCTCGACACCTACACCGTCGACCTGGACGATTGCGGGCCGATGGTCCTGGACGCGATCATCAAGATCAAGAACGAGGTCGATTCGACGCTCGCCTTCCGCCGCTCCTGCCGCGAGGGGGTGTGCGGCTCCTGCGCCTTCAACATCGGCGGCACCAACACGCTCGCCTGCACCAGCTTCATCGCCGACTACAAAGGCGACATCGCGATCTATCCATTGCCCCACCTGCCGGTGGTCAAGGATCTCGTGCCGGACCTGACCCAGGCCTATGCGCAACTCGCCGCCGTCGAGCCCTGGCTCAAGACCAGGACGCCGGCGCCGGAGCGCGAGCGTTTGCAATCGCCGGAGGACCGGGAGAAGCTGGACGGCCTGTGGGAATGCGTGCTGTGCTTCTCGTGCAGCACGAGCTGCCCGTCCTACTGGTGGAACGGCGATCGCTATCTGGGGCCGGCGGTGCTGCTCCAGGCCTACCGCTGGATCGCCGACAGCCGCGACGAATATACCGGCGAGCGGCTCGACGATCTGGAAGACCCGTTCCGCCTCTACCGCTGCCACACGATCATGAACTGCACCAACACCTGCCCGAAGAACCTCAACCCGGCCAAGGCGATCGCCGAGACCAAGAAGCTGATGGTGGCGCGGCAGTAAACGCAAGCGCATCCGGCCGGGCGGGAGCGGCTTCCTCCCGGCAATCCCGATACAGGAGGAAACATCCATGATTACCGCAGTCATCAATTTCCCGCTGCCCGACGGCACCACCCTCGAGAAGGCCCGGGACCTGTTTTCCGCCACCGCGCCACGCTACCAGGCGATCGAGGGGCTGGTGCGCAAATACTACCTGTTCGACCCGGAGACCGGCGTCGGCGGCGGCTGCTACCTGTTCGAGGATCGGGCAGCGGCCGAGGCGACCTTCAGCGCCGAATGGCGCGCCTTCATTACCGACCGCTACGGCGCCGACCCGGACGTGCGCTTCTTCGAGACGCCTGTGGTGGTCGACAACAGCCTCGGCGACATCGCCATCGCGGCCGAATAGCGTTGCCGGCGGCTGCGTCCTTCGAGACGGGGCGTCGAGGAGCAGCGCCAGCGCCGTCCCCAAGCGCCCGTCTCGAAGGGCGGCCGATCCCGCAGGAACCGCCATGACGTTCGTCCCGCCGAACGGAGCCGTCGCCACGCCCGACCGGGTGCTGGAGAAGGCGGCGCTCTTCGACAATGCGCGCCGCGCCGCGGCGGGGTTCCGCACGCTCGGCCTCGGGCCCGGCAGCGCCGTCGCCATGGTGCTGCGCAACGACATCCCGTTCCTGGAGACGGTGCTCGCGGCCAACTGGGCCGGCGCCTATATCGTGCCGGTCAACTGGCATCTGCGCGGCGGGGAAGTGGGCGCGATCCTGGCCGATTGCGGCGCCGACGTGCTGGTCGTCCACGCCGATCTGCTGGCCGAAATCCGGCCTTTCGTGCCGGACAAGGTGCGACTACTCGCGGTCGAACCGTCGCCGTCCATGGTCGCCGCCTACCGGATTGCCGACGAGGCGGCGCGCGCGCCGGACGGTCTCGATCGCTGGGAGGACTGGCTCGAAGGCTTCGAGCCGGCCGCCGGGCCGCCGGCGGGCCGCTTCAGCATGATCTACACCTCCGGCACCACGGCGCAGCCCAAGGGCGTGACCCGCGAATCCATCGGTGCGGAGGCGATCGAGCGCGGCAATGCGATGATGGCGGATGCGTTCGGCCAGTGGCGCGGCATGAACGCCGTCATGACCGGGCCAATGTATCACAGCGCGACCTTCGCCTACGCGTCCGGCTGCCTGGCGCTGGACGGCGACCTCTTCCTGATGCCGCGCTTCGACGCCGAAGACCTGCTGCGCACGATCGAGCAGCGCAAGGCGGAGGCGATGCACATGGTGCCGACCATGTTCAGCCGCCTGCTGCGCCTGCCCGAGGAGGTGCGGGAGAAATACGACGTCTCCTCCCTCGAATATGTCATCCACGGCGCGGCGCCCTGCCCGCCCGGCGTCAAGCGGGCGATGATCGACTGGTGGGGGCCGGTGATCCACGAATATTACGGCTCGACCGAAGCGGCCATCGTCTCGGTCGCGTCGAGCGAGGAATGGCTGGCCCGGCCGGGCACGGTCGGCAGGCCGCGCAAGACGACGCCGGTGCAGGTCCGCGGCGCGGACGGTGCGCTCCTGCCGCCGGGGCAGGAAGGCGAACTCTATATGCAGCTCAATGCCGCGTTCGGGTTCACCTATCGCAACCGGCCGGAGCTCGACGAAGGCACAAGGGGCGGCGCCTGGTTCACCAACGGCGATATCGGTTACCGGGACGAGGACGGCTTCCTCTATCTGTGCGACCGCCGCAAGGACATGATCATCTCCGGCGGCGTCAACATCTACCCGTCCGAAATCGAAGGCGTCATCGGCGACCATCCGTCGGTGCGCGACTGCGCGGTCTTCGGCATCCCGGACGAGGAATTCGGCGAGGCGGTCGCCGCCGCCGTCGAGCCGGCCGGCACCGTAACCCAGGACGACATCCGCGCCCATGTCGCAGAGCGGCTCGCCGGCTTCAAGGTGCCGCGAGTCGTCGCCTTCCACGACGCGCTGCCGCGGGAAGACTCGGGCAAGATTTTCAAGCGCCATTTGCGCGACCCGTACTGGGCCGGCAAGGACCGCAGGATCTGACAACAGCGGGAGTTCCCGAAATCATGGCCATTCCGGAAGCCCTCAGGGGCCGGCTTTCCCTGCCGCTGATCGGCGCGCCGCTGTTCATCGTCTCCAACCCGGACCTGGTGATCGAGCAGTGCAAGGCCGGCATCGTCGGCGCCTTCCCGGCGCTCAACGCCCGCCCGAAAGAGGTCCTGGACGAGTGGCTCGACCGGATTACGACCGAGTTGGGCGAGTATGCCGCGAAACATCCGGACCGGCCGGTTGCGCCCTTCGCCGTCAACCAGATCGTCCACAAGTCGAACGACCGGCTGGAGCACGATGTCGAACTGTGCGTGAAATACGAGGCGCCGATCATGATCACCAGCCTTCAGGCGCCGACCCATGTCGCGCCGGCGGCGCACAGCTACGGTGGGCTGGTGTTTCACGACATCACCAACATCCGGCACGCGAAGAAGGCGCTCGCCGAGGGCGCCGACGGGCTGATCCTGGTGTGCGCCGGCGCCGGCGGCCATGCCGGGGCGCTCAGCCCCTTCGCGCTGGTCGCCGAAGTGCGCGAATTCTTCGACGGGCCGATTATTCTGTCCGGCAGCATGGCGACCGGCGACCAGATCCTCGCCGCCCAGGCCATGGGCGCCGACCTCGCCTATCTCGGCACCCGCTTCATCGCGACGACCGAGGCCAACGCGCTGGACCGGCAGAAGGAGATGATCGTCGACAGCGCGGCCGAGGACATCGTCTACACCAACCTCTTTTCGGGCGTGAAAGGCAACTATCTGGCCAAGAGCGTGGCGGCGGCGGGCCTCGACCCGTCCGACCTGCCGGAGGCCGACAAGACGAAGATGGATTTCGGCTCCGGCGGCGGCTCGAGCCGCAAGGTCTGGCGCGATATCTGGAGCGCCGGCCAGAGCGCCGGCATGGTCAAGGACATCCGCCCGACCGCGGAAGTCGTCGCGCAGCTGCAACGCGAATACGACGCCGCCAAGGCCCGCCTCACCGCCTGGAGCGCACCCTACGACGCCGGGGAGGCTCCCGCCGACGCGGCGTGAGGTGCGAAGCCCGCCCCCTTCGATAAGTTCAGGACTGGCTTTCGATACGCCCCTTCGGGGCTGCTCAGGCCGAGGCAAATTGAAAATCCCCTCATCCCGAGTAGGCACGCTTGCGCGCCGTATCGAGGGACGCGCACGAACAGAACTCCCTCCCGTCATTTCGACTGGAGCCCCGGTTTCAATCCGGGGCGGAATGGAGAAATCTTTCTGCGCAGTACCCTTGGTCTCTACTCCGCGCTGGAAAGATATCTCCGCTTCGCGGCCCGGTGGGCCGCTACGGTCGATATGACGGCGATCGGACTATAGTCGCGTGCATTTGCGCAGAAGGGGCCAATGTGCGGCCGAACAATCGCCTTCAGCCCCCTCCCTCACCCCCGAGCATCCTCCAGCATCATGGCGGCGCCCTTTTCGGCGATCATGATGGTCGGGCTGTTGGTGTTGCCGGAGGTCACGGTCGGCATGATCGAGGCGTCGATGACGCGCAGGTTTTCCAGCCCGTGGACCTTGAGCCGGTCGCTCACCACCGCCTGCGAGTCGGTGCCCATCTTGCAGGTGCCGACCGGGTGGAAGATCGTCGTGCCAATATCGCCGGCGGCCCGGACCAGTTCCTCCTCCGATTGCAGCGCCGCGCCGGGCAGCACCTCCTCCGGCGCGTAGGGTTCGAGCGACGGCGCGGCGGCGATCCGCCGGGTCAGCCGGATCGCATCGGCCGCAGTCTGCCGGTCGCCGGGTGTCGAGAGATAGTTGGGCGCGATCGCCGGCGGCTCTTTCGGGTCCGGCGATTTCAGCGTCACCGCGCCCCGGCTCTCCGGCCGCAGGTCGCACACCGAGGCCGTCAGGCCGGGGAAGCGGTGCAGCGGCTCGCCGAACCTGTCCAGGGACAGTGGCTGGACGTGATATTGCAGGTTGGCGGTCTCGCGCGACGGATCGGACTTGGCGAACACGCCGAGCTGGCTCGGCGCCATGGTGAGCGGCCCGCGCCGGAACAGGGCGTATTCCAGCCCCATGATCGCCTTGCCCCACAGGCTGTTGGCCTTCTGGTTGAGGGTCACGACGTTCGAGACCCGGTAGACGAGGCGCAGTTGCAGATGATCCTGGAGATTGCCGCCGACGCCGGGCAATTCGTGCAGGACCGCCACCCCCTTGTCCTGCAACAGGGCGCCCGGCCCGACACCGGAGACCTGCATCAGGTGCGGCGAGCCGATGGAGCCCGCCGCCAGGATCAGCTCGCCGTCCACATCGACCCGGGTTTCCGCGCCCTTGCGCCAGAAATCGAGGCCGACGGCCCGCTTGCCGTCGAAGCGGATGCGTTTGGCCTGGGCGTGGGTCAGGATCGTCAGGTTGGGCCGGTTGCGCGCCGGTTTCAGGAAGGCGCGGACGGTATTCCAGCGCTCGCCCCGGCGCTGGTTGACCATGAACTTGCCGGTGCCCTCGTTGTCGCCGTCGTTGAAATCCGGCGTCCGCGCAATGCCGGTCTCATTGCAGGCGCGCTCGAAGGCGTCGAGGATATCCCAGCCGACCCGCGGCCGCTCGACCCGCCATTCGCCGCCGGTGCCGTGGAAGTCGTCGGGCGGGCCGAAATGATGCTCGGACTTCCTGAACCAGGGCAGCACATCGTCCCACGCCCAGCCGCGGTTGCCCCTCTGGGCCCAGCCGTCGTAGTCCCGCATCTGGCCGCGCATGTAGATCATGCCGTTGATCGAGGAGCAGCCGCCGAGCACCCGGCCGCGCGGATAGTTGAGCGCCCGGCCGTTCAGCCCGGCCTCGGCTTCCGTCTTCAGGCACCAGTCTGTGCGCGGATTGCCCTGGGTGTAGAGATAGCCGACCGGGACCTTGATCCAGAAATAGTTGTCCTTGCCGCCGGCTTCGAGCAGCAACACCCGGTTGCGCGGGTCCTCCGACAGCCGGTTCGCCAGCACGCAGCCGGCCGAGCCGGCGCCGACGATGACATAGTCGAAGCGGCCCAGACTGGCGGGTTCGGTCATGCTATGCTCCGGCGCAGGGCCGGACCGCGTTGTCTCGCGGCACCGGCAGAATGGCCGAAACACCCTATTCCCGAAGCCCCCCGATCAACAAGGGGGCCGGCAAGATCCGCCAACGGAGCCGCGCCGTGACCGATCGTCCAGACCCGCCGGCTTCGGGCGGCCGGCCGAAGAAACGAACCGTCCGCGAGATCGTCCTCGACCTCGCCGAAGCGGCCGGCGACGGTTCGATCGGGCCGGGCGACGTGGCGAAAGTCTTCGCCGAGGAGCGGCGCAAGCCCGGCGCGCCGGCGCAATCGGCGCACCGCTGGTCGCGCATCGTCCGGGAGGAGGCGATCGGCCTCGCCCGGGCCGGCAAGGTGACGATCCTGCGCAAGGGCAAGCCGGCCGATCCGCACGCGCCGGTGAAAGGCGTGATCCGCATCCGGCTCGTTCGCTGAACGGCGGCGCCCGGAAATCGCTCCGGCGGGCTAAAGAAAAGCCACCATACCGCCCCGGACCCGGACCCGCTTCACTCTATAAACAAGTCAGCACTTATGGGGGCCGATCCCGGGCGTGACGGGAGCCTGCGCCGAGCCTGCCGAAGGAGACTCGCCCTGCCCGGCCTATTTCAGGACGCCCGGCCAGTTCTTGTCGGCCGTGCGGATATAGCCCGGGATATCCTGTTTCCAGGTCCGCTGCACGCTACGGTTGTAGTTGAGGTAGAGCTTGCCGTCGACGACCGACCACTGGTCGACCTCGATCTTGACGGCATAGCCCTGGGCGACGCCGTAGGCGCAATAGCCGCCGTATTGCGGCGCCCAGCGCTCCGGGTCCTGCCTGAACCGGTCGCGGTTGGCGGCGCTGGCGAAATACCAGGTCGCGCCTTTCCATTCATGGGTGAAGTCAGGCTTGCCCGCGACCGGCTTGCCGGCCGTGAAATAGGCGACCGGGTCGTAACCGCGGATCGCCTTGCCGCCCGGCGCGAAGATCTCCGGCTTGGCGGCCGTCGCCGGGCTGGCGGCGTAAAAGCCTGCGAGCGCCGCAACCGGGGCGGCGAGCGCGGCAGCGAGAATGAAGCGGCGGGAGACGGTCATCGGGGCCTCGGCGTGCGACAATAATCGGGATCGTGCCTTATCTGGGCATCGCCTCCGGAAATTTCACCACAAATCGCCATAACGCGGCTGTGAGGCGCACCGGCCCCGGCCGAGAGCGGCAGGGCGGAACCGGGAGGACGCGCGACGCGGCGTCATGGTTGATCCGCCGCCGGCCGCCCCTAAAAAGATAAACCGTCGAACGATCTTTCCCGCCATAGGCGGGATGCAAGGGAGATACCGGGTTGAGAGTCCGTCGTCGGATCGACACCGCGAAGGCCGGGACCGGGCAGCCGGTATCCCTGCCGGGGCAACGGCCGTGACCGCGCTGCCGGAACCCGATTCGCCGCTAAACCGGCTGCGCCGCCGCGTCGGCGTCTTCATGGAGAGCCCGCGGGTCACGCGCTTCATTACGGCGGTCATCGTCTTCAACGCGATCACCCTCGGACTGGAGACTTCGGGCAGCGTCATGGAGCGGACCGGGCCGCTGCTCCCGATCCTCGACGAGATCGTACTGGCGATCTTCGTGGCGGAGCTGCTGGCCAAGCTGTTCGCCTTCGGCCGGCGCTTTTTCACCAACGGCTGGAACATCTTCGATTTCGTCATCGTCGGGATCGCGCTCGTGCCGTCGAGCGGCGACCTGACGGTGCTGCGCGCGCTGCGCATCCTGCGCGTGCTGCGGCTGGTCGCCATCGTGCCGTCGATGCGCAAGGTCGTGATGGCGCTGATGACGGCGATCCCCGGAGTCACCAGCGTGATCGCCCTGCTGGTGCTGGTCTATTACGTCTTCGCCGTGATGGTGACGAAGCTCTACGGCAAGGCCTTCCCCGACTGGTTCGGCACGGTCGGCGAGAGCATGTATTCGCTGTTCCAGATCATGACCCTGGAAAGCTGGTCCATGGGCATCGTCCGCCCGGTGATGGAGCAGTACCCGAACGCCTGGCTGGTTTTCGTGCCCTTCATCCTGATGACCAGCTTCGCCGTCATCAACCTGTTCATCGCCGTGATCGTCAACGCCATGACCGAGCAGAGCCAGGCCGAGGCCGAGGCATTGAAGGAAGAGATCCACGCCGTGAGCGAGGCCGAAGCCTCGGCCCTGATGCAGCGCATGGAATCCCTGCAGCGCCAGATGGACGAGATCAAGGGAATGCTGGAGAAGCGTTAGGGCCGGAACCGGGACGGAGCCGAAAAAACACTTGACGCTCGATTGAGAACATTATATGAACAAAAAGAATTTCCGACAGGCGAGGACATGGGCGACCCGGGCGACCCGGGCCGTCGATGCGGCTTCGAAGGGAGGGGTCGTCGAAACGAAACATGAATTTCATGCCACCTGCGAATACTTGTCCCGTCATCCCGACCGGGCGCTCTTCCCTATCCGTCATCCCGACCGAGCGGAGCGAGCGGAGGGATCTCGGCTCGATCCACCGAAAG
>FZLR01000183.1 GCA_900197615.1 Rhodospirillaceae bacterium Spongia-Bin9
ACATTTCATGACATTTCCCGGCCAATGCCGAAAGCCGCTCCTCCGGCGCCGCGGCCGCGCCTTGGCATCCGCGCGGCCGTCCGGCGCGGGCGGTCTGGGAAATTATGCATATTTTGCCGCCGTTTGTGTACGGCCGCCGGAGCGGGAATGGCGGATTTCTGCGGATTTCGCGCCGGAGACGACGGCTCAATTGCAAAAAAACACGGTGTATAGACCAGTCTGTCCAAGTCGTGAGGCCGGGCCGCGAAGGCGCAACCGAGGAGGACATCGCCACGGATCGGGACAAATCCATGACATTTCATGACATCCCCGCACCCTCCGGCGCCGCTCCCCCGGCACCGCTCTGGGCGGCGGGGCGCAACGATCCCGTTGCCAGCGCCTGCCCGCGCCGCCTTCCGGCCTCAATCCCGCGGCACGGTGGGCGGGCGTTCGGGGAGCAGGCCGCCGGGGAATTTCTGCAGCACGATCTGAAGCAGCAGGCCGATCAGGAAGATGCGCAGATAACCGACGCGCAGGGCCCATTCGTCGGGCAGGCGGCCGGTCAGCAGTTCGGTCATCGTCCACAGGCCCCAGACCAGGATCGCGCCGACCACCGCGCCCCTGTTGTTGCCCGCGCCGCCGACGATCAGCATCACCCAGGGCAGGAAGGTGACGAGCAGCGGCTCCGTGCCCTCCGGGCTGATGATCTTGACGTAGTGGGCCATCAGGGCGCCGAACAGGCCCATCAGCATCGAGCCGAGGATGAAGGCCTGGAGGCGGAATTTCTCGACATCCTTGCCGGCGGCTTCCGCGGCGTCCTCGTTCTCGCGGATCGCCCGCAGCACCCGGCCCCAGGGCGCCGTCCAGGCCCGCTGCACCAGGAACAGGATGACGCCGACGATTGCCACCACCAGGAGCAGGAAGGCGATCTGGTCCCACGGCGTGGGCAGGGATTCGAACGGCCGCGGGATATTGTTGACGCCGAACGGGCCGCCGCCCAGCGGCTGGTAGTTGCGGAACGTCACGCGCAGGATTTCGGCGATGCCGATGGTCGCGATCGCCAGATAGTCGGAGCGCAGGCGCAGGCAGATCTTGCCGATCGGCCAGGCGACAAGGGCCGCGAGCACCATGGCGGCGAGGATGCCGACCGGCACCGGCAGGCCGAAGCCGCCGATATGATGGACGCTTTCCGGCGCAGTCAGCACCGCCGAACTGTAGGCCCCGACCGCAAAGAAGCCCGCCACGCCGACGTTGAACAGGCCGGTGAAACCCCAGTTGATGTTCACGCCCAGGCTGGCGACCGCGTAGATCATCGCCATGGTCAGGAAGCCGACGGCGAACAGGAAAAGGCCGTAAATCTCCATCTACAGCACCTTTCCCCTGAACAGGCCCTGCGGCCGGAATATCAGCATCAGCACCATGACGGCGAAGGCGACCGCCGTCTTGTAGTCCGGCGGCACCAATGGCCCGTCGCCGATCCAGGGATAGGTCGAGAGTTCCTCCATCGCGCCGATGACCAGCCCGCCGGCGATCGCGCCGTAGGGTTGGCCGAGGCCGCCGAGAATCGCCGCGGCGAAGACTGGCAGCAGCATGTCCCAGCCCATCGTCGGCACCAGGCGCGTATCCATGCCGAGGAACACACCGGCGCAGGCGACCAGCCCGGCGCCGAGAATCCAGGTCCAGATCACGACCCGTTCGGTATTGATGCCGGAGACCCGGGCGAGGTCGGCATCGTCGCTCATCGCGCGCATGGCCTTGCCGGTCCGGGTACGGGTCAGGAAATAGTGCAGGACCAGCATCAGTCCGATCGCGACGGCGACGATGTAGATGTGGCGCTCCAGAATGCGCAAAGGCTTAAACATCTCGAGCGGGAACTGGATGCCGTCGGCGTAGTTGATCACGTCGACGCCGAAGAAGAGCTGCACCAGCGAGCGCAGCATGAGCGCCACGCCGAACGAGGCAATGACCACGACGATCATCGATTTGGCCCGCCGGAACGGCTTGTAGAACAGGCGGTCGATCAGGATCGCAACCGCCGCGGTGCCGGCGAACGCCAGCGGCAGCGCGATCAGCAGCCGGACGTTGACCGACAGCTCCTGAAGCGGCGTCGCATCGAGCACCCAGACGACGAGCAGGCCGATATAGGCGCCGGCCGCCATCAGGTCGCCGTGGGCGAAATGGGCGAAGCGGAGAATGGCGTAGATCATCGAGACGCCGATTGCACCGAGGGCGTAAATACTGCCGAGGACCAGCGCCGAAATCAGATACTGGTTGACGAAATCTATCAAGCGCCGGCCCCGTCCCGACCGGCCCCGTCCCGACCGGTCCCGTTCTGGCTGCCGTGTCCGCCGAGAAAGCTCTCCGCCACTTCGGGATTCGCCAGCAGCGCGTCGCCGGTATCGGTAAAGATGTTCTCGCCGGTTGCCAGCACATAGCCGCGATGGGCGATCCTCAGCGCCTGGCGGGCGTTCTGCTCGACCATCAGGATACCGACCCCGGTTTCGTTCACGGCGATCACCCGCTCGAAGATCTCGCGCATGTAGACCGGCGACAGGCCGGCGGTCGGCTCGTCGAGCAGGAGCAGCGACGGCTCGGTCATCAGCGCCCGGCCGAAGGCCACCATCTGGCGCTGGCCGCCTGAAAGCTCGCCGGCCTGCTGGCGGCGCTTGTCCCAGAGCGGTGGAAACAGGGAGTAGACCAGATCGATCGCCCGGCTGAAATCGTCGCGCCGGATGAAGGCGCCCATTTCCAGATTCTCGTGCACCGTCAGCGACGGGAAGATGTTCCGCTCCTGCGGGACATAGGCCATGCCCTTGCGCACAAGCTCGTCGGGCTCGCACCCGCCGATGTCTTCGCCGCGCAAGTGCACCTGGCCTTCGCGCAGCCGGACCAGGCCGAACACCGCTTTCATGGCGGTGGACTTGCCGGCGCCGTTCGGCCCGATGATGGCGACGATCTCGCCGGCACTTACCGCGACATCGACGCCCTTGAGGATATCCGCACCGCCATAGCCACCAACCATGCCCCTGGCTTCAAGCATGTCAGGCGGCTTCCTCGTCCGCCGTGCCGAGATAAGCTTCGATGACCCGCCGGTCGGCCCTGATCTCCGCCATGCTGCCCTCGGTCAGCACACTGCCCTGGGCCATCACGATCACCGGGTCGCACAGCCGGCCGATCAGGTCCATGTCGTGCTCGATGACGAAAAACGTGTAGCCGCGCTCGCGGTTCAGGCGCTCGATGTCGCCGGCGAGCGACGCCAGCAGCGCGCGGTTGATGCCGGCGGCGACCTCGTCGAGCAACACCACCCGGGCGTCGGTCATCATTGTGCGGCCCAGTTCCAGCAGCTTCTTCTGCCCGCCGGAAAGGTTGCCCGCCAGTTCGTATTTGAGCGGCGTCAGGCGCAGGAAATCCAGTACATCCTCGGCGCGCCGGCGCACCTCGGCATCCTGGGCGCGGATCCGGCCGGGCTGAAACAGCGCGGTCGTCAGCTTCTCGCCGGCCTGGTCCGGCGGCACGACCATGAGATTCTCGATTACCGGCAGGCGCGCGTATTCGTGGGCGATCTGGAAGGTCCGCACCAGGCCGCGCGCGAACAGGTGGTGCGGCTTTTGCCCGGTGATGTTCTCGCCGTCGAGAAAAACCTCGCCGGCCGTCGGCGGGAATACGCCCGCGATGATGTTGAACAGGGTCGATTTGCCGGCGCCGTTCGGGCCGATCAATCCGGTGATCGAGCCGGCGGCGACCTCCAGCGAACAGTCGTCGACCGCCGTCAGGCCGCCGAACCGTTTCGTCACTCCCCGAACCGAGATCATTGTCCCGGACGACTCCGCCTGAGCCATGCGCCCTCCCCGACCGGCGCAGCATAGCCGGGAATGCCATCGTGTAAATCGGGGAAAGCGAATTGCGGTCGGCGTGCCGCGCCATCCGATCACATGGCCCCGGCCGCCGAAAATCCTGTAAGGAAAATCCGAAGCCTGCCGGTCCCCGACCGGCGCATCCTCTCGATCCAGGGAGCCCCGCCATGCGCGAAGCCGTTATCGTCTCCACCGCACGCACGCCGATCGGCAAGGCCTATCGCGGCGCCTTCAACGACACCCAGGCCCAGGAACTCGGCGGCCACGCGATCCGCCACGCGGTCGAGCGCGCCGGGGTCGATCCGGCGGAAGTCGACGATGTGATCGTGGGCGCCGCCCTGCAGCAGGGCTCGTCCGGCGGCAACACGGCGCGCCAGAGTGCGGTTCGCGCCGGACTGCCGAACTCCGTGGCCGCCATGTCGGTCGACCGCCAGTGCTCCTCGGGCATGATGGCGATCGCGACCGCCGCCAAGGAGATTGTCCACGACGGCATGACGGTAACGGTCGGCGGCGGTCTGGAGAGCATTTCGCTGGTCCAGAACGAGGGCATGAACATGAACCGGGCGCACGATCCGTGGATCGTCGACCGGCTGCCGGCGCTCTACATGACCATGCTGGAGACCGCCGAGGTCGTCGCCGAACGCTATGGCGTGCCGCGCGAGAAGCAGGACAAATACGCCGTCGAGAGCCAGGCGCGCACCGCCGCTGCCCAGCAGGCCGGCAAGCTGGACGACGAGATCGTGCCCCTGCCCTCGACCATGAAACTGCGAGACAGGGAGACCGGCGCGGTCTCGGAACGCGACGTCGTTCTGGACAAGGACGAGGGCAACCGGCCCGGCACGACCTATGAGACGATCGCCGGGCTTCAGCCGGTGTTCAAGAACGGCCAGGCGATCGCGGAAGGCAAATGCATTACCGCGGGCAACGCTTCCCAGCTCTCCGACGGCGCGTCGGCCGCCGTCCTGATGGAAGCGTCCGAAGCCTCGAAGCGCGGCCTGGAGCCGCTCGGCATCTACCGCGGCATGGCGGTGGCCGGCTGCGACCCCGACGAAATGGGCATCGGCCCGGTCTTCGCCGTGCCCAAGCTGCTGGAGCGCAACGGCCTGACGGTCGACGACATCGACCTGTGGGAGCTGAACGAGGCCTTCGCCGTGCAGGCGCTCTACTGCCGCGAGCGCCTCGGCATCGATCCTGACATCTACAATGTCAACGGCGGCGCGATCTCGATCGGCCACCCCTACGGCATGTCGGGCGCCCGCATGGTCGGCCACGCGCTGATCGAGGGCCGCCGGCGTGGCGCCAAATACGTCGTCTGCACCATGTGCATCGGCGGCGGCATGGGCGCCGCCGGCCTGTTCGAGGTGCATGGGACGGCGTAGCGATTGCGGCAGCGCGGAGCGCGCTTCCCGCTCCCCTTCGGGCGGCGGCTTGTGTAGGGTTGCGCAGCCCGTACCTGAAACTGGAGCGAACCATGCCCAAGGAAATTCCCGAGGTTCCCGGCCTGTCCGAGGGACTGCGCAAGAATAATGTGCCGCTGTCGCCGGTCGTGAAGGCGAACGGGTTCGTCTTCGTCTCCGGCCAGCCGCCCTTCGACATCGAGACCGGCGACCTGGTCCAAGGCGATCTGGAAACCCAGACCCGCGCCTGCCTCGACGCGGTGAAATACTGCCTGGAATGCGCCGGCTCCTCCATGGAGCAGGTCGTCAAGGTCACGGTATTTTCGGTCAACGCCGCCCATTTCCGGCGCTTCAACGAGGTCTACAAGACCTATTTCCCGAAAGACCCGCCAGCCCGGAGCTTTGTGACCGTCGCGTCATGGCCGCTGGAATTCGATATCGAGATCGAGTGCATCGCCCTTGCCGACTAGCGAAGCGAACGAAGCCAGCCGGGGCGCGGTCACGGTTCTCGGCGCCGGCATCGTCGGCACCTGTTGCGCCCTGGCGCTGCAGCGCGAAGACTTCCAGGTCACGCTGATCGACCGGGACACGCCGGGCGCCGGCACATCGAGCGGCAATGCCGGGCTGATCCAAACCGGCACGCCGATGCCGATGGCAACGCCGGGCCTGCTGCGCCATGTGCCGGCCATGCTGCTCGATCCGAAGGGTTCGCTGGTCATCCGCTGGCGCCACCTGCCCCGGCTGATCCCCTGGCTTTGGAGATTCCTGCGGCAGTCCTCGCACCGGCGGACCGAGGCCAATGCCCGCGCGCAGATGCGGCTGCTGGACCATGTCGCCGATGCGTATCGCGAGCTGGTCAACGCCGCGGGCGCCGAGGACATGTTCCGCTACAAGGGGCTGCTGTTCGTCTATCGCAACGCGGAGGATGCCGAGGACGCCGGCTGGGAAATGGACCTGTTCCGCCGCCACGGCGCCCGGGTCGATGCCATAACCGCCGACGAATTGCGCCAGATGGAACCGGCGCTGAACCGGGACTACACCCACGGATTCCACCTGCCGGACTGCTTCTATACCGTCGATCCGAAGCATTTGACCGAGCGGCTCGCCGAAGCATTCGGCAGGATGGGCGGCGTTTTCCGGACGGCGGAGGGCACCGGCATCGGGA
>FZLR01000056.1 GCA_900197615.1 Rhodospirillaceae bacterium Spongia-Bin9
TCAACTCAACACGTTAAAGGATGGGGCAAGCGGAAAAGTGCCAACTTGGGTCAAGGCCTTTGCAGCCGCACGCTGCGGTCGCGTCGGCGGCGGCACGACCCGCGCCCGATCTGTCACAAATCCGTCATGCCGTCTTTGAATTTCGGCCGATAACCGATTAGGATTTCGGCATTCGGACGGGTTGGAGAACAACAATGACAAGCCCGCAGGCGCGGCATACGTATCGGAAAAAGGACCATACGCCGCGCACGCGAAGGGCCAACCGGCCGGCCTATGCAGCCGTCGATCTCGGCACCAACAATTGCCGCCTTCTGGTGGCGGAGCCGTCCGCCAAAGGCTTCCGCGTGATCGATTCCTTTTCGCGCATCGTCCAGCTGGGCGAGGGCGTGGCGGCGACCGGCCGCCTTTCCGAGCGGGCGATCGACCGGACGATCGACGCCTTGCGCATCTGCGCCGCCAAGATGCGCCGGGCCGACGTGATCCGCGTCCGCAACGTCGCGACGGCGGCCTGCCGCGAGGCGGAAAACTGCGACCTGTTCGTGGAACGCGCGCTGACCGAAACCGGCCTGGATTTCGAGATCATCAGCGCGTCCGAGGAAGCCCGCCTGGCGCTGAACAGCTGCATGCCGCTGTTCGATCCGGATATTCCCGGCGCCATGGTCTTCGACATCGGCGGCGGCAGTACGGAAATCGTCTGCCGCGCCGGACAGGACGCGCCGATCGGCATCCTGTCGCTGCCGCTTGGGGTCGTCAACCTGTGCGAACGCTATGGCGGCGACCGGATCGCCGGGGACGACTTTACCCGCATGGTCGAAGAAGCGACGGAACTTCTGGCGGGCTTCGAGAAGGATCAACGGATCCTGCCGCAGATTTCGGCCGGACAGATGCAGATGGTCGGTTCGTCCGGCACGGTGACGACGCTGGCGAGCGTGCATCTGGGCTTGCGCAAATATGTCCGCTCGCGGATCGACGGCGCGACCATGCGCTTCGACGACCTGTTGCGGATCGGCCGGATGCTGGCGGGGATGAGCCGGGAGGAACGGGCCGCCATCGCCTGTATCGGCGCCGAGCGGGCCGACCTCGTCGTCGGCGGCGTGGCGATCCTCGAGGCGATCATCGGCATGTGGCCTGTCGGCCGGATGCGGATCGCGGATCGCGGCCTGCGCGAGGGCATTCTGCTCGGCCTGATGGCCCAGGACGGCCACAGGGTCGGCGAGCGGGTGATCCACTGAACCGCCGCGTTCGGGCGGATCGGGCGCTTACGTACCCGTCCGGCCGTAGAATCCGAGCCGTTCGGCTGCGCTGAAGGAAACGCCGGGTTCGTCGAAATAGCTGAACACGGCGACGATCCGCGCCCGGTCTCCTTCGACCGGCGTGACCCGGTGCGCGGTGTTCTTTCCCTTAAAGACGTTGAGCGTGCCCGGCGCCAGCGGCAGGTCCTGCACCTTATCGTCTTCGCCGGCCAGAAGCCGGCCGACGCCGTCGTAGTTCGGGTCCGTATCGCTCCTGAGTCCGTTGCGGTACTGGAAGCTGCCGCCGGACGCAGGCGCCTGGAGCAGGCAGGTCGTGGTGAATTCGGCCCGGTCGAAGTGCCAGTTGAGTTCCTCGCCGGCGCGGTAGGCCATGACGTTGATCCGCGCCAGCGGGTCGGCCATCGGATACAGCCGCGGTTTGTCCATTGCGGCTGCCAGAAAATCGATCAGAGGCTGCCAGGCGTAGATTTGCGCGATCGGGCTTGCCGGCACCTGGTCGGCGCATATCGTCCGGTTGACCGTCTTGAAGCGCCGGAGGGCAGGGTGGTGCGGCGCGAGGCCCCGAATCGTGTCGTCGAAATAGATGTTGTGTTCGCGGCAATGGGTGAACGCCGAGGTTTCGAACAGGGGTCCGAGTTCGGCAACGCAGCGCTCCAGCGCCTCCGGAAGAACCAGGCCGTCGAGGCTGAACATGCCGGCGTCCCGCAATTCCTGCCGGCACCCGGCAAGCAACGACTGCCCCCGGGCGCCGCGGAGCGCATCGAGAGGAAATCGGTCCAGGTCCAGCAGATGTCTCATTCGCGTGTCCGACCCCTTTCCGGCGCCCGGCCGCCGGCTATCCGTTGAGCCGGCGGGCGGCGTCCACGGCGAAATAGGTCAATACCCCGTCGGCGCCGGCCCGCTTGAAGGCCATCAGCGCTTCCAGGATCACCCGGTCGCCGTCGAGCCAACCCCGGTCGACCGCACCGCGCAGCATCGCGTATTCGCCGCTCACCTGGTAGGCGAAGGTCGGCACGCCGAACCGGTCCTTGACCCGCCGCACGACATCCAGATAGGGCAGGCCGGGCTTCACCATCACCATGTCGGCGCCCTCCGCGATGTCGAGCTCGACCTCGCGCAGCGCCTCGTCGCCGTTCGCCGGGTCCATCTGGTAGGTCTTCTTGTCGCCTTTCAGGGAGGCCGACGAGCCCACCGCATCCCGGAACGGCCCGTAGAAGCCGGAGGCGTATTTGGCGGCGTAGGACATGATCTGCACCCGGTCGAAGCCTTCGGCGTCGAGCGCGGCGCGGATTGCGCCGACCCGGCCGTCCATCATGTCCGACGGCGCGATGACATCGCAGCCGGCCGCCGCCTGCACCGCAGACTGGCGGCACAGGATTTCCACGCTCTCGTCGTTGGCGACATAGCCGTCCCGGATCACGCCGTCGTGGCCGTGGCTGGTGAACGGGTCGAGCGCGGCGTCGCAGATCACGCCGATATCCGGGTGCGCCTCCTTCACCGCGCGGATCGCCCGGCAGACCAGATTGTCCGGGTCGGTCGCCTCGGTGCCTTCCTCGTCCTTCTTCTCCGGCGGAGTCTGCGGGAACAGGGCGATCGCCGGGATGCCCAGGGTTTTCGCCTCGCCGGCAGCCGCGGCGACCCGGTCGACGGACAGGCGCTCGACGCCGGGCATAGAGGCGACCGGCTCGGCCAGGTCCCGGCCCTCCCGGACGAAGACCGGCCAGATCAGGTCGTCCGGCGTCAGCGTGTTCTCCCGGACCAGGCGGCGCGACCAGTCGTGCCGGCGGTTGCGGCGCAGGCGGGCGGTGGGGAAGGAGGCGGTCATGGCGGGCATCCGCGATGGCGGCGGGAAAACGACCGCAGGCTAGTCGGTAACGCGCCGGACGGAAATTAAGAGCGCTGTCGCACGCGTCAGGACGGCGCGCCGCAGACCATGCCGAAGCCGATGCCGTATTCCAGCGTATCGGCGTAGATCGCGGTCTGCGGGCGGCTGCCGCGGGCTTCGGTGTGGGCGGCGGCGGCGGCGATCCAGGTGTGGAGTTCGAGGCTGCCGACGCCCGCTTCGGCCATCACGTCTTCCGGCTCCCAGCCGTCGAAGGATTCGAGGCTGCCGCTCGTCAGCACGTCCAGGAAGAACCGGTCGAATTCGGGATTGAGGCAGATATCCTCGCGCGTCCGGCTGCCGTCGATGAGCATCCCGGCGCCCTCCAGATGCATGACGCGCAGGCGCTCCAGCCATTCGGCCTCGGTGAACGACCCGCCGCGCTCGCCGGCGAGTTGCCAGCGAGTCACCTCGTCGGGGCCCTCGCCGACCAGCGGGAAATAGCGGGTCGGATGGTGGGACATGCCGCCGGAGCCCATCAGCAGCACCCGCCTGTCCCGGAACAGCGGCGCCGAGCCGAGCGCACGGCCGAACCGGCGGCTGCGCGCGAAGCGCTGCAGGGGCGGGGCCATGACGTTGATGAACACGGGGACGACCGGAAAGGCATCGAGCGCGCCGAGGATACGGTGGGCCGGCTGCGAGAAGCCGTGGTCGACGGTCATGCTGTGCGATACGGCGGGATCGAAACCCTGGACGCGCAGATGGTCGATCAGGGCGAGCGCATCGTCGTGCGGCACGTCGAACCGGCCCGGAAAGCCGCCGATGTCGTTGACCGCCCTGCAGCTCAGGCCGATGCAGGTCGCCGGCATCCGGTCCAGGTGGAAACCGCTGTAGTGGTCGGTGCCGAACAAGATGACCAACTCGGGATCGAACGCACGCACTGCCGCCGCCTGCTCGGCATAGACCGCCTGGATCGCTTCATGCTCCGGCGGTTCTCCGGCGTAGCACATCAGGATCGGCGAATGGGGCAGGCAGAGAAGATAACTGCTCATGCAGACGCCCCCAGCGGCAGGACCGGTGCGAAATTCTCGCCGACGAACACCTTGCCGACCGACCGGCTGGCGAACAGCCAGCGGCCATCGATCCGGCGGTAGGTATCGTCGTAGTCCTGTACCAGCAACGGAGTCGCCGGGTGGGGCGGCGGACCGTCGGCCGCGAACAGCAGGAGGATGCAGCTACCCTCGGCGTTGTCGGGATCCCGCTGCGCCAGGCGCAGGTTGGTGAACAGGTGGCGGGCGGTGCGCACCCCCGCCGTCGCTTCGCGCCCGGCCCGCGCGGCGTAAGCGGCCCGGATGGCGTCGCGGCCGACGCTGCGCTCGCCGCTCTCGCGGCCGTACCGGCCGTCCGCCGTGAACAGGTCGGCCACGGTCGCCGGATCGCCGCGGTCGATCCGCCAGGCGAACTCGGCGATCAGGGCCTCGATTTTCAGGCGCAGCAGCGGGTCGGTCATCGCGCCAGCCGCCAGTCCGCCGCCGGCGCCGGATCGCGCCGCACCGGATTGGACAGCCGCCCCAACCCGGAGATCGCCACCTCGACCGGACCGTCCAGACGGCTGAGATCGGCGGCATGCAGCGGCCGGCCGCCGGTCTTCGCGGCGCGGAAGGCGGTACCCATCGAGATCATGTCGCCGGCTTCCAGGGTCATGAAGCGGGAGACGAAGGCGAGCACCTCCTCGACCCGGTAGGTGTAGTGGCGCGTATTGTCGTCGGTGAAGACCTCGCCGCCGACGCTGCAGGAAATGTCGAGATCGTGCGGGTCGGGCGCCGCGTCGGCGGTCACCAGCCAGGGGCCGGCCGGGCCGAAGCCGTCGGCGCCCTTGTAGCGCGCGGTGTAGGAAAGATGCTGCTCGACCTTGCGGACGGCATCGGGGTTGTCGGGATCGGGGTAGAGCGCCCAGTAATGGACCCGGTCTTCGGCACGCATATCGTTGCCGGTCATGTCGTTGAAGATGGTGTAGCCGAAGACGTGGTCAATCGCCCGGGCCGGGTCGATGTCCCTGCCGTCCCGGCCGACGATCACCGCCAGTTCTGGCTCGGGATGCAGGCGGCCGTAGTGGGGCCGGACCGGGATCGGCGCGCCGTGGCCGATCAGGCAGGTCGCCGGCTTCATGAAGACGGTCGGATGGTCCGGTGCGCTGATCTTGCGGTCGTCGGCTGCGGAATTGTTCAGCGCCACGCCGACGATCTTGCCCGGCCGGCGCACCGGCGGGTGCCAGGACACCGCGTGCGCCGGTATCGTCGGAATGGCGGCGGGATTGTCCTGCGCCCAGGCTGCGGCGCGGCGGGCACGGCTCAAACCGCCGCCGCCGCTGCGCACCAGGTCCAGCATCGTGCCGAACGCCGGGCCGCCGGTCGCTTCGAGCGCCAGGTTGAGGTCGATCAGCGCGTCCTCGCCGGCCGCCGCCGCGATCCGGTCCTGTCCGTCCCAATGAATGCTGGCGAGGCGCATGGCAGCCGGCCCGATTCTGCTGCGTGGCCGGCATGAATCGCGTATGGGCGATGGGCTGTCAAGGCGCGGCGGCGCCGGGAAAGTCCCGTGAATCGGTTGCATTGCGTTCCCGCGAACCCCGCCTATATCCGGCCCCATGGCTGCGGAAACAAACACTCTGGGCTTTGCCAAACCGCCCGCGCGGACGCGGGTGGCGGTGGCGATGTCCGGCGGGGTCGACAGTTCCGTCACCGCCGCGATGTTGCATGCCGGGGGCTACGAGGTTATCGGCATCACGCTGCAGCTCTACGACCACGGGGCGGCTGTGAGCCGGCCGGGCGCCTGCTGCGCCGGGCAGGACATCCGCGACGCCCGCCGGGTCGCCGAACGGGCCGGCTTTCCGCACTATGTCCTGGACTACGAATCGCGCTTCCGGAAGAGCGTGATCGACGATTTCGCCGACAGCTACCTGCGCGGCGAGACGCCGCTGCCCTGCGTGCGCTGCAACCAGACCGTCAAGTTCACCGACCTCATGCAGACCGCGCGCGACCTCGACGCCGACTGCCTGGCGACCGGGCATTATGTCCGCCGGGTCGAGACGGCCGGCGGGCCGGAGCTGCACAAGGCCGCCGACCCGGCCAAGGACCAGAGCTATTTCCTGTTCGCCACCACGCGCGAACAGCTCGGCTATCTGCGCTTTCCGCTGGGCGGCCGGCTGAAGGAGGAGACCCGGCGCATCGCCCGGGACCTGGACGTGCCCGTGGCCGACAAGCCGGACAGCCAGGATATCTGCTTCGTGCCGGACGGCGACTATGCGCAGGTGGTCGAGAAGCTGCGGCCCGGCGCCTGCGATCCCGGCCGGATCGTCGATCTCGACGGCAACGAGTTGGGCACGCACGACGGCATCATCCGCTTTACCGTCGGCCAGCGCCGGGGCCTCGGCATCGGCGGCACGGCCGGGCCGCTCTACGTCGTGCGCATCGATGCCGAGACCAACGTCGTCGTCGTCGGTCCGCGCGAAGCGCTGGCCCGGCGCAGCATCGGGATCGAAAAGCTGAACTGGATCGGCGATGCCGGGCCGGAGGGCAGGGCGATGCGCGCCGAAGCGCGCATCCGCAACGCCGGCCAGACCGTGCCGTGCCGGGCCGAGGGCGAGCCGGACGGCCGCGCAATGCTGACCTTCGACGATCCGCAATACGGCGTATCGGCCGGTCAGGCCGCGGTGCTCTACGACGGCACGCGCCTCCTCGGCGGCGGCTGGATCGGCCGGGCGTGAGGCGCTAGCCGCAAGGCAAATATACTCAATCTATCTCACTTTAACTTCCAGAAGCGCGCCAACACGACCAAATGAATATCGAAATCGAAAAATTTGAATCGCTACCTAATTGTCAAATACTTTTTTCTAAACGCCTTAGAAGTTTTTCTAAATTTGCGTGCCCATATTTCTCACACAATGACCAAAAAAATTCAGGATCAGCATCATTAGAAAATGCAACTAATCCACGAGCTCTATCTACCTCGCTTTGAGGTAAGGAACCTAAGATATACTTGTGCACCAGAGATTTAATTTCTCTCTTTCGCTTGCGACCTATAGATAACTTACCTTCCGGGGTAATTGTCAAACCAGTAATGGAACGTCTATATCGGCGCGACAAGTACGCTGTTTTTTTCTTGTTGATCTTCAGCTTTGCATATCTATATTGAATGCTCTCCGCCAAGACAAAATCAAGCATTTCCTCCAGTGAATTTGGCCGCTTTGAAGAAATAAAAATGTCATCCGCATATCTTGTGTAAACCAATTCTTTTCCACTCGCTGCAACAAACAAACGATCATCAAACTCATACATCATAGCATTTGTCAAAGCCGGCGAAAGTGGCGCGCCAATTGTAAGTTTCCCGTTCCGAGTTGCTATAGAAGCCACAAAATCAATATCCTGTTGCGACAAACCGACATCCAATTTATTGGACAAATCTTCAATAAATCTCTGAATATGTGACGCCGAGAATGATGGAAAAAAATTGACAAAGTCCATTCTCAACGTGAATTTCGAACTTGCATGTTGCGATGCGTGAGTCCGAATATTGGTACCTTTCTTATACGCTAATGCACATTGATGAACTGGAAATTGAGAAATCAATACACTGCAAATCCATCTATGAACAGCTTTCAATGCTCTACTCGGATGGGCGATAACGCGTTTACCTCCGCTGCGCTTGGGGATAGTATATATCTTATACCGCTTTGATGCAGTGATAGATAGGTACAAAATTTGAGACCGAGTGAGGCCGGATTCTCTTTCCAAATTCTCAATGAGCACTGGAATGCTCCTGTAACATATCTAAGAACTCAGGTTCGCCCTTTCTACAAATTGCGGCTATAGAAAGATTGAGTTCAGCTTCCGTGCCCCTAAATCCATCTCGAACAATTGAAAGATGATCCTTTTTCGGGTTGGCTCGAAAATGACCAAATTCACCAATTGGTAAAAGATGTTTTGAACCGATCAAAATTGACAAAAGTTTTTTGACAGTCTTCGAAGAGAATCTATTCTTAAATACAGCACGGCAGAAAAATTCAACGTCTTGAATTGTAGCTATTCGACAAAATCGTACAATGGTATGTAGTAATGCGGCAATTTCAAAATAGGATAAATCAGAAAATTTGTCGATCTTCAAAGATTTTCTAGTTTTCTGCAGTCTTCTAGATTTGATTCGCTCAACTAATGTTTTAAATTCCGGTGCAATATAGTCTAAGTTGACATTCGGGTGAAAAACAGATTCTTCGGATATCTTTTTCGCAGGTCCGAGCGAAAGGAAACTGTCTGTATGTTGATGATTTGAATCCATAACAACAATACACTTACGAGAGATACTGGGAATGGCCGAAAAGTAGCCAGTTTCAGCAAAGGAGCCAGCTGCCTCCGGAAAGACAACAATTGCATACGATAAAGCGGCTACCAGTTCTTCAAATTCTGCAAGATCAAATTGTTCATCTAATTCGTCAGAGAAAATAGTAACCATGGCATGTTCAGGAAGAAAAACATCAAATTCTGGTAAATGTTTTTCACAATATTTCAAAAATACTGGTCTCATGTGACGAGATTCGTTTCCGCCACATAAGAATATAATATTACTAGATCGTTGTACGGAAAGACCGGATCTAAAGAAAAGGACCATCCGCTTTCGCAACGGAGCTTGATCGTTGCTGAGCAGCGGATGGTCCACTACCAATTCCTCTTACCATGAGCGGCCGACTTGGTCAATCCAAGGTGGCGCCGAGCAGAGCCGGGGCCACCTTGGATTGACCAAGTCGGCGCCCGATCTCGCGCAATGTCATACAGCCTGGCTAAGCACCCGGCATAGAGTGACCTCATTCTTCTTCTTCGAGAGCACCCAGCTAAGAGGATATTGAATCTAGCAAACATGATTGGATGGGGGAAGTGGTTTAATCGTGCACCCTGTAGGGGCATTTGGTGGCGCTGTAAGTGTCCAGTGTGTGGTCAAGTAGCCGAAAGGGACCAAATGAGATCAAATCGTTGGAGAGTGTCTGCAATTTGTTTATAGTAGAACCGCGCGGCATAGGCAGCATGTAACTGACTTCCGTGTCAGCCTGCAACGGAAATCAAGCATTAGTATGATGGCATGGCAGAATGTGAAGAGCGAAAACTTGGACCATTTGATTTGACCAAGAGCTTGCCCGGCTTGACAGCCGCCGGGCTATGAACCTATCTCGCCGCGTCCCGCGGGGCGGGCTTCCGGGTACCGGCAGGCATCCGGGGCGCCGTCCGATTGCGCCGGCCCGGTTTGCCGGTCCCCGCCGCAGGATCGCCGGGGTGCGCGACAGATTTGGGGCGGAGTAGCTCAGCTGGTTAGAGCAGCGGAATCATAATCCGCGTGTCGGGGGTTCAAGTCCCTCCTCCGCTACCATTTTCTGCCGCATTCCACCTTTGCGAACGGTCTACCCGATTATGTCTTGGCGCTTGCCGAGGCCGGCCCCTGCGCGCCATATCCCACCGTATGGAATGGACCGACGACGCCATTGTCCTGTCTGCCCGGCGCCATGGCGAGAGCAGCCTGGTGGTGCAGCTGCTGACGGCCGAGCACGGCCGCCATGCCGGGCTCGCCCGCGGCGGCGCTTCGCGTCGGCAAATGCCGGTGTATCAGCCGGGCAACGAGGTCCGGTCGACCTGGCGCGGCCGGATCGCCGAGCATCTCGGCACGCTGACGGCGGAGTTGCAGGCCGGCCGGGCCGGGCAATGGATCGGCGATCCGCTGCGCCTTGCCGGGATCGGCGCCGCCTGTGCCGTGGCCGAAGCGTCCCTGCCGGAGCGGGCCCCGGCGCCCGCCGTCTATCGCGGCCTGATGGCGCTGCTGGAGGCGCTGGAGCGCGAGGACTGGGGCGAAGCCTATGTCGCGTGGGAGATCGCGCTGCTGGGCGAGCTCGGATTCGGGCTCGATCTCGAACGCTGCGCCGCCACCGGCCGCAACGACCGGCTGGCTTACGTGTCGCCGAAGAGCGGCCGGGCCGTCAGCCTGTCCGCCGGCGAGCCCTATGCCGATCGCCTGCTGCGCCTGCCGGATTTCCTGAACGGCGGGGCCGATGCCGGGACGGGCGCCGGGACGGTGGCCGGGACGGTCGCCGGTCCGGGCACAGCCTCGTGGCCCGATATCGCCGACGGGCTGAAGTTGAGCGGCCATTTCCTCGAACGGCATGTCTTCGCCCCCCACGACCGTCCCGTGCCGCCGGCGCGACAGCGCTTCGCCGATAAGATCGAGAGAACGGGCGCGGCGTAGCGAACGAGTTACAGGTTTGAAGCCATCACTCCCATCTCGTCGACGATTGCAACTACGCCGGCGCGCGCTATTGTTGCCAATATGAACCCGTTACGAACCGTAAGCATCGTGATCGATTCCTTCGCCGGGCCAGTCCGTGCCGGAATTGCGTTCTTGAGCTATCGGCGAGCAGGCCGGAAGGCCCGAGCGGCACACCGCGGCGATCCGATTCTCTCGCTGCGCGGATTGGGCAAGGAGATTTGGCAGGACGAGGATGCCGACGCTTATGTCAGACGGCTCCGGGAGGATTGGCCGTAATCCGTCTTCAGTGCGTGAGAGACCGCCGTCGCCTTCCTGCATGAGGATATGTATTCAGGAGCGCCTGACGCTTGCTTGACACTCGCCGGGGGCGGCGCTACATGCCGCGCTCTGCATCGGCGCATGTCGGTACGTATTCCGGGGTTCAATCAGGGGCATTTTCCGGAACGCATTCCGGGACGCATTTCAGCGGGGCGCCGCGCCTGCTGCGGGGGTGTAGCTCAGTTTGGTTAGAGCGCCGGCCTGTCACGCCGGAGGCCGCGGGTTCGAGTCCCGTCACTCCCGCCACCGCCCCTCGATAATCCGCCTTCCGAAAACGCCGCGATCGCGAAGATTTGCCGCGCAGCCGCCAGGGAACCGGCGCGTGCCCGCTATGCGTCCGAACGGGATCGTGGTAAGGCTTTGCAAGCTAGACCGCCGGCCCTATAACCGGTTCGTCCGGGTCGGGTCGGCGCGTGCGCGTTTGTGTGCGCGAACGACGTTGGCGTGGCGCCGCGTTGCGCCGCAAGAACAAGGCAACCCTTGCGGGACAGATGAGCGACATTCTTGCCGAATATCTGCCGATCGCCATCTTTCTGGGGATTGCCCTGGGGCTGGCCCTGGCAATGGTTGCCGCCTCGTGGATTCTGGCGAAGCAGAAGCCCTATTCGGAGAAGCTGGCAGCCTACGAATGCGGTTTCGACGCCTTCGAAGATTCGCGCGGCCAGTTCGACGTGCGCTTCTATCTCGTCGCCATCCTGTTCATCATTTTCGACCTCGAAGTCGCTTTCCTGTTCCCCTGGGCGATCACGCTGTCCGAGACCCAGCATTTCGGCTTCTGGTCCATGGTGGTGTTCCTGGTCATCCTGACCGTCGGCTTCGTCTATGAATGGAAGAAGGGGGCGCTGGAATGGGAATAGCCGCCCCCGATGCCCCCGATGCCGGTGCGACCGGCGCTCCGGCGAAACTGCCCGAGCTCGACGCCTTCCTGGACAAGGAGTTCCAATCGAAGGGCTTCGTCGTCTCCAGCCTGGATTCGCTGGTCGGCTGGGCCCAGTCCGGCTCGCTCTGGCCGATGACCTTCGGGCTGGCCTGCTGCGCCGTCGAGATGATGCACACCGGCGCCAGCCGCTACGATCTCGACCGGTTCGGCACGGTGTTCTTCCCCAGCCCGCGCCAGTCCGACGTGATGATCGTGGCCGGGACGCTGACCAACAAGATGGCGCCGGCGCTGCGCCGGGTCTACGACCAGATGGCCGAACCGCGCTGGGTCATCTCGATGGGCTCCTGCGCCAACGGCGGCGGGTATTACCACTATTCCTATTCGGTGGTGCGCGGCTGCGACCGGATTGTGCCGGTCGACGTCTATGTCCCCGGCTGTCCGCCGACCGCCGAAGCCCTGCTGTACGGCGTGCTGCAGCTTCAGAAAAAGATCCGCCGCACGGCGACCTTTGCGCGCTAGACCGCGAAACCCCGGCAGCAGATGTCCCTGGAAGCGCTCCAAGACCTGAAAGAGCATGTCCTCGCCGTCCTGTCCCAGGAGGCGGTCGAGGCGGATATCGTGCGCGGCGAGCTGTGCGTTACGGTCGGCCGGGAGACCGTCGTCAAGGTGCTGACCCGGCTGCGCGACGATCCGAACTGCGCCTTCACCTGCCTGGTCGATCTGTGCGGCGTCGACTGGCCGGCGCGCGAACGGCGCTTCGACGTCGTCTACAACCTGCTGAGCGTGACCTCGAACCTGCGCTGCCGGGTCAAGGTCCATACCGACGAAGAGACGCCGGTGCCCTCGGTCGCCGAAGTCTTCAGCGCCGCCGGCTGGTTCGAGCGCGAGGCGTGGGATTTGTACGGCATCTATTTCTCGGACAACCCGGACCTGCGCCGCCTGTTGACCGACTACGGTTTCGACGGCCATCCCCTGCGCAAGGATTTCCCGCTCACCGGATTCGTCGAGGTGCGCTACGACGAGGAACAGAAGCGGGTGGTCTATGAGCCGGTGACCTTGCAGCAGGATTACCGGACGTTCGATTTCCTCTCGCCCTGGGAAGGCATGACGCGCGGGCTGCCGCCGTCTGCGCCGGGCGACGAGAAGGCCGCACAGGCCGGCGCGGCGGAGGGCTAGCGGCATGCCTGACGGACCGACGGCGGCCGGCGCAGCGGGCGATCTCAGGCCCGGCGAGGTCGAGATCAAGAATCTCACCCTGAATTTCGGGCCCCAGCATCCGGCGGCCCACGGCGTGCTGCGCCTGGTGCTGGAGATGGACGGCGAGATCGTCGAGCGCGCCGACCCCCATATCGGCCTGCTGCACCGCGGCACCGAAAAGCTGATCGAGCAGAAAACCTATCTCCAGGCCGTGCCCTATTTCGACCGGCTCGACTATGTCGCGCCGATGAACCAGGAGCATGCCTTCGCGCTGGCGACGGAAAAACTCATGGGTCTGGCAGTCCCGCCGCGCGGCCAGGCGATCCGGGTGCTCTACGCCGAAATCGGCCGGGTGCTGAACCATCTGCTGAACGTGCCGGCCTATGCCATGGACGTAGGCGCGCTGACGCCGTTCCTGTGGGCCTTCGAAGAGCGCGAAAAGCTCATGGCATTCTACGAGCGCGTCTGCGGCGCGCGGCTCCATGCGGCCTATTTCCGGCCCGGCGGCGTGCATCGGGATTTGCCGGCCGGGCTGATCGGCGACATCCGGGAGTGGCGCGCGGCCTTCCCGAAGATCGTCGACGATATCGAGACGCTGCTGACCGAGAACCGCATCTTCAAGCAGCGCTCGGTCGATATCGGCGTCGTCAACGCGAAGGACGCGCTGGACTGGGGCTTCTCGGGCCCGATGCTGCGCGCCTCCGGCCTGGCCTGGGACCTGCGCAAGGCCCAGCCCTACGACGGCTACGAAGCCTACGATTTCGATATTCCGGTCGGCCGCAACGGCGATTGCTACGACCGCTATCTCGTGCGCGTCGAGGAAATGCGCCAGAGCCTGCGCATCATCGACCAGGCGCTCGACCGGCTGGAGACGCTGGACGGGGCGGTGGCAGCGGACGACAACAAGGTGACGCCGCCGAAACGGGGCGAGATGAAGCGCTCGATGGAGGCGCTGATCCACCATTTCAAGCTCTATACCGAGGGCTATCGCGTGCCGGCCGGCGAGACCTACACCGCCGTCGAGGCGCCGAAGGGCGAGTTCGGCGTCTATCTGATCGCCGACGGCACCAACAAACCCTACCGTTGCAAGATCCGGGCGCCGGGCTTCGCCCATCTGCAAGCGACAGAATTCATGTCGAAAGGCCACATGCTGGCGGATGTCTGCGCGATCGTCGGCTCCATGGATGTCGTGTTCGGCGAGGTCGACCGGTGAGCGGGCTCGCGGCAGGCGGCGCCGTCGAGCAGCCGGACAGCTTCGCCTTCGACGGCGAGTACGGCCGGGCGGCGGACAAGGCGGTCGACCGCTATCCGGAAGGCCGGCAGGCCAGCGCGGTGCTGCCGCTGCTCGACCTGGCCCAGCGCCAGCACGGCGGCTGGGTTCCCCAGGCCGCGATCGAGCATATCGCCGGCCGGCTGGGCATGGCGAAGATCCGGGTGATGGAAGTCGCGACCTTCTACACCATGATTAACCTGGCCCCGGTCGGCAGGTACCATCTCCAGGTGTGCGGCACGACGCCCTGTATGCTGCGCGGCATCGGCGAGGTGTTCCGCGCGATCCGCGACGAAACCGGGATCGGGCCCGGCGAGACCAGCGAAGACGGGCTGTTCACCTGTACCGAAGTCGAGTGCCTCGGCGCCTGCGTGAACGCGCCGATGGTCCAGGTGAACGACGATTTCGTCGAGGATCTGACATACGAGAATTTCTCCGGTCTCCTGCGCACCCTGAAAAATGGCGGCGAACTGCCGACCGGCTCCCTGGTCGGCCGCCATTCCTCGGAGCCGGAAGACGGCGCACGCACCCTGATCGACGTGCCGGCCCCGCCTCCCTTCGACCCCGCGGTCGTCTACCGGCTGAACGGCGCCGGCGCGCCGGTTGCGGCCGGATCGCCGGCGCCGGCCGAAAACGAAGGCCGGCCGGCCGCGCTCGACGGACCGCGCGGCGGCAATGCCGATGCACTGGCCCGGATCAGGGGCCTCGGCCCGAAGATCGAAAGTGCGTTGCATGGCATCGGCATCTATCATTTCGACCAGATCGCTGCCTGGACGCCCGAGGAGAAGGACTGGGTGAACGGGGCGCTGAAGCTCGGGGGCCGGGCCGACCGCGACGACTGGGTTGCGCAAGCCGCGGCGCTGGCAAATGCGGAAGCAGGGGAGGGCACCGCCTGATGCTCGACGATCGCGACCGCATCTTCACCAACCTCTACGGCTTCGACGATTGGGGCCTGGAAGGCGCGCGCCGCCGGGGCGACTGGGACCAGACGGCCTGGTTCATCGGACAGGGTCGCGCCTGGATCTGCCAGCAGATCAAGGATTCCGGCCTGCGCGGCCGGGGCGGGGCGGGCTTCCCGACCGGCCTCAAATGGTCGTTCATGCCGCCGGACGACAAGCGCGACGGCCGCCCGCACTATCTGGTCGTCAACGCCGACGAATCCGAACCCGGCACCTGCAAGGACCGGGACATCATGCGCCACGATCCGCACAAGCTGGTCGAGGGCTGCCTGATCGCCGGCTTCGCCATGGGCGCCCACGCCGCCTACATCTATGTCCGTGGCGAGTTCTACCGCGAGGCCGAACGGTTGCAGGCCGCGGTCGACCAGGCCTACGGCGCCGGACTGATCGGCCGCAACGCCAGCGGCTCGGGCTGGGACTTCGACATTCACGTCCACCGCGGCGCCGGCGCCTATATCTGCGGCGAAGAAACGGCGTTGCTGGAAAGCCTGGAGGGCAAGAAGGGCCAACCGCGCCTCAAGCCGCCGTTTCCGGCCAACGCCGGCCTCTACGGCTGCCCGACCACCGTCAACAATGTCGAATCCATCGCCGTTGCGCCGACAATCCTGCGCCGGGGACCGTCCTGGTTCGCCGGCATCGGCCGCGATGCGCGCAACACCGGCACCAAGCTCTTCTGCATTTCCGGCCATGTGAACGCGCCGTGCAATGTCGAAGAGGCGATGGGCATTCCCTTCCGGGAGCTGATCGAGAAACATGCCGGCGGCGTGCGCGGCGGCTGGGACAACCTGCTCGCCGTCATTCCCGGCGGTTCTTCGGTGCCCTGCCTGCCGTCCGACATCTGCCAGGATATGCCGATGGACTTCGATACATTGGCCGGCCTCAAGTCGGGCCTCGGCACCGCGGCGGTCATCGTGATGGACAAGTCGACGGACATTGTCAACGCGATCTGCCGCCTGTCCAAATTCTACATGCACGAAAGCTGCGGCCAGTGTACGCCGTGCCGCGAGGGCACCGGCTGGATGTGGCGCGTGATGACACGGCTGGTGCGCGGCGATGCGGACATCGGCGAAATCGACATGCTGGAAGAGGTGACCTACCAGGTCGAAGGGCACACGATCTGCGCCCTCGGCGATGCGGCGGCCTGGCCGATCCAGGGCCTGATCCGGCATTTCCGGCCCGAACTGGAGCGCCGCATCCTCGAACGCAAGGTGGCGGCGTAAGCGCGATGGCAACGATCACCGTCAACGGCGAAGAGCATGAGGTCGACGGGCGCCTGACCCTGTTTCAGGCGTTGCAGTCGATCGGCAAGGAAGTGCCGCATTTCTGCTTTCACGAGCGGTTGTCGATCGCCGGCAACTGCCGCATGTGCCTGGTCGAGGTCGAGAAAGCGCCCAAGCCGGTCGCCTCCTGCGCCCAGCCGATCATGGACGGCATGGTCGTCCTGACCGATTCGGAGAAGACCATCAAGGCCCGCCGGGGCGTGATGGAGTTCCTGCTGATCAATCACCCCCTCGATTGCCCGATCTGCGACCAGGGCGGCGAGTGCGATCTGCAGGACCAGGCGATGGCCTACGGTCACGACCGCACCCGCTTCGAGGAGAACAAGCGGGCGGTGCACGACAAGGAAATGGGGCCGCTGGTCAAGACCATCATGACCCGCTGCATCCATTGCACCCGCTGCATCCGCTTTGCCGAAGAGGTCGCCGGCGTCGAGGAGATCGGCGCGCTGCACCGCGGCGAGCATATGGAGATCGCGACCTATCTGGAGCGCTCGCTGACCTCGGAACTCTCGGGCAACGTGATCGACCTGTGCCCGGTCGGCGCGCTGACCTCCAAGCCCTACGCTTTCACCGCGCGGTCGTGGGAACTGCGCAAGACCGAATCCATCGACGTCATGGACGCTGTCGGCTCCAACATCCGGGTCGACAGCCGCGGCGCCGAGGTCATGCGGGTACTGCCGCGCCTGAACGACGACATCAACGAGGAGTGGATTTCCGACAAGACGCGCTTCGCCTGCGACGGGCTGAAGCGCCAGCGGCTCGACCGGCCCTATGTCCGGCGGGACGGCGGGCTCGAACCGGCCTCCTGGGCCGAGGCCTTCGCCGCGATCGCCGACAGGATTGCCGAAACCGGCGGCGCGGGCATGGCGGCGATTGCCGGCGACCAGGCCGACTGCGAGGCCATGATCGCGCTGAAGGACCTGTTTGCGGCCTGCGGTTCTCAGAATATCGACTGCCGGCAGGACGGGGCGAAGGTGGATCCGGCGGTACGCGCCAGCTACCTGTTCAACAGCGGGATTGCCGGCATCGACGAGGCCGATGCGCTGCTGCTGATCGGCGCCAACCCGCGGATCGAGGCGGCGGTGCTCAACGCCCGCATCCGGCGGCGCTGGCGGGCGGGCGGGTTCCGCATCGGCCTGATCGGCGAAGCGGCCGACCTGACCTATCGTTACGACCATCTGGGCAACGGCGCAGAGACGCTGCGCGCTGTTGCAGACGGCGACCACAGTTTCGCCGAGGTGCTGGAAGGCGCCGAACGGCCGATGCTTATCGTCGGTCCGGGCGTGCCGGTGCGCGACGACGGCGCGGCGATGCTCGGTCTGGCACGCCAGACCGCAGAGCGGTTCGGCATGGTCGGCGGCGGCTGGAACGGCTTCAACGTGCTGCACACCGCGGCCTCGCGGGTCGGCGGGCTCGATCTCGGCTTTGCGCCGGGCGAGGGCGGCCGCGATACCGCCGCGATCCTGAACGGCGCCGGCAAAGGCGAAATCGGCCTGGTCTGGCTGCTCGGCGCCGACGAGATCGAAATGGACCGGCTCGGCGACGCCTTCGTCGTCTATCAGGGCCATCACGGCGATGCCGGCGCGGACCGGGCCGACGTTATCCTGCCGGGCGCCGCCTACACCGAGAAGAGCGCGACCTATGCGAATGTCGAGGGCCGGCCGCAGCGCACGGCGCTGGGCATCTTTCCGCCCGGCGATGCGCGCGAGGACTGGACGATCGTCCGCGCCTTCTCCGAAGTTGCCGGCCGCAAGCTGCCTTACGATTCGCTGGCCCAGGTCCGCGCCAGGCTGGCCGAAGCCAATCCGGTCTTCGAGGCGGTCGACGAGATCGTGCCGGCTCCGTGGGAGGTGTTCGGCGACCCTGTCGCGGACGGTGAAACGGACCCGACGCCATTCCGCTCGCCGGTGCAGAATTTCTACATGACCGACCCGATCGGCCGCTGCTCGGAAACCATGGCGAAGTGCACCCAGATGCGCCGGGCGCTGGCGGACGGCGCCCGCACGGGCACGGACGGGTAGCGCCCCCATGATGGTCTTCTGGGAAGGTTACGCCCTGCCGGCGCTGATCCTGATCGGCTGGATCCTGCTGATCGTCGTGCCGCTGCTGGTCGGCATGGCCTTGCTCACCTGGTACGAGCGCAAGGTCCTCGCCGCCATGATGCTGCGCAAGGGGCCGAATGTCGTCGGCCCGTTCGGCCTGCTCCAGCCGATGGCCGACGGCCTCAAGCTGCTGATGAAGGAAACCGTCATTCCGTCCGGCGCCAACCGGGCGGTGTTCCTGTTCGCGCCGGTTCTGACCTTCACCCTCGCCCTCGTCGCCTGGGCGGTGATTCCGCTGGGCCAGAGCGAAAGCGGCATCTGGGTACTGTCCAACATCAATGTCGGCGTGCTCTACCTGTTCGCCATTTCCTCGCTCGGCGTCTACGGCATCATCATGGCCGGCTGGGCGAGCAACTCGCGCTACGCCTTTCTCGGCGCGCTGCGCTCGGCGGCGCAGATGGTATCCTACGAAGTCTCCATCGGCTTCGTGATGATCACGGTGCTGATCGCCGCCGGGTCGCTCAACCTGTCGGAGATCGTGCTGGCCCAGCAGGGCGGATTCTGGAACTGGTACTGGATTCCGCTGGCGCCGATGTTCGTCGTGTTCTTCATCTCGGCGCTCGCCGAGACCAACCGCCATCCCTTCGACCTGCCGGAAGCCGAGGCCGAGCTGGTCGCCGGCTATTTCGTCGAATATTCCGCCTTTCCCTTCGCCCTGTTCTTCCTCGGCGAATATATCAACATGATCATGATGAGCGGCATCACCGCCGTCCTGTTCATGGGCGGCTGGCTGCCGCCGCTCGACGTTTGGTGGTTGAACTGGATTCCCGGGCCGATCTGGCTGGGCCTGAAAATCGCGTTCCTGCTGTTCGTGTTTATCTGGGTGCGCGCGACTCTGCCGCGTTACCGCTACGACCAGCTGATGCGGCTGGGCTGGAAGGTCTTTCTGCCCCTGTCGCTCGTTGCCGTGGTGGCGTATGCCGGCGTGCTGCTGTACGCCGGCTGGCTGCCGGCATAGGGAGAGGAACCATGCTGCGCACGGTGCGAACCGTCCTGCTCTGGGAGATTGGCGTCGGCCTGTGGAAGACCCTGGTCTACTTCTTCAAGCCCAAGGTGACGATCAACTACCCCTACGAGAAGGGGCCGCTCAGCCCGCGCTTCCGGGGCGAACATGCGCTGCGCCGCTATTCGAACGGCGAGGAGCGCTGCATCGCCTGCAAATTGTGCGAGGCGATCTGCCCGGCCCAGGCCATCACCATCGAGGCCGAGCCGCGCGACGACGGCAGCCGCCGGACGACGCGCTACGATATCGACATGACGAAATGCATCTATTGCGGCTTCTGCCAGGAAGCCTGCCCGGTGGATGCCATTGTCGAAGGGCCGAACTTCGAATTCGCGGCCGAGACGCGCGAAGAGCTGATGTACAACAAGGAGAAGCTGCTGGCGAACGGCGACCGTTGGGAAACCGAGATTGCGCAGGCGCTTGCCGCCGATGCGCCCTACCGGTAGCCGCCCATGATCCTGCAAGCCATCGCCTTCTACCTGTTCGCCTTCGTCGCCGTTGCCGCCGCCGTCATGGTGGTGACGGCGCGCAACCCGGTCCATTCCGTGCTGTTCCTGGTGCTGACCTTCTTCAACGCTGCCGGGCTGTTCGTGCTGACCGGGGCCGAGTTCCTGGCGATGATCCTGGTGATCGTCTATGTCGGCGCCGTCGCGGTGCTGTTCCTGTTCGTCGTGATGATGCTGGACATCAATTTCGTCGAACTGCGCGAGGGCTTTCAGCGCTACCTGCCGATCGGCGGCCTGATCGCCGCGATCCTGCTGGGCGAGATCGTCTTCGTCGGCGGCATCTGGGCCGTGGCCCCCGGGGTCGAGGGCGCCCTGGCGGAGAAGGTCCCGGAGGGCAGCGCGCTCACCAATACCGAGATGATCGGCCGGCTGCTCTACACAAAATACATCTACCTGTTCCAGCTCGCCGGCATGGTGCTGTTCGTCGCCATGGTCGGCGCCATCGTGCTGACGCTGCGCCAGCGCCCCGGCGTGCGCAAGCAGAAGATCGGCGAGCAGGTCCGCCGGCGCCGCGAGGAGACGGTGGAGCTCAAGCAGGTTCAGCCGGGGGAGGGCGTCTGACGCGATGTGGGAGATCGGCCTCGCGCACTATCTGACGGTCGCCGCGATCCTGTTCACCATCGGGATCTTCGGCATTTTCCTGAACCGGAAGAACGTCATCATCATCCTGATGTCGGTCGAGCTGATCCTGCTCGCCGTCAACATCAACCTGGTCGCCTTCTCCTGGGCGCTGAAGGACCTGGTCGGCCAGATCTTCGCCATGTTCGTGCTGACCGTGGCCGCCGCCGAGGCCGCCATCGGGCTCGCCATCCTCGTCATCTACTTCCGCAACCGCGGCTCCATCGCGGTGGAAGACGTCAACGTGATGAAGGGCTGAGTCCGGCATGTACGTTGCCGCCATTTTCCTGCCGCTGATCGGCGCCGTCATCGCGGGGCTGTTCGGCCGGCGGATTGGGGACCGGGCCTCGATGTACATCACGTCCGGGCTGCTGGTCGTCTCGGCGATCCTGGGCGGGATCATCCTGTACCGGGTGGGATTCGCGAAGACAGGGCCAGCGGAACCGATCCGGCTGTTCACCTGGATGGCGTCGGGCGAGCTGAGCGTCGACTGGGCGCTGCGCTTCGATACGCTGGCCGCCGTCATGGTCGTGGTGGTGACGCTGATCTCCGCCGTCGTCCATGTCTATTCGATCGGCTATATGGGTCACGATCCGCACAAGCCGCGGTTCTTCGCCTATCTCAGCCTGTTCACCTTCTCGATGCTGATGCTGGTGACGGCGGAGAACTTCGCCCAGATGTTCTTCGGCTGGGAAGGCGTCGGCCTGTGCTCCTACCTGCTGATCGGCTTCTGGTACAAGCGCGAGACCGCCAACGCCGCCGCCATCAAGGCTTTCCTGGTCAACCGGATAGGCGATTTCGGCTTCGCGCTCGGCATTTTCGCCGTGTTCGCGATCTTCGGCTCGCTCGATTTCTCGACCGTGCTGCCGGCGGCGCAGGAGCTTCCGGGCAAGGAAATCACCACCGTCGGCGGCTACATGATCGACGGCCAGACCGCGCTCGACTGGACCTGCATCCTCCTGTTCATCGGCGCTATGGGCAAGTCGGCCCAGATCCTGCTGCACACCTGGCTGCCCGACGCGATGGAGGGCCCGACGCCGGTGTCCGCGCTGATCCACGCCGCCACCATGGTCACGGCCGGCGTGTTTATGGTCTGCCGCCTGTCGCCGATGTTCGAATTTGCGCCGCTGGCGCTGGCGATTGTCGTCACCGTCGGCGCGTTCACCGCCTTTTTCGCCGCGACGGTCGGCCTGGTGCAGAACGACATCAAGCGCGTCATCGCCTATTCGACCTGTTCGCAGCTCGGCTACATGTTTTTCGCCGCCGGCATCGGGGCCTATCCGGTGGCGATGTTCCACCTGATGACCCACGCTTTCTTCAAGGCGCTGCTGTTCCTCGGCTCCGGCTCGGTCATCCACGGCATGTCGGACGAGCAAGACATGCGGCGCATGGGCGGCCTCTGGCGCAAGATGAAGACGACCTACGTCCTGATGTGGATCGGCTCGCTGGCGCTGGCCGGGGTCGGCATCCCCTTCGTCTTCGGCTTCGCCGGCTTCTATTCCAAGGACCTGATCCTCGAGGCGGCGTTCGGCGCCCATACCGGCCTCGGGCTGTTCGCCTTCTGGATGGGCATCGCCGCGGCGATCATGACCGCCTTCTATTCCTGGCGGCTCATCATTATGACTTTCCACGGCGAGAGCCGCGCCCCGGCCGAGGTCCAGGCCCACGTCCACGAATCGCCGACGGTCATGC
>FZLR01000037.1 GCA_900197615.1 Rhodospirillaceae bacterium Spongia-Bin9
GCCTTAACACCACTGCCAACATGGCACATCGCGATGCCGTCGGGAGGGGCGTCCACTCCATCGGTTACGGAGAAACTGAACGACGCCTCGGCCCGTCTGGTGTTCTTCGCCCTGGAGATCGACCGGATCGAAGACGAAAGGCTGGAGGCGCTCTACGAAGAGAGCGCCCGGCTAAGGCGCTGGCGGCCCTGGCTGCGCGACATCCGCACCTTCCGCAACCATCGGCTTTCCGACGATCTGGAACGCCTGCTGCACGACAAGCAGGTGGCGGGCCGCAGCGCCTGGAACCGCCTGTTCGACGAAACGGTTGCGGCTCTCCGGTTCCCGATCGACGGCGAAGACCTGACCGAAGCCGAAGCGCTGCACCGGCTCAGCAGCCCCGACCGCAACGTGCGCGAAGCGGCCGGCCGCGCGCTCGCCGCGGTGTTCAACGACAATATCCGCCTGTTCGGCCACATCGCGAATACGCTGGCGAAGGACAAGGAGATCGAGGACCGCTGGCGGCGGTACGACCGGCCCGTCTCGGCCCGCAACCGCGCCAACCATATCGAGGACGAGGTTGTCGATGCGTTGGTCGAAGCGGTCCGGGCGGCCTATCCGCGGCTCTCACACCGCTACTACGCGATGAAGGCCGGGTGGCTCGGCGTCGACAGGCTGAAATACTGGGATCGAAACGCGCCCCTGCCTGACGTCGAGGAGCCGTCGATCGGATGGCAGGACGCCGAATACACGGTGCTGTCGGCCTATCGCACCTTCTCGCCGGAACTCGCCGAGATCGGCCAGCGGTTCTTTGCCGGGCGGTGGATCGACGCGCCGGTCCGGCCCGGCAAGGCATCGGGCGCGTTCTCGCACCCGTGCGTGCCATCCGTCCATCCCTACATCCTGATGAACTTCCAGGGGAAGGTGCGGGACGCGATGACCCTGGCGCACGAACTGGGCCACGGCGTGCATCAGGTTCTGGCTGGCGCGCAGGGGCATCTGCGCGCGCAGACGCCGCTCACCCTGGCGGAGACGGCCTCGGTGTTCGGCGAGATGCTGACCTTCCGGGCCCTGCTGGACGCCGAGACCGATCCGGCGCGGCGGCGCGCACTGCTGGCCGGCAAGGTCGAGGACATGCTGAACACGGTCGTGCGCCAGATTTCCTTCCACGAGTTCGAGCGCCGGATGCACGACCGGCGCCGGGAAGGCGAGCTGTTGCCGGAGCAGATCGGCGCGATCTGGATGGAGGTTTCCCGCGAGAGCCTGGGGCCCGCCTTCGACCTGGACGACGACTACGCCGCGTTCTGGTGCTACGTCCCGCACTTCGTCCATGTGCCGTTCTACGTTTACGCGTATGCGTTCGGCGACTGCCTGGTGAACGCGCTCTACGCCGTCTACCGGGAGCGGCCTGAAGGCTTCGCGGACAAGTATCTCGACTTGCTGCGCGCCGGCGGCACGCTGCGCCACCGCGAGCTGCTCGCCCCGTTCGGCCTGGACGCCGCCGATCCGGGCTTCTGGAACCGCGGCCTGTCGGTGATCGAGGGCTTTATCGACGACCTCGAAACCGGCTGACGGACTGCGGCGAACGGCTACGGCAGTCCCGGCGCAAACCCGCTAAATTCCGCGATTGCGGGCGCGCGGAGGGAAGCGCCTTTCGCAAACCGACCGAACATCTCAGGGAGTGTGACATGAAGAAATTCGGCATTCTTGCCGCCGGCGCGCTGGCGCTCGGCCTGGCTAATCCTGCGGCGGCGCAGGACTGGACCAAGTCCAAATGGGGCCCGAAGGACGAGGCCGGCGCGGCCAACCATATCACGCCGGAACTGGTGAAGAAGGCGGCCGGCCTGATCAAGCTGGGCAAGACCTATCACCTCGGCATCGTCGTCGATTCCAAGACGCCGGCCTTCCCGCCGCGCGGCCTGTCGGTCACCATCCTGCAGCCGAACCAGATCACCACGTCCGGCCTCGGGCCGACCAAGACCAGCTATAACGACGATATCTTCATGGGCTGGCTCGGCATCGGGCCGCAGATCGACGGGCTCGGCCATATCGGCGTCGATCACGTCTACTACAATGGCTACAAGGCGAAGGATTTCGCCAAGGCCGACGGCCTGACCAAGCTCGGCATCGAGAAGATTCCGCCGCTGGTCGGGCGCGGCGTGCTGCTCGACATGGCAGCCTATTTCGGCAAGAAGCTGCTGAAGGAAGGCACGCCCTATACCCGCGAAGACATCATGGGCGCCGCCAAGAAGCAGGGCGTCGAGTTGCGCAAGGGCGATATCGTCCTGTTCCATTCCGGCTGGCTCAACCTGCTCGACGGCGCCGACGGCACGAAGAAGGACCTGAAGCGCTACGTTTCGACCGAACCCGGCCTCGGCAAGACCGGCGCCGAGTATCTCGTCGAGATCGGCGTGGTCGCCGTGGGTGCGGACACCTGGGGCCTGGAAGCCGTGCCCTTCGAGAAGGGCGTCGGCGTGTTCGAGGTGCACCAAATCCTGATTCCCAAGAACGGCATCTACATCCTGGAGAACATGGACACCCGGGCGCTGGCAGCGGACAAAGCCTACGAGTTCATGTTCGTGCTCGGCGCAGCTCGCGTCAGAGGCACGGTCCAGATGATCATCAACCCGATCGCGATCCGGTAACCGCCTTGTCCGCGGCGCGGCGGAGGATTTCGCACGCACCGCGGCGCAGGTTACCGCAGCGACACATTCCGGGGGTTGCCGCACCGGCGGCGGCCCCCACTTTTTTCGCATGAGCGAAAGCGGCAATCTGGGCGGGCGGGTCCGCCGCTATGTTACGGCGGGGCGGGCCGGCGGCGGGCGGGGCGCGCGCGGGGCCCGCGGGCGCCCTCTCCCGGGCCGGGGGGATCGCGAACGCCACGCCGCCGAGTTGCGCGCCGCGCTGGGCGGCCTCAAGGGGCCGCTGATGAAGGTGGCGCAGCTCCTGTCGACGGTGCCGGAGGCGCTGCCGCGCGAATACGCAAGGGAACTGGCGCAATTGCAGAGCGATGCCCCGGCGATGGGCTGGCCCTTCGTGCGGCGACGCATGGCGAGCGAGCTGGGGCCGGACTGGCAGGGCCGCTTCGACACGTTCGAGCGCAAGGCCGCGGCCGCCGCATCGCTGGGGCAGGTTCACCGGGCGACCCTGGAAGACGGCACGGCCGTCGCCTGCAAACTGCAATATCCGGACATGGCCTCCGTCGTCGCCGCCGACCTCCGGCAACTACGGGTGATCTTCGGCCTGTACGCCCGCTACGACAGCGCGATCGACACCGGCAACATCCACAAGGAGCTCTCCGCCCGCCTGCTCGAGGAACTCGATTACGAGCGCGAGGCCTCGCATATGGCGCTCTACCGCCACATGCTGCGGGACGAGCCGGCCATCCATGTCCCGCCGGTCGTGCCGGCGCTGTCGACCCGCCGGCTGCTGACCATGGGCTGGCTCGACGGTCAGAAGCTGACGGCGTTCGAGGACGCGCCGGTCGAGACCCGCAACGCGCTGGCGCGCACCATGTTCAGCGCCTGGTATGTGCCGTTCTACGACTACGGCGTTATCCACGGCGATCCGCATCTCGGCAACTACGCCGCCCGGGAAGACCATTCGATCAATTTGTTGGACTTCGGCTGCATCCGGGTATTTTCGCCCGTCTTCGTCAAGGGCGTGATCGACCTCTACAATGCGCTGAAGGACGACGACGAGGACCTGGCGGTCCACGCCTACGAAACCTGGGGCTTCGCCGGGCTCGACCGGGAGACGATCGATATCCTGAATATCTGGGCGCGCTTCCTCTACGAGCCGCTGATGGAGGACAGGGTCCAGTCGATCCAGGAAGACAACAGCGTGCAATATGGCGCGCGCACGGTCGGCAAGGTGCACGAGGAGCTGAAGCGGGTCGGCGGGGTGAAGCCGCCGCGCGAATTCGTCCTGATGGACCGCGCCGCCATCGGGCTCGGCTCGGTCTTCATGCGCCTGCGCGCCGAGGTGAACTGGCACCGCCTGTTTCACGGCCTGATCGACGATTTCGACGTCGACGCCCTGGCCGCGCGCCAGAAGACGGCGCTGGACCGAGCGGGCGTCCCGGCGGCGGCGTAGCGCCTCCGCCTGCCGCAGGGTGAAGTAACGGTCGTCAGCCGTCGTCCGGCTCGAGGAAATCGGCCGGACGTATCCGCACCCTCTGCGCCGTCACAACGACGATCGCACCGGAGCGCATTTCATCGCCATGGCGTTCGATCAGGTGCCGCATCGCCTCTACCGTTTCCGCAACCCCGAGCCCGACCAGCCGAACGATGCACGGATGCGGCAGGCGGCGCAGAAATACCAGTTCGCCGAAATCCTTGTCCTAGGTGACGAGCACCCGACGCTCCCGGTACGCCAGGGCAAGCAGCATCTCATCGGCAGCATGTGAATATCCGTCACGGGCCGACAGAACGTCGTGCCCGAGGCCGGTCAGCACGGTGTGCAACGTCTGCGACGCTACGCAGACGTCGAGGAGAAATCTCAAGAAGCTTCCCGCATGGCGACCCGGTCATACACATGTTCGCCGGCCATCGAGCGATGGGCGAAGAGCAGGCAGGCCCGGATGTCTTCTGCGTCGAGGTCGGGAAATTCCTGCAGGATCGTCTCCGTCGAATCGCCCGCCGCCAGCATGCCGAGGACATGTTCGACCGCAATCCGCATGCCGCGGATGACAGGCTTGCCCCCGAAGATACCGGCGCACACGGTGATGCGGCCGAGCAGTTCCGCCTCTTCGGTCATGCTGCATTCCCTCGGTTCCCCGCGCTGCCGGCGCGGCGCCCCTGCCGCATCCGCTCAGCCGGCGGGTCGCGTACCGCCCCAAATACTGGCCGCGGTCCGGGAATCGGAACGGGGCGGCTAGTAGCCTTCGCGCTCCATGCGCTTGCGCGCCAGCTTGCGGGCCCGGCGCACCGCTTCGGCTTTTTCGCGGGCCTTGCGCTCGGAGGGCTTTTCATAGCTCCGGCGCAGCTTCATCTCGCGGAACACGCCCTCGCGCTGCATCTTCTTCTTCAGCGCCTTCAGGGCCTGATCGACATTGTTGTCTCGGACTACGACCTGAACGATGGTCAGGGTCTCCTTCGGTTCGTTTCGATCTTCGCGTATGCGAAGGGGCGCCCGTCCGGCCGGACGGGCGCCCGTGCAATCGGAAGCTATCTACCACACTGCGCCGCAAAATCAAAAGGCGGTGACAATTTGACTGGCGGTTCCTAGTTTACCCGGAAAGGCGCGGCACGGAATGCTGTCGGATGAATAACGAAACACCGGAAGCCGAACGGTTCGAGGCGGAGCGCCGGGCTTTGCTCGCCGCGCTGCTCGACCATGTGCCCTTCGACGGCTGGACCGGCACGGCGATGGCGGCGGCGGCGGAACAGGCCGGCCTCGATGCCGAATTCCCCCATCGCGCTTTCCCGCGCGGCGCCGTCGACGCGATCGAATATTTCAACCGCGTCGCCGACGAGGATATGGCCGCAGCCCTGGCGGAAGAGGATCTCGAAGCCATGCGGGTGCGGGAGCGGATTGCCCGGGCGGTCCGGGTCCGGCTGGAGCAGAATGCCGGCCATCGCGATGCGGTGCGGCGCGGGCTGACAGTGCTGTCCTTTCCGCCCAACGGCCCGGTCGGGATGCGCATCCTGTACCGGACGGTCGACACGGTCTGGCGCGCCGCCGGCGACACGGCGACCGACTTCAACTTCTACACCAAGCGCGGCCTGCTCGCCGGCGTCTACAGCGCCACGGTCGTCTATTGGCTGAACGACAGTTCGGAGGATTTTTCCCGGACCTGGCGCTTTCTGGACCGGCGCATCGACGAGACGATGCAAGTCCCGAAGGCCGCGCAGCGCCTGAAAGAGGCCGTCGAGCGCCTGCCCGACCCGCTCGGCCTGCGCAATTTCCTGAGACAGGCCCAGCCGGGCAATTTCCGGCGCTAGGTTGCAATCAGGTCTTTGCGCCGGCGACGATGCGGTCGAGGATGAGGGCGCAGAACAGGATCGCGAAGCCGGCCAGGATGCCCTGCCCGACCGACGCGTATTGCAGCGCTTCCAGCACGTCCTCGCCGAGTCCCTTGGCGCCGATCAGGGAGGCGACGACCACCATGGCCAGGCTGAGCATGATGGTCTGGTTGATGCCGGCGATGATCGAGGGCTTGGCGAGCGGCAGATCGACCTTGGTCAGCAGATAGTATTTGGACGCGCCGTAGGCGATGGCGGCCTCGCGCACGGATTCGGGCACGCCGCGCAGGCCGAGCACCGTGAGCCGCACCACCGGCGTGCCGCCGAAGATCATTGTCGTGATGACCGCGGCGGGCTTGCCGGTGCCGAAAAAGGCGATCACCGGGATCATGAACACGAAGGCCGGCATGGTCTGCATGAAATCCATGATCGGTCGGATTGCGGCGTACACCCTGGGCCGCCGGGCGCAGAAAACGCCGAGCGGAATGCCGATAGCGATGGAGATGCAGGCTGCCGTGCCGAGCAGCGCCAGGGTCGTCATCGCTTTGTCCCAGAAGCCCAGAATTCCCATATAGGCGAGGAAGGCGCCGGCCCAGACGGCCGGACGCACGCCGGCCGACAGGCCGGTCAACAGGATGATGAAGCTGGCGACGACAAGCCACGGCGTCTCGACGAAGACGATCTCCAGGAAATCCAGGATCACCCGGATGCCGTAGGCGATGGAGCCGAAGAAGGCGCTGCCACCGGTGGTGACGGCCTCGAAGAAGGCTTTGACCGCCTCGCTCGATTCGCTGCGGAAGATATCGTCGGTCGGAAAGCCGGCGAGAATTTCGAACTCGCCGGGAAAGGCGTAGTGCAGGATCGAGGCCGCCACGATAACAAGGCAGAACACGATGCTGAGCAACGTACGCCGAAACGAGACGCCGCTGGCGACCTTCCGGTCCGACAGCCATTCGGAAAAGCGCTTCTCCAGCGCCCGGTTGGCCCAGAGGCCCTCGGCCGCCTTGAAAATCAGCAGCATCGCGATGCCGGACAGGACCACCCAGATCGCGCCCTGTTCGATTTCGACGGCTTCCTGCCGGATGCCGCCGATCGCCGCTTCGAGCGATTTCACCGTCCGTTCGAACACGTCGACATTGTCGGCGTTGGCGGCGCGCGCCGCCTCGAGCTGTTTCTTGCGGAAGGCGAGCGTGGCCTCGATCTGCGCAACCCTGTCGTAGGCGCCGGTCGCCAGATTGCCGAACAGGCCGCGGGCGATCTGGATGAAAGCGAAGGTCTCGACCAGCAGGAACGGCAGGGCCGCGCTCCACAGGCCGCGCGCGCCGTACCACACCGGCCCCAGCAGCGCGGCCAAGGGATGGAACATCCAGACGAATTTCGACGAACCGCCGATACGCTCGAAGGTCCGGCGGTAGTAAGCGCCGTCCGTCGCGGTGAACTCCGCGACGAGCGGGCCGATCTGGTCCGTCTGTCCGCTGGCCGGAGAAACGGTATCGGGCGCGCCGGTCATGACGTTTCCGTCCCTTCCACCACGGCGCGCAGCAGGTTGGCGCGCGTAATCGCGCCGATCTCGCGGCCGCTTTCGTCGATGACCAGAACCGGCGCGTCGTCCTCGATCGCGGCCTCGATCAGGACGCTCAGATTCTCGTCGTGCGGTACGCGCCGCGCATCGGCATCGACGGGGCCGTGCGCCGCCGCATGTTCGGCGAGCGGCGTCATGACGGCGTGGGCGCGCACAACCTTCAGGCGCGAAATACCGGCGACGAAATCGGCGACATAATCGTCTTCCGGATGCATCACGATCTCTTCCGGCCGGCCGGTCTGGACGACGCGGCCGTCGCGCATGATCGCGATCCGGTCGCCGATGCGAACGGCCTCGTCGAGATCGTGCGTGATGAAGACGGTCGTCTTGTTCATGACGCCGGCAAGCTTGATGAACTCGTCCTGCAACTGCCGGCGGATCAGCGGATCGAGCGCGCTGAACGGCTCGTCCATCAGCAGAATTTCGGGATCGGCGGCGAGCGCCCTCGCAAGGCCGACCCGCTGCTGCATGCCGCCGGACAGCTCGTGGGCGAATTTGTGGCCCCAGCCGCCGAGTTCGACCATCCGGATCGCCCGCTGGGCCACTTCGGTCCGTTCGTTCTTACTCACGCCGCGGATTTCGAGCGGCAGGGAAATATTGTCCAGAACCGAGCGGTGAGGCATCAGCGCGAAGTTCTGGAACACCATTCCGATATGTTCGTTGCGATAGCGCCGCAGCGCCATGTCCTGCATCGGCAGGATATCTTCGCCGTTGACCAGGATGCGTCCGGCCGTCGGCTCCAGTAGCCGGTTGATATGCCGGACCAGGGTGGACTTGCCGCTGCCGGACAGGCCCATCACACAGAAGATTTCTCCGCGCCGGATCGAAAGGCTGACATCCGCGACGCCGACGACGCAGTCGAACCGTTCCAGAACCTCGGCTTTCGAGATGCCTCCGGCCCGGACGGCATCGAGCGCCTCAACCGCCCGCGCGCCGAAAATCTTCCACACGCCCTCGATCTCGATGGCATGGTCTGCCCGGTCGTCGCCGGCCACGCCCGCTGTTGCGACGGCACTCATGCTTTGGCGACCGATCGAAAAAGAGCGCCACCGGGGCCGGAGCCCCGATGGCTGTTTCGATTTCCCTGGATGGAGACTGCTTGCAGGCCTACAGGCCGAGCCAGCCGTCCACGCGCTTGCCGTTCTTTGCGACCCATTCCTTGGCCACCTCGGCCGGGTCTCGCCGTTTGGCGGCGATCTGGAAGACCAGATTGCTCACTGTGTCGGAGTCCAGCTTCATGTTGCGCAGGAACGCGGCGATGCCCGGGGAACGCTTCTCGAGCGATTTCGAATAGGCGACCTGGACATTCTTGAGCGCGTCCTCGGTCATGACCTTGGACTTCTTCTTCCAGTCCGCGCTCTGTTTCGGCTGGACCATGATGTACTTTTTCGGATCGAACTTCGGCTCTTTCAGCCGCACGATATCGAACATGTTCCAGATGGCGTGGGGCGAATAGCAGTAGAACGCATAGCCCTGCTTCTTCTTGATGCTGTCGCCGACGCGCGCCGTCATCACGCTCTGTTCGGCGCGGACCGGCTCCATGAACGCCATCAGGCCATAATCCCGGACCTTGATCTCGTTGACATTGGCCGAGGCCCAGCCCGGCGCGCCGATCCAGATCTCGCCCTTGCCGTTGCCGTCGCTGTCCATCGCCTTGGCGACTTCCGGACGGGTCAGGTCGAAGACCGAGGTGACCTTGTGCTTTGCGGAAAAGTCCCTGGACACGCAGAAGCCCTGCCGCCCGACATACGGATTCTTGCTCAGAACGACCGTTTTCTTTCCCTTCACATACTGGTTGGTGAAGGTTTCCTGGTTCGGCAGCCAGACATCCGGATGCACATCGATCTCGCCCTTGCCGCGGTCCATGCCGGCGAAGATGCTGGCGTTGTTGCCCGGCACCATATCGGTCTTGCCGCCCATCTTGGTTTCGACAACGACCTTGATCAGGTTGGCGATCGCCTTGGCGCCGACCCAGTTCGGTACGCCGATATTGACCGATTCGGCCTGCGCAGGCGCCGCGACAGCGACAATGGCGGCAGCCAGTAGGGTTGCTTTGAACTTCATGGATTTCCTCCGGTTTGGATTTTCGGGACTCATTTTCCGTGAGTCGCCCTTGTTGGAACGCAGGACGGACCCTCCTCCACGTCGCGTCTGCAAGCGCTTCCATTTAACGGCCTCCCCGACCGGCTACAAGAGATTCCCGAGGGTCTGGCCTTTAGGTCGCATCGAACCGGCGCGGGCCTAGTCCCGGCTGTCAGCCTTGTGGGCGCCAAGCGGTAGCAGCCGATTGATATGCCCCATTTTGCGCCCTGCCCGGGCCTCGGCCTTGCCGTATAGGTGCAAATGCACGGCGGGGTCGGCCGCCCGGTCCGCCCAGTCCTCGGCTTCGGCGCCCAGCAGGTTCGTCATCGCGGCGTCGAAACGACGGCCGGGATCGCCCAGCGGCAGGCCGCAGATCGCCCGGACCAGTTGTTCGAACTGGCTGGTGCGGCAGGCTTCGATCGTCCAGTGGCCGGAATTGTGCGGCCGGGGCGCCATCTCGTTGACCAGCAGCCCATCCTGCGGCGACCGGAAGAACTCCACGGCGAGCAGGCCGACGAGCGACAGGCGTTCGGCGAGCCGGCAGGCTGCGGCCTGCGCTTCCGAGCGCACGGCTTCGGCAATTCGCGCCGGTGCGTAGCTCGTGCGCAGAATATGGTTCTCGTGTTCGTTCTCGACCGCGTCGAACGGCCGGACATCGCCGTCCGCGGACCGCGCGACGATAACGGAAAGCTCCTTATCGAACGGGCACACCGCTTCGGCGATCAGGGAGTCGCCGAGTTCACGGCAGGCCTGCCGGGCTTCTTCCGGGCTTGAGACGCGGGCCTGGCCCTTGCCGTCATAGCCCATGCGCCGGGTCTTCAGGATGGCCGGGTATCCGACAGTCTCCTCCAACGCCGAGACGTCGCCGCGCTCGACGGCGGCGAAGGCGACTGTCGCCAGACCGGCTTCCCGCGCCAGGCGTTTCTCTTTCAATCTGTCCTGGGTAACGGCCAGAACCTGTTCCCCCGGCGCGGTCGGCACCCGGGCCGCCAGCGCGGCGACAGAGGCGGCCGGCACATTTTCGAACTCCAGCGTGACGACGTCGGACAGGTCTGCAAAGCGGGCGAGCGCAGCTTCGTCGTCGAACGGAGCGACCAAGGTCTGCCAGGCGACCTGGGAGGCTGGGCTATCCGCTTCCGGCGTCAGGACGGCGCAGCGATAGCCCAGCGGCGCTGCGGCCAGCGCGATCATCCGGCCGAGTTGGCCCCCGCCGAGGATGCCGATGACGCTGCCCGGCGGCACCGGCGCTTCGAACCGGGCGGTTCCGGTCAAACCGGCGTTTCGGCGACGGCGTCCGTCTGCGCCTGCCGCCACGCTGTCAGCGCTGCATCGATGCGTTCGTCGCCGAGCGCGAGAATGGCCGCCGCCAGCAACCCGGCATTCTTCGCCCCGGCCTTGCCGATGGCGAGCGCCCCGACCGGCACGCCGCCGGGCATCTGTACGATCGAATGCAGGGAATCGACGCCGGACAACGCAGCCGAGGAAACCGGCACGCCGAGTACGGGCAGCGTCGTCAGCGACGCGACCATGCCGGGCAGATGGGCCGCGCCGCCGGCGCCGGCGATAACGATTTTGAAGCCGGCCTCCCTGGCGCCTTTCGCAAACGCGTAGAGCCGGTCGGGCGTCCGGTGCGCGGAGACGATCCGGGTATCCGTCTCGACGCCGAGTTCCGCAAGGACGTCGCGGGCTTCCCGCATCGTCTCCCAGTCCGACTGGCTGCCCATGACGATGGCCACCGGCGGCGAAGTGCTATCCATGGTCTCGTGGCGATCCGTCTTGCAGGAAGCGGCGGATTATAGGCCGGGCCGGGCCGGGAGCAACCGATCATAACCGCCGAAGAGGCCGGTCGGGGCGACACGGAGGGAAGGCAGGGCAGAATCCGCCCTCGCAGGCGGCGCGGCGGCCCGGTTTCGCGCTGGACCGTCCCCGGTGGCAGATGCTATATCTCTCTGAGACATATCATCTGGAGGGCCCCGGTGTCCGAAACCGCAAGACTCTTCTGGTCAGGCCGTTCGCAGGCGGTGCGGTTGCCGAAACGGTTCCGGATGCCGGGCGCGGAAGTGCGCATCCGCAGGCAGGGCGCGGCGGTGATCCTGGAGCCCGTCGAGTCCGACTGGGCGTGGCTGGACGCCATTGCCGGGGAATTTTCCTCCGACTTCTTCGCCGATGGACGCCGCCAGCCCGACCTGCCGCACCGTCCGGGGCTCGACGGTGCGTTCGAGTGAAGCGCTACCTGCTCGACACCGACGCCTGCATCGCGCTGCTCAACGACACCTCGCCCCCGCTCACCGCCCGCCTGCGCCGTCACGTCCCGGCGGAATTCGGCCTGCCGGCGCCGGTGGCTTACGAACTCTATTACGGCGCCTGCACGAGCCGGCAAGCACGCCGCAATCTCGACTTGCTCGACCGGATGGCGTTCGAGATCGTGCCGTTCGACGCCGGCGATGCGCGTGTGGCGGGCGCGATCCGTGCCGAGCTCGAAGCGGCAGGACAACCGATCGGGCCGTACGACCTGCTGATCGCCGGACAGGCCCGCGCCCGCGCGCTGGTGCTGGTGACCGCAAACAGCCGGGAGTTCCAGCGGGTGGACGGCCTGGAATGCGAGGACTGGTCGCGCCCCGGCGCCGGATAACCCGGATTTCCCACCGCAATCACGCAATAATGTCGGGCAGCAGTTCGCTTTCCAGCCGGTTGATCTGGTCGCGCAGGGCCAGCTTCCGCTTCTTGAGGCGCTGCATGCGGAGTTGATCGAAGGGCGCTTCCTCGTTCACCCGGGCGATCAGGTCGTCGAGGTCGCGGTGCTCGACACGCAATTCCTCCAGCTTGCGCCGGATCGCAGCCTGAGCCTCCGCTTTCGCGCCGCCGGCATTCGTGTCATCGGCCATGGCATGCCTCCGGATAACACACTACTCTTTTGCGGGCCGATTGTGAAGCAAACCGCGGCGTAGCAACCGGTCCGCGACGGTTGCAGGAGCACAGGCAAGCGCATGCAGTTCCCCGATCATCCGTTCTGGGATTTTTCCCTCGCCACCTATGGCCGGGACGGCGTTGCCAATGCCTGTATCGCGCTTCAGGAGACGCATGGGGCGGACGTCAACATCCTGCTGTTCTGCGCCTGGTCCGGCTGCAACGGCGTGCGGCTCGACCGGGGGCGGATCGAGGCCGTGCGCGGCGCAGTCGCGGCCTGGCACGCGGAGGTCGTCCGGCCGTTGCGCGCGGTGCGCCGGCGCCTGAAATCGGCCGTGGACGGCGCCCCGCCCGGCGATCTCCAATCGGCCCTGCGCGCCCGGGTCCAGAAGATCGAGATCGACGCCGAGCATATCGAACAGTTGCGGCTGGCCGCGCTCGCCGATTCCCCCGGGTCGGGCGAAATCGGCGCGGCGGCGGTGGACAGCGCGACGGTGCGTAACAATATGGAAAATTATCTCTCGGTTCTCGGATCGGGAGGCGGCGCCGAGACCGATGCCGCATTGGACACGATCGCAACGGCGGCCTGCCGCAGCCGTGCCGCCGGGTAGCGGTGCGATTGTCCGAACCGCTGGCCGAACCGCTGGCCGAACCGCTGGCCGAACCGCTGGATTGCGGCGGCTGTGTCTGTTAGGAATCGGTTGCCGACATTAAACGGTTATCGCATGGAGGAGCCCATGTCCGTCGATCCCCGGATCGAAGCATTGAAAGCCCGTCATCATTCTCTGGAGCAGTCCATTGCGGACGAAGAATCCCGTCCCCTTCCGAACGAACTGCATATTGCGGAAATGAAAAAGCAAAAGCTCCGCATCAAGGACGAAATCGCCATGTTGAACAGCGCCTGACGGCGCTGTTTTGCTGCCCGGCGGCAGGTTGAGCCTCGCCGGGCCGGCACATTCTTCAGACGATCCCGGTCAGCAGCCGGCGCGTGCCATTGTATCCAGGCGCTGCCGGGCCAGTTCCTGAAGTTTCCGCCGTTGTACCTTTGTGCCGTTCGGGCTGGGAGTCGTCGGAAATTCCTCGATTTCCCAGACCGCGACCGGTGCCTTGTAGCCGGCGAGCCCGGCACGGCAGTGATCGATCACCGCGGCCTCGGCGACCGTCGCGCCCGCCGCGGGAATGACGAAGGCGGCGCAGCGGGGTTTGCCGCCGGCCGTCACGCCGACGACCTGCGAGGCGGCAACCTGGGGCAGTTCGTCGATCCGGGCCATGATCTCTTCCGGCGCGACCAGAAACCCGCCGAGCCGCAGTGCATCGCCCATGCGCGCGAGGAAAACGAAGCCGGCATCGTCCAGGTAGCCGGCATCGCCGGTGCGCAGGAAGCCTTCGTCGCCGATCGCGTCGGCCGTGGCCTCCGGATTGCCGAAATAGCCGAGCATCCGGTTCGGCGTGCGGATTTCCAGTGCGCCGGTCTCGCCCGTGCCCAGAAGGGCGCCGGACGCCGGATCGCGCACCCGGACGACGGTTTCCGGACACACCGGAATGCCCGCCCCCATGATCCGTTGTTCGCGCGGCGCATCGGGCGGCTGGGCCGCGAACAGGGCCATCACCTCGCTCATGCCGTAGAGCCCGACCAGGGGCACGCCGTGGGCCTCGCAGCGGTCCATCAGGGCGCCGGGATCGCCGTTAAAGGCGGCGAAGCCGGCCATCCGGAGGCTGCGCAGCGCCGTCCGGTCCGTATCGAAATCGAGCATGGCGTGCAGCATGTCGTCGGTCGCGATCAGATGGGTGATGCGACGGTCGCGAACGGCCTCGAAGCTGGCTTTGGCAGAAAAACTCTCTTCGAGCAGCATCGGGCGGTCCGCCGCGATGGCCGCCATGGCGAAGCAAAAGCCGAACACGCCGCACAAAGGAAGGTTCTGAAGCAGCGGCGAGGCATCCTCCGTCATGGCGAAGGCCCGGATGACATCCAGCGCGTGGCGCGTGACGCTCTGCTGGCTGTGCAGCACGAATTTCGGTTTGTCGGTCGTCCCGGAGGTTGTGAAGATGGCGACTCCGGCCTCCGACAGGTCATCCGCAACGGGCTGAGTCGGATCCGGCCCGGAATCGGCCAGGCCGAGAAATTCGTCGAACCGCAGGGCTGCAACGGCGCCGAGGCGCGCGGCCGAGCCGTCGCCGCCGGCCGGAAACACCGAGACCAGCGCCTTCAGGGAGTCGCAATCGCCCGGATCGACCCCGTCGAGAATTGCGGGAAAATCGATGCCGCGGAAGCCCGGCGACAGGAACAGCGCCTTCGCGCCGGACCGGCCGACGATATCGGCGACTTCGGCGCTGCGGTAGCGCGTGTTGACCATGACCGCGATGGCGCCGATCCGGGCCGCGGCGACGAACAGGGTGAACCATTCCGGGCAGTTCGGCAGCCAGAGCGCGATCCGGTCGCCCCGGCCGACGCCGAGGCGGGAGAGCGCCCGGGCGGCGTCTTCGGCCTGCCGCGCCAGATCGGCGATACCGACCGTCCCGCCCCGGAACGCGATTTGCGTCTCCGACCCGGCGCAGAAATCTGGAATGGACGGGCCCGGCGCGGTCATGGCAGGCGCACCGTCCGCCTGCCTACAAGTCAGCCGCCCGGTCGCGCAGCTTGAACTTTTGCACCTTGCCGGTCGAGGTCTTGGGCAGGTCGGTGAAGACGACGGTCCTCGGCGCCTTGAAGTGGGCGAGATTGTCCCGGCAATACGCGATGATCTCGTCTTCCGTTGCCGTCTCGCCCGGCTTGAGCGTGACGAAGGCGCAGGGCGTCTCGCCCCATTTTTCGTCCGGGCGGGCGACAACGGCGGCCTCCAGCACCTTCGGATGGCCGAAGATCGCGCCTTCGACCTCGATGGTCGAGATGTTCTCGCCGCCGGAGATGATGATGTCCTTCGACCTGTCGCGCAGATCGATATAGCCGTCCGGATGCCAGACGCCGAGGTCGCCGGAATGGAACCAGCCGCCGCGGAAGGCCTCGTCGGTGGCGGCCGCGTTCTTGAGATAGCCCTTCATCACCAGATTACCGCGCAGGAAGACTTCGCCCATGGTTTCGCCGTCCATCGGCACCGGCGCCATGGTGTCCGGATGGGCGACCATCAGCCCCTCCTCGACGGGAAGGCGGACGCCCTGGCGGGACTTGATCCTGGCGCGCTCCAGCGGCTCCAGGGCATCCCATTCGGGGTGCCAGGCGCAGACGGTCGCCGGGCCGTAGACCTCGGTCAGTCCGTAGACATGGGTGACGCGGAAGCCCATGGCTTCGATGCGCTCCAGCACCGCCGGCGGCGGCGGCGCGGCGGCCGTCATGATCTCGACCGTCCGGCCGAGCGGCCGGCGCTCGTCCTCCGGCGCGTTGACGACCAGGTTGAGTACGACCGGGGCGCCGCAGAAATGGGTAACGCCTTCTTCGGCGATGGCCCCGTAGATGTTGGCGGCGCTGACGTTGCGCAGGCATACGCTGGTGCCCGCCACCGCCGGCAGGGCCCAGGGAAAAGTCCAGCCGTTGCAGTGGAACATCGGCAATGTCCACAGATAGACCGGGTGCTGCGGCATCGACCAGGTCATCGGGTTGCCGATGGCGCCGATATAGGCGCCGCGGTGGGAATAGACGACGCCCTTCGGGTTGCCGGTGGTGCCGCTGGTGTAGTTGAGCGAGATGGCGTCCCACTCGTCGTCCGGCTCCCGGCCCTCGTAACCCGGATCGCCGCCGGCGATGAGCGCTTCATAGGTCGTCTCACCCAGGAGTTTCGCGCCGCCGCCATACTCCGGATCGTCGACATCGATCACGGTTATCGGTCGCCCGATCTGCTCAAGCGCGCCCTCCACGGTCGGAGCGTACTCCCGGTCGGTAATGAGGATTTTCGCTTCGCCGTGATTCAGGATGAAGGCGATGGTCGCGGCGTCCAGCCGGGTGTTCAGCGCGTTGAAGACACCGCCGGTCATGGGAATGCCGAAATGGCATTCGAACATCTCCGGGATGTTCGGCAGCATCGCCGCCACCGTGTCGCCCTTGCCGATGCCGCGCTGCGCCAGCGCCGAGCCGAGCCGGCGCGCCCGGTCCCAGGTCTCCGACCAGGTATAGCGCCGCGCGCCGTGCACCACCGAAGGACGATCGGGAAAGACCGACGCCGCCCGTTCCAGCAACGGGATCGGTGAGAGTGGCGCGTAGTTGGCCGGGTTTCGATCCATATGCTGTTCGTAAATGTTCGGCATGGCTCTCGGGGTCCGCTGGGCATTGTCCTGCGCGTGTTTTAACGCCCGGCGCAGCAAATTCAAACGCGCGGCATCCGGCGCGATTGCACGGCACCCCCAAACGGATAGGCTCGGCGCTACAGCTTTGTGCCGGAAATCAGTCCGAGGCCGCGTTATGACTCAGTCCTACGCCGACATTCACAAACGCTCCCTGGAAGACCCCGACGGCTTCTGGGGCGAGGCCGCCGCCGGCCTGCACTGGCACAAACCGTGGGACACGGTGCTGGATCGCAGCAACCCGCCCTTCTACCGCTGGTTCGCCGGAGCGGAATGCAACACCTGCTACAATGCGGTCGACCGCCATGTCGAAGGCGGCCGGGCCGACCGGCTCGCCCTGATCTACGACAGCCCGATCACCGGAACGCAGCGGAAATTCACCTACCGCGAACTGCGCGACGCCGTGGCGGCCTTCGCCGGAGTCCTGAAGGCGCGCGGCATCGGTAAGGGCGACCGGGTCATCGTCTATATGCCGATGATCCCCGAAGCGGCGATTGCCATGCTCGCCATCGCAAGGCTGGGGGCCATCCATTCCGTCGTATTCGGCGGTTTCGCCGCCAACGAGCTGGCGGTGCGGATCGACGACGCCATGCCGAAAGCGATCGTCTCGGCGTCCTGCGGCCTCGAGCCCGGCCGGGTCGTGGCCTACAAGCCGTTGCTCGACGAGGCGATCGACCTATCCAGCCACAAGCCGGACTTTTGCATCGTCCATCAGCGCGAACAGGTGACGGCGAGCCTGGTTTCGGGCCGCGACGAGGACTGGGAAGAGGCGGTCGCCGGCGCCGCGCCGGCCGGTTGCGTGCCGGTCGCCGCGACCGATCCGCTCTACATCCTTTACACGTCGGGCACGACCGGGCAGCCGAAGGGCGTGATCCGGGACAATGGCGGCCACATGGTCGCGCTGCACTGGTCGATGAAGAACATCTACGGCGTCGAGCCCGGCGAAACCTATTGGGCGGCCTCGGACGTCGGCTGGGTGGTCGGCCATTCCTACATCGTCTACGCCCCGCTCTTGCACGGCAACACGACCATCCTGTTCGAGGGCAAGCCGGTCGGCACGCCGGACGCCGGCGTGTTCTGGCGCGTGATCTCGGAGCACAACGTGAAGGTGCTGTTCACGGCGCCGACGGCGTTCCGGGCGATCAAGCAGCAGGATCCGAACGGCGACCTGCTCGGCAACTACGACCTGAGCGGCCTGCGCTACCTGTTCCTGGCCGGCGAGCGCGCCGACCCGGACACGATCCAGTGGGCGGCGCGGCAGCTCAACGTGCCGGTAATCGACCACTGGTGGCAGACCGAGACCGGCTGGTCGATCTGCGCCAACCCGGCCGGAATCGAAATGCTGCCGGTCAAGCTGGGCTCGCCGACCCTGCCGATGCCGGGCTGGGACATGCGCGTGCTGGACGAGAACCAGCAGGAGGTCGAGCCCGGCGAGGTCGGCGCGCTGGTCGCGAAACTGCCGCTGCCGCCGAGCTGCCTGCCGAACTTGTGGAACGCCGAGGCGCGCTTCCTGGAATCCTATCTGGAAGATTTTCCCGGATACTACAAGACCGGCGACGCCGGCTTCATCGACGAGGACGGCTATGTCTTCGTGATGACCCGGACCGACGACGTGATCAATGTCGCCGGCCACCGCCTGTCCACCGGCGGGATGGAGGAGGTTCTGGCCGACCACCCGGACGTAGCGGAATGCGCCGTGGTCGGGGTGGCGGACGCCATGAAGGGCCAAATACCGTTCGGGTTCCTCGTTCTGAACGCCGGCGTGGCGCGCGACGACAGCGAGATCGTCCGGGAGGTCGTCGGCATGGTGCGCCAGCGCATCGGCCCGGTGGCGGCGTTCAAGTCGGCGGTCGTGGTCCAGCGCCTGCCGAAGACGCGCTCCGGCAAGATCCTGCGCGGCACGGTGCAGAAGATCGCCGACGACGAGGACTGGAAAATGCCGGCAACGATCGACGACCCGGCGATCCTCGACGAAATCACCGTCGCGCTGAAATCGGCGGGATATGCGAAGGGGGCTTAGATCGAGGCTGGCCGGAGGCTGGGCAATTCGGTAACCGGCGGTCCGCCCCGTAGCGGTTCTCCATCGGCGCGGGGCCGGACGGCGTCTGCATTATTGTTCGATTCGGCGGCTGCGTTTCGACATCTACAGGAAATGTCGATTCCACTTGAAATTATTCAAAGGTAAATTACGTAATAATTATCTGAGGTAAATTCGGAAAGGAATTTGTCATGGCGACACTCAGCTTGGTTGCCGACCGGGATCAGGCTATTGCCAACATCCTGCGCTATCAGACCGAGCTCGCGGACAGACGGCGCGGCACCGGTTTGCGCAATCTGATGTCGATGGTTCATGCATGGTACGCCGCCAGACCGGATGGCGAGCGGTGGCTTTTTGCGCCCTCGAAATTCGTCGGGTATTCGGACAATACGGCAGAAGCCTACTTCTCCGAACGGAATGAGCGGGACGGCCGGCAGACCGAACGCGTTCTCCAGCAGTGGTTTCATACCGTCGAACCCGGCACGCACCGGGCCGACGCCCTGGAACGGGAGCTGCGGGCCTTCCTGAACGGGTACGGCCATTCAGCGCCGCGCAAGGGCGCCAGGATCTGCATCCCGACAGAGATACTCGACCGTATTGCCGACGCGCCGGAAACGTCCGGCCGGGTCGCCATCGACCCCGCAATCTGCGCCGGCCGACCGCATATCCGGGGAACCAGGGTCCGTGTCGCCGACATCTTGCAGCTTCTGGCGTCCGGCGCGTCGGCGGCGGAAATCCTTGACGACTATCCCTATCTCGAAGAGGCGGATATAAACGCGGCCCTCGCCTACGGGGCGACGGCAATCGACCATCGCGTCGTCGTCGCAGCCTGATCCATGCGCTTCCTGATCGATGCGCAGCTGCCGCCGGGCCTCGCACGGTGGCTCGCGGCGAGAGGCCATGACTGCGATCATGTGAACGACATCGGTCTGGGTCCGGCGCCGGACGACCGAATCGAAGCGTGGGCGCGCGACGCACAGGCCATCGTTTGGACCAAGGATGCCGACTTCGCGGATCGGGCGCGGCGGCGGCCCGGTCTGCAAGTGGTCTGGCTCCGTTGGGGGAATACGACCAACGCCGCCCTTCAGGACCGGCTCGCGCAGAGCCTCCGGGAAATCGAATCTGCCCTGGAGGCGGAAGAAGTTCTTGTAGAAGTCCGCTGAAGGGACGGAATGGGCCGATATAGACGCCGGCTCAGGCCTCGCCGCTGCCCGGAAGGTTGCTGACCAGCGAAGCGATGCCGAAGTCGATCGCGGGTTTCGGCGCCGGTTCCGTCTTGCCGCCTTCCTTCTGGAGCCTGGCGCGCCCGATCTCGACGGCGGCGTTGTAGTCGGCATAGCTGCACAGGCCGAGATCCATCGGATCGCGCGCCCGGATGTTGGAGCTGTTCCAGTGGGACCGGTCGCGCACGGCGTTGATCGTGTTCTTGGTCGTGCCGAGCAATTTGGAAATTTGCGGATCGCTCAGTTCCGGATGATGTTTCAGAAGCCAGGCGATGCCGTCCGGCTTGTCCTGGCGCTTGGCGATGGGGGTGTAGCGCGCGCCCTTCGAGCGTTGCACCGGCATCGGGATGTCGGTTTCCTTCAGAACCAGGCGGGCTTCGGGATCGGCCTGGCAGCGGTCGATTTCCTCCTCGGTCAGCTGCCCTGCCTGGATCGGGTCGATCCCCGCCATGCCGATGACGATATCCTCGTCTGCAATGGCCTGCACTTCCAGTTCGTGCAGCTCGCAGAATTCGGCAATCTGCCGGAAGGTCAGCGCTGTGTTTTCGACCAGCCACACGGCAGTCGCTTTCGGCATCATCGGCCGGTTCATCGCAATCCTCCTGCGGCAGGGCGGGTCGACCGCCGTACGTCCGCGGCGCGAAACATCGGCAACGCGGCGCAATACTTTGGCGGTCAGGCGGAGGCGTGATATAGGCGACCGACGCGCCGGCGTCCAGACAGATACCGGACGGGGACCGGACTGAAACCGGACCGGGACCGGACCGGGACCGGACTGAAACCGGACGGGGACACGGGCCGGCGGCGGCGGAAAGCAGGGCACAGGCGAACCGGCAATGGTTGCGCAAGGCGCAGGGAGGGCCGACCCTTGGATACCGACGATCTCGACCCCGTCGCCCGCCCGGCCGGCAAACCCGACATGGACCTGATGTCCATCGGCGAACTGAACGACTATATCGCCGGCCTCCAGGCCGAGATCGACCGCGCCCGCGCCGCCATCGCCGCCAAGCAGGACTTCAAGTCCGGCGCGGAGGCCTTTTTCAAGAGCTAGGCGCCTCCTGGCGCCAATGTGCCGGAGCGGGCCTGCCGATATTCGCCCTATTCGTTCCCCCGGTTCTGCAGCACGGCGAGGACTTCGGCGGAGGCCATGACGTCGCCGAACTGCTGGATGAAGGTTTCGAGGGACGCGCGGTGTTCGTCGTCCGAGAGCGCGGCCAGGCAGTCCGAGACCATCACCGTGCGGTAATCCATCATCATGGCGTCGCGCCCGGTCGCCTCGCAGCAGACATTGGTCTTGGTGCCGGCGATCAGCAGGTTGCGGATACCGTGGCTGCGCAGCACCCGTTCCAGCGATGACGAGCCGGGGATAAGCGCGCTGTAACGGTTCTTGATCACCTTCAGGTCGTCATTGCCCACATCGAGCTCGCGCCAGACCTGCTGGCCCGCACCGTCCGGCGCCAGGCTCTCGACGGTGCGCCGGCGCACGTCGGCGGCGACGAAATGGTCGAAGAACATCTCCCAGTCGCTCGCCCGGCTGTTATGGGCGTTGGCGTGGTTGATCCAGATGACGGTGACGCCGAGCCGGCGCAGCTCCCGGGTCAGCGCGTTGATCGGCGCAACGATGCCGCGCGAGGCCGGCACCTCAGCGGGCGAGCCGGGTTCGACGAAGGTCGCCTGCATGTCGATCGCGAGCAGGGCGGTCTCCGCCGGGTCCAGGCTGTCGAACAGGTGGAACCGGCCGCGCCGGGCCAGCACGCGGTCTACGATTTCCTGCCGGATGCCGATACTGTGCATGTGCCCCTCCCCCGTTTCGCTCTGCCGAAGGCCGGATCAGAAGGACAGGCCGTCGGAGAAAACCCAGGCGACGGTCGTCACGCCGTCGCGGCGGTTCTCCCAGCGATGCGCCAGTTCCGAGCGGAAATGCAGCGAATCGCCGGTCTCCAGGGTGAAGGCCTCGCCGTCGACGGTATAGCGGATCGCCCCGTCGACGACATAGCAGAATTCTTCGCCGACATGGCTCATCGTCTCGGCGCCGGAGGTTGCGCCGCGTTGCAGCACACCCAACCGGGCCTCCAGCACGCCGGAATGGAAGTTGCCGTTCAGATCCTCCAGCGTGATGCCCATTTCCGGATAGTCGATCTTCGCCCGGTCGCGCCGCCGCGCGACGACCGCGTCCTCGGGTTCGGCGCGATAGCGGTCGACCAGGAAGCCGAGATTCTCGCCCAGCGCCATCGCCAGGTTGATGGCGTGGACCAGGCTGGGCTGCAGCCGGCCGTTTTCCATCTTGCTGATCGTGCTGGGCGGCACCTGGGCGATCGCCGCCAGCCCGTTGACCGTCAAGCCCTTCTCCAGGCGCAGGGCGCGCAGGCGCCGGCCGACGTGCTGGACATCGTATTTGGGCTCGGGCCTGCGCGGCGCATCGTCGGCGCTGCGGCCCGGCCCGGCCGGCCTTTCGGCGAACATGGGTTCTAGCCCGCCCCGCCCGTGTGCAATCTGTCGTCGAGGAAGGGGGCGTCCTTCATCGCCGTCTCGGCCGCGAGCTGCCGGCCGCAGCCGGGGCACAGGAAGGTGCGCAGCAAAACGTGCGACCTGCTGCGGTAGGGTGCGCCGCCGGCGCCGTCCATCGGCCGCTCGCGCACCAGCGCCCGCTTCTTCCAGCCGGCCGCCGCCGGGCCGAGATCGTGGCCGCAGCGACCGCAATGCAGGTTTGCGCCGCGCAAGTCCAGGACGCCGGCCGGCCCAACGCGATCCGGGCCGCTCATTCGGCCGCCTCCGCATACAGCCGTTCACTATACATGGACTGGCGCAAAGCTTCGGTTGCCGCCGCATCGACCGCCCCGCCGCCCTCGGCAAGGACGACGCCATAGACGTCGCGGGCCGATTGCGCGCTCACCGCACCGGTCCGGCAATCGTCCAGCACCGCCTCGGGATCGCGCTCCAGCGGGTCGCCGTAGCCGCCGCCGCCGTTCCAGCCGACATAGAGCGCATCCTCGCCCATCAGCGGGAACACGCCCCAGGTCACGCTCTCCTGCTCGCCCGGCATGTCGTCGAGCGTCCGGGCGAAGCGCGGATCGACATTCCTGCTCTCGGCTTCGGCCTCGTTGTTGCGGACCCAGACATAGCGGTTGGGCGCGCCGGGATAACCGCCGGCCAGGCCATCGCTCATCGGGAAGTCGGCGCCCTTGCCGGAGATGACGTAGTTGATGCCGCCGTCCGGCGAATCGTGCGGCATCACGGCGAACTCCATGCCCGCGCCGCCGCGGTATTTGCCCGGCCCGCCGGAATCGGTCATGCGCCGGCGGAACAGGTAGCGGATCGGGAAGCCGGCCTCGACCGTCTCGACATTGGCCATGCGCGAGATCGGGTTCGGAATCTCGCCGCCGACATCGATGCCGTCGGCGAAGGTGCGCGCGCCGCCCGAACCGGCGAAGGTTTCGGTGAAAATGCCGATGGCCTCGCCGCCGTGCTGGTTGCGGCCGAACTTGAAGATCGCGAAGTGGTTGGCATGCCAGACCGCTGTCGCCTCCCCGCGGTATTTGCCGCTCGCCTCCAGCATCTTGCCGATGGTCGAGCAGGCGGCGTTGTTGACCGACTGGATCGCGCCGACCGTGGCGACCGAGACCGGCGCCGGCCGGGTGCAGTTCACGATGGTGCCTTCCGGCGCAATCATCGTAATCGGCCGGATCACGCCCTCGTTCCAGGTGATGTCGTAGCACAGCAGCGGGAACAGCGGCGCGAACAGGCCGCCGAGCGAGGCCCACTCGGTACAGTTCACCGAATAGGCCGCCTGGGGCGACGAGCCGGTGAAGTCGAAGACCAGTTCGTCGGCCTTCTTGGTCATTGTGAGGAAGACCTCGTAGACCTCGTCCTTGACCTCGAGATACTGGCGCGACTGCCACTGCCCGTCCGGCAGTTCGGCGAGCCGCTGGCGCAGCAGTTCCTCCGACTGGTCGATCAGCTCCTGACAGGCCGAATCCACCGTGTCGTAGCCGTATTTGCCGATCAGGCTGAGCATGCGGTCGCGGGCGACATTGTTGCAGGCGATCATGGAGCGCATGTCGAGCGAGACCATTTCGGGCGAGCGCACCATGTTGAGCAGCGTGTCCATCACGTCCTGCCGGAGCGCGCCCTTCTCGACCAGTCGGATGCCGGGCGAGCTGAAACCCTCGGTGTAGATATCCTGCGCATCGGGCGCGAAGCCGCCCGGGTTCATGGCGCCGATATCGTAGACATGCACAAAGCAGGCGCTCCAGGCGACCAGCCGGCCCTCGTGATGGATCGGCGAGACCAGGTAGATGTCGGACGTGTGGAGCGCCGCCGTGTAGGGGTCGTTCAACAGGAAGATATCGCCCTCGTTGATATCGCCCTCGAAACGCCGGATGATCGCCTTGCAGGCCTCGGCCGCGCTGGTCAGATGGTGCAGGAAGCCGACACCTCCCATGAGCAGCGAGCCGTCGGCGCGGTAGAGCGAGACCATCAGGTCGTGGCCCTCGTTGGTGATCGCGCTGCCGGAGACATGCTTCAGCGTAATCACCGCCTCGTCGACGATGCGGAACAACCGGTGCCGGATGATGGAAAAGGTAATCGGGTCCATGGCGGCGCCTCAGCGGAAGTCGATCGCGATGTTGCGCAGTTCGTCCATGCGGGCGCGCTGGGCGTCCTGCACGACGATGGTCGTGATCGGGGTGTGAATGACGGCCGGCCCGGCGATTTCGTTGCCGGGGCGCAGCCTGGTGAAGTCGTAGACATCGGCCGGCGCCATGCCATCGCGCGCGTCGACGAAGATCTCGCGCTGGCCGGTCCGGGCGTCGCCGGCGTCCGGCCCTTCGAGCGGCAGGGGTTCGATGTCCGGGCGCTCCAGCCGGCCGCTGGCGCTGAGCCGGAACAGGGTCATCTCGATGCCGGCCTCGCGATAGGCCGATCCCTTGCCGTATTTGCGTTCGTACAACGCCTCGAAATCGTCGATCAGCCCCTTGAGCGCCGCGCCGTCCATCGGCGTCGCGCCGTAGACCGGCGTGGTCACCTCATGCACCTGGCGGGCATAGCGCAGGTCGACGGACCAGGCGAGGGCGGTGTCCGCTTCGGCGAAACCTTCGGCGGCGAGCTGCGCCCGCGCCTTCTCGATCATCGGCGCATAGAGCGCGTTGATCGTCGCCGGGTCGGTATCCCCCGGCAGGGTGGTCGTGACCGAATATTCGTGCACGATATCCGCCGAGACCAGGCCGAGAGCGCAATTCACCGCGGCGGTGTAGGGCACGATGATACGCTTCACGTTCAGCTCGGCGGCGAAGCTGGAGGCCAGGATCGGACAGGAGCCGCCGAAGGCGTGCAGCACATAATCCCGCGGGTCGAGGCCGCGCTCCACCGTGATCTCGTGGATCAGGTCGGTTACCTGCGCCGAGGCGACCCGGAAGATGCCGAAGGCGGCCTCTTCCACCGGCATGCCGAGCGGGCCGGCGATCTGCGCCTCGAAGGCCGCGCGCGCCGCTTCGATGTCCAGCGTCATGGCGCCGCCGAGGAAGATGTCCGGATCCATGTAGCCGATCAGGGTGAACACGTCGGTGAGCGTCACCGCTTTCCCGCCGCGGCCGTAGCAGACCGGGCCCGGATCGGCGCCGGCGCTCTGCGGGCCGACGCGCGGGACCTTCGTGCGCGGGTCGAGAGAGACGATGCTGCCGCCGCCGGCGCCGATCGACACGACCTCGATCTTCGGCGCGACATAGTGATAGCGGTCGACCAGCGGCTCGCGCGCGTATTCGATCTCGCCGTTCTGGATCACGCCGACCTTGAAGGTCGTGCCGCCCATGTCGGCGGCGATGACGTCGGCGTCGCCCATCAGGTCGCCGAGCGCCTTGGCCCCGATCACGCCGGCGGCCGGGCCGCACTCTATCATGCCGACGGCGCGGTCGGCGGCTTCCTGGGACGGCAGCAGGCCTCCGTAGCCCTGCATGACCATGACCGGCCCGGAATAGCCGCGGCCGGAAAGCTGGTTCTTCAGATCGGTGAGATAGCCGTTCGCGATGCCGCCGGCATAGGCGTTGATGACCGCGGTGGAGCTGCGCTCGTATTCGCCCGGCACCGGCGCAATCTCGCTCGACAGGGTGACATAGGCCTCCGGTGCGACCCGTTCGACGATGTCGCGCGCCTTCTGCTCGTTGTCGGCATTGTAGAAGGACCACAGGAAGGCGATGGCGATGGCCTCGACCTTCTTCTCCCCGACCAGGTGCCGGACCGCCCGTTCGGTCTCCGCCTCGTCCAGCGGCTGCAGCACCGCGCCCTTGTAGTCGACCCGCTCGGGCACGCCGCACACCGCATCCTCGGCGATCAGCGGCGCCGGCCGGTCGCTCGCCACAGGATGCTTGATCCAGTCTTCCGGCTGGCCGGCCCAGCGGCCGTAGGCGCCGCGGGTCACGAAGACGGTATCCTCGAAGCCGGCGGTCGTAATCAGACCGGTCGGCGCGCCGCCGCGGGTCAGCAGCGTGTTGTCGACCACCGTCGAGCCGTGCATGAACAGGTAGGTCTGCGCGAACAGGTCCTCGATGCTCAGGCCCATCTGGTCCGCCGCCCGGGCGATCGAATCGAGCACGCCGTCGGCGAAGTTGGGCGGCGTCGACAGGGCCTTGCCCATGATGAACGCCTCGCCGGGCGCAACGACGATGGTGTCGGTGCAGGTGCCGCCGACATCGGTGGCCACGATGTACCGTTTCTGCTGCGCGTCTGTCGTCATCGAGCTGCTTCGATTCCCTTTGGGCGCCGCTTGCGAATGCCGGTTTGCCGCGAAATGCCCGTCATGCCGGAGCGGCCCGATCGACGAGGACCAGCCGCGCACCGGCCGAGCCGCCCCGGACCGCGCCGTGCGTCTGCGAGAGCAGGTGGAAGGCGTCGCCCGCCTCGCAGCTTTCCACCGGGCCGTTGGCCGGCGCAACGCGGACCGCACCGTCGAGCACATAGCCGAACATCGGCCGGTCGGTCATCGCCAGGGACTCGCCGGCCTCCAGCCGGACATGCCGGCCCGCCATCGCCGCCTTGCCCAGCCCGGCCGAAAGCGAAACTGTCGCCGCCCCGCCGGCCGCCGCCCGCTCGCGGTCTGCAGCGCGCACCGGATGGATGCTCCGTTCGCGCTCCACGATCTCGCCGATCAGCCGGTCGACCGGTTTGTCCAGGGCTTCGAGCAAGGCCAGGACGGTTAGAAGGCCGGGGTTGGATTCGCCCAGTTCGACTTTTCGGATAGCCGCGACGCTGATGCCCGACACGTCCGACAGCCGCTTCAGCGACCAGCCCTTCGCCACCCGGTGCAGGCGCAGGCGCCGCCCCACTGCCCGCAGTTCGCTTCGGCCGAACCGGCCGCGCTGAAGCATCCGAGAATCCCTGTCGATAGTTGACCCGCGTCAGACTCCTATGCCCGCCCCATCCGTGTCAACCAGCACACCATTCGGCACCGATTTGAAACGAAGACCGACGGCGCTTTGTGGACAATATTCGATCCTGCCGGCTATGGTGGCGGGAATGCCGAGTCAAACTAGGAAACCGCGCCGATGGACAGCCTTCGACCGGACGCCGGGTACGACACCCTCAGCGTGACCCCGTGCAGCCCGCATATCGGCGCCGAAATCGGCAATATCGACCTGACCCGGCCGTTGACCGACGCCGAGACCGGGGAGTTGCGCCGGGCCTTCACCGATCATCTGGTCCTGTTCTTCCGCGACCAGCGCATCGGCTTCGACGACCATATCCGGCTGGCGGAATATTTCGGCCCGATCGGCTACCATTTCGGCGGCAAGACAGCCAGCCGGTCGACCGAAGACCCGCGGGTGCGCAAGTTCCACGCCGACGAGAACACGGCACGCGTCTCCGGCGACGTCTGGCACACCGACCAGTCCTGCGCACCGGTGCCGCCGATGGCGAGCATCCTGTACATCCACACCATCCCGCCCCAGGGCGGCGGCGACACCATCTTCGCCAGCATGTACCGGGCCTACGAGGCGCTGTCCGACCGGATGAAGGGCTATCTGGACGGCCTGACCGCCGTGCACGACGGCCGCGACGTGTTCGGCGAAGGCACGCCGAACGCCGTCCATCCGGTGGTCGCGCGCCATCCCGGGAGCGGCCGGCCGCTGTTGTTCGTCAACGGCGCCTTCACCAAGCGGATCGTCGAACTGCCCGAGCAGGAGAGCGATGCCGTCCTGCGCTTCCTGTGCGCCCATTGCAGCCGCCCGGAATGGAGTTTCCGCTTCCGCTGGCAGCCCCATTCGATCGCCATGTGGGACAACCGCTGCGCCCAGCATTTCGCCGTCTCCGACTACCTGCCCAGCGTCCGCTCCGGTTACCGGGTCCAGATCGACGGCGTCGCGCCGCCGGCGGCGGCGTAAGTGCGGGCGTCGCGACCCGGTCAGCGCGGCGCATCGGGGTTCGCCATTTCGATCTTTTCAAAGCGCCTGCTCGACTATTCGATATTGCTGGGCGCGGATTTCACAGAAGAGGAACGGGCAAGCGTTCTCGCGGTCTGGCGCTATGCCGGCTATCGATGGGGATACCCGAATCCATCCGCTATACGGACGGAACGTCGGCGCAACGGGTGTACACGACCGGCTTCGCCTGCGAGCCGCCAGACGCGGATGCGGCGACCATGGCGAATGCCCCGATCCGGGCCGTTCCGGGCATCGCGGGCATTTCGGTCGAGTCGGAAAGGCAATAGGTGCTGGCCCTGGCCTGCCGCCTGTCTCGCTGCGGCGGCCGGCCGGGGTCGCGGATTGTCGTCTCCGGCCTGACCGGTCCGAAACCGCCTACGCCACCCGCTTCGCCAGTTCGCCCTTCCGGATTTTCCGGGTTGGCGTCAGCGGCATTTCGTCGACGATTTCGAGGCGTTCGGGCCAGCGCATCTTGGCGACGCCGTTCTCTTCCAGCCAGCCGGTCATCTCTTCGAACGTGAGGCGCGCGCCGGGCGCCAACGTCACGAACAGGCACATGCGCTCGCCGAGCACGTCGTCCGGCATGGGCACGACCGCCGCCAGCACGATCGCCGGATGGGCCTGCAACAGGTTCTCGACATCGGTCGGGTTGATCTTGATGCCGCCGCGGTTGATGACGTCCTTGACCCGGCCGGTGATAACGACGTTGCCGTCGCCATCGACGGTCGCCAGGTCGCCGGTCCGGAAGAATCCGTCCGCGGCGAAGGCC
>FZLR01000075.1 GCA_900197615.1 Rhodospirillaceae bacterium Spongia-Bin9
ACGCAGGTGCGGGCCTCGGACGACCCGGCCGATCTGGGCGCTCAGGACATCGTCATCGTCGCTGTCAAGGCGCCGTCCCTGCCGGGCGTCCTCCCGATGCTGGGTCCGCTGCTTGGGCCGGAAACGCCGGTCGTCGTCGCCATGAACGGCGTGCCCTGGTGGATGTTCGACGGTTTCGGCGACCGTGACGGCCTGGCCCTGCGGTCGGTCGACGGCGACGGCGCGCTCGCCCGGTTCGGCAACAAGGAGCGCCTGATCGGCTGTGTGATTCATATCGCCTGCGACGTGCCGGAGCCGGGCCTGATCCGTCACAACAGCCAGAACCGTTTCATCCTGGGCGAGCCGAACGGCACAGTCAGCGCCCGCGTGACCGGCCTGGTCGAAGCCATGCAGGCGGCGGGCATCGGCGCCGAAACAACGGCCGAGATCCAGCAGGAAATCTGGATCAAGCTGCTCGGCAACCTGCCTTTCGCGCCGATCAGCACGATAACCGGCGCGACCAACGATGTCTTGGCCGCCACGCCCGATATCCGGCTGGCGATGTTGACCATGTTCGACGAGGCAGCTGCGGTCGGCGCGCATTTCGGCCTCCGGCCCGGCATGACCGCCGAAGCGCGTATCGACCTCGGCGGTTCCCTGATCGACTTCAAGACCTCGACTCTGCAGGACTACGAAAAAGGCCGGCCGGTCGAACTCGACGCCATCGTCAACGCGGTGCGCGAAATGGGCGACATCGCCGGAATCGACACGCCGACGATCGATATCGTCTATGCCCTGGCGGCCCAGAAGGCAGCGCTCGCCGGGCTGTACCGCTATGACCGCGGCCCGGCAGAAGAGAATGAAACAGCATGAGCCGACGGGTGAAACCGCCGTTCCGCGCCGATCACGTCGGCAGCCTGCTCCGGCCGCCGACGCTGGCGGACGCCCGGCGGCGCTGGCAGGCCGGCGAGATGCCGGAGGACGAATTCCGAGCCGTCGAAGCGCAAGCGATCCGCGATGTCGTTGCCGGCCAGCGCGACGCCGGCCTGCTGGCGATCACCGACGGCGAATACCAGCGCGACTGGTGGCATCTCGATTTTCTCGCCGGGTTCGACGGCATGGAACTGTGGCACACCGAAATGGGCGGCGGTTTCAGGACAGCCGAACAGCCGCCGCTGGTCCGCTGTATCGGGAAGATCGGCTGGCCGGACGGCGGTATCTTCGTCGGGGCGTTCCGGCGGCTCAAGGCGGCCGTCGACGAACTCGCGCCCGGCGCCACGCCGAAGATCACGATTCCCGGCCCCGGCATGATGCAGCTGCGCGCCGGCCGGAAGGCGGTCGACCCGGCGGCTTACACCGATATGGACCTGTTCTGGGCCGATCTCGCGGCGGCCTACCGGCGGGAGATCGCCGCGCTTGCCGATGCCGGATGCACTTACCTCCAGATAGACGATGTGAGCTTCGCCTATCTGTGCGACGACAGCCAGCGCGCCGGCTTCCGCGCGCGCGGCGAGGACCCGGACGACGTGCTCCTTCTGTATCGCGACGTCACCAACGAGGCCCTGCTCGGCCGGCCCGAGGGCCTGACCGTCACAACCCATATGTGCCGCGGCAATTTCAAGAGCAGCTGGGTCGCCGAAGGCGGCTACAGCCGCGTGGCGGAGACCCTGTTTCCGACACTGGTCGTCGACGGGCTGTTCCTGGAATACGATACGGACCGCGCCGGCGGATTCGAGCCGCTCGCCCATGCGTCCGGCGGCAGGCAGGTCGTGCTCGGCCTGGTCACGACCAAGACCGGCGATCTGGAAAGCCGGGATGCGCTGCTGCCCAGGATCGAAGAGGCCTCGGCTTTCCTTCCGCTCGACAATCTGTGCCTCAGCCCGCAATGTGGCTTCTCCAGCACCCATCACGGCAACGCGCTAACGGCCGGGCAGCAATGGGCCAAGCTCGGCCTGATCGTCGATATCGCGCGCGAGGTGTGGGGGTAGGGCGCCAAGCGGATACGCGGCCGGTTACCGGCCCGGCTAATCCAGCGCTTTCAGACCGTCCCGGTAGCGTCTTGCGTTCTGGACATAGTACTCCGTGTTGAGCCGGATGGCGGCGATCTGCCGATCGTCCATTTGCCGGACGGCCTTCGCCGGCGACCCGACGATGAGGGACCCCTCCGGAAACACCTTCCCTTCGGTCACGAGCGCACCTGCGCCGACCAGGCAGTTCGGGCCGATCTGCGCGTTGTTCAGGACCGTCGCGCCGATGCCGATCAGGGCGCCGTCGCCGATCGTGCAGCTGTGCAGCGTGACATGATGGCCGATCGTGACGTCCCTGCCGACGGAAAGCGGAATGCCGGGATCGGTGTGCAGCATGGCGAAATCCTGGATGTTGCTGCCTTCGCCCACGATCAGCGGCTCGTTGTCGCCGCGCAGCACCGCCTGCCACCAGACGCTGGCATCCCTTGCCAGCGAAACCTTGCCGATCAAGGTGGCGTTCGGCGCCACCCAGCTCTCTTCGTGACAGTCCGGCGCGATGCCGTTCAGGCTGTACAGGGTCATGCGGCGCAAGCTCCTCCATCGGCGAACGAACGGCCGGATCGGACCCGGGCCGTCATTCGGTCCCGCCGGGCAGGCCCACAGCACCGTCGAGCATTGCGCCGTCGAGCCGCGCGCCGGCGAGGTCCGCATTGTCGAGCCGGGCTTCGTGAAGATCGGTCCCGGCAAGTACGGCGCCCGCCAGCCTTGCCCGTTCCAGGTCGGCGTGGTTGAGCTCGGCGGCCGTCAGATCGGCGCCGGTCAGGTCGGCCTCGACCAGCAGCGCCCGGTGCATGAAGGCCCCCGACAAGTCCGCGGCCCTCAGGTTGGCGTGTGAAAGGTCCGCCCGGATCAGTTCGGCGCCGCGCAGGGAACATCCCTCGAAATCGGCGCCTTCGAGCGTGTGGCCGTGCAGGTTGAAGCCGTCGAGCGCCGCGCCGCGGAAATCGCCGCGCACGCCGCTTCGGCCGGCAGTGAGCAGCCAGGTCATGTGCTGCCGGAACGTCTCGTCGAATTCTGCGCGTGTCATCGCCTGCCGGGTCTCGTATCCGCTATTGCCAGACGGAACCCTCCATGTGTCGCAGGTCAAGCCTTTTTGTCCGATCGGTGCGTTGCGCCGCCGGCCGGTCCCGGCGCAGCAAGGCAGCATCGCCGGTTCGTCTCCAACCGAAAAATGTCGAAGCGAAACGAACTTGCCGCACAAACCTGCGACGGACTCGCAATCCGTTCGCCGTTTAACTAACTTTATGCGTCACGGCCCGCGACGGATCGCAGGCCTTTGGTCTCAGGAAAGATCGCGCTCATGGCTGTCGAAGGGCAAGGCGAGGGTTCGCTGGCGCGAACGCCCGAGGACCCGCAGAGCACGGCAGCGCCGCCGCCTTCCAGAAAGTCGCGCGGATTTTTTCGCGCCGTCGGCCTCGGCATCCTCCTGCTGTTCAAGACAGCCGTCCCGGTGGCCATTCTGGGCGGCGCCGTTCTGGCATTCGAATACATGCTGGCTACAAGACCGGCGGTCGTCCGCAAGCCGGTGGAGGAAAAGGTCTATTTCGTCGACACCGTAACGGCGTCGAAAGCCACGGTCGTGCCGCAGCTGGTGCTCTACGGCAATATCGTCGCCGGGCGCGAAGTCGAGTTGCGCCCCCTGGTTTCGGGCCGGGTCGTTCGGGTCGCACGGTCCTTCTCCGATGGCGGCATCGTCAGGAAAGGCGACCTGCTGGTCGAGATCGACCCGTTCGACTACCGGATCGCAGTCACGGAGCGTAAGGCCCAGCTTTCCGAGGCGCAGGCGCGCCTGACCGAGATCGAAGCGGACCTGAAGGGCGAGAGGGCCCTGATCCTGCACGAACGCAACCAGATCGACCTGCGCCAGCGCGATCTCGCCCGGCGAAAGTCGCTGTTCGAACGCGGGGCCGGCACCGTGAAGCTGCTCGACGATTCGAAACTGGCGTTGAGCGGCCAGCGGCAGCGGCTGGACGAACGCATCCGCCGCGCCGCGACTCTCGAAGCGCGGCTGGTCCAGCAGGAGGCGGTTATCTCCCGCGCCGAATGGGCCCTGACCCGCGCCGAGCGGAACCTGCGCGATACCCGATTGGTCGCTCCTTTCGAGGGATTCCTGCGCGATATCTCGACCGAGATCGGCAAAAAGGTCGGCGTCAACGACAAGATCGCGCGCCTGACCGACGCCGGTCGCTTCGAAGCCGAGTTCCAGGTCAGCGATGCCCAGTATGGCCGCCTCGTCCGGGAGGGCAGGGTGATCGGCAGGCCGACGTCGGTTGTCTGGCAGACCGGCGGCCGGAATTTCACGTTTCCCGCGACCATCGCCCGGGTTTCCGGCCGGGTGACGAGCGCCAGCGGTGGCGTCAACCTGTTCGCCCGATTGCAGGCGACCGACACCACGACCCTGCTGCGGCCGGGAGTCTTCGTCGAGGTCAGGATGGCGGATACGACCTACCGGAATGTGTACCGGCTGCCGGACGACGCCCTGGCCGACGGCCGGTTCGTCTATGTCGTCGTCGACGAACGGCTGATACGGCGCCCGGTGACGCTCGCCGGGTGGGTCGGCAACGACATCCTGGTGCGCGGCGAATTCGCCGACGGGGACCGCATCGTGGCGCGCACATTCCCGGAAATCGGACCCGGCCTGAAGGTTAACGTGCCGTCTGCCTCTGCGCGCAATACCCGGTAATCCTTTTCCGATGAGCACTCCGGAAGACCGTCCGGCAGAGCCCGGCGCCACCCGGTCCGATACCGGATACGGACCGCGCAATATCCGGCGGAAGAACGATCTGATCGGACTGTTCGCGCGTCATCGTACGGCCGCGAATCTGCTGATGGTGCTGATGCTCGTCGCCGGATTCTTCGGCCTGTACCGGATGACCACCCAGTTCTTTCCCGATTTCGGGATCGATGTCGTCCTGGTCTCCGTCGCCTGGCCAGGCGCCAGCGCCAGCGATGTCGACAGCAACATCGTTCAGGCCGTCGAACGGGAGGTCCGCTTCATCGACAGCGTGAAAGCGGTGAAATCGTCGGCTTTCGAAGGCCGGGCTTCCGTCTCCGTGGAATTCGAGGCGGGCTCGGACATGCAAAGCGCGCTCTCGAATATCGAAACGGCTGTCGGGCAGGTGACCACCCTGCCGCAGGACGCCGAGACGCCGACGGTCCGGCGGATCGTCCGCTACGATACGCTGTCGCGCATTCTGGTGTCGGGGCCCTATTCGGAGGCCGCCCTAAAGGCTTATGCCAAGAATGTCCGCGAAGGTCTGCTTCGGCGGGGTATCGACAAGATCGACATCGGCGGCGGACGCAACGAAGAAATTCTGGTCGAAATCAAGCCGGAAACGCTGCGCCGCCTGCGACTGACGCTGAACGACGTCGCGCAGAAAATCCGCCAGATCACCCAGGACGTACCGTCCGGCGACATCTCGGGCCGGGCGGAGCGTCAATTGCGCAGCGTCGGCGACGTCAAATCGGCCCGGGAACTCGGCAGAATCGAGATCAAGTCGCTGGCGAGCGGCGAGAAGATCCTGCTGCGCGACATTGCAACGGTGCGCGAGGCCTTCGACAGCGACGGACGGACCTACTGGCGGGGCCGCAACCGCGCCATCGAACTGCACGCCAAACGCACACCGGCGGACGACGCCCTGGTACTGGCGGATGAGGTCGACAAGTATATCGAGGAGATCGGGCCGACCCTGCCGCCCAACCTCAAGCTGGAGCGTTTCGACGTCCAGGCGGAACTGGTCCGCAGCCGCATCAATCTGCTGCTCGAAAACGGCGCCACCGGACTGCTCATTGTGCTGGTCGTCCTGTTCCTGTTCCTGAACGGCTGGGTGGCCTTCTGGGTCGCCGCCGGCATCCCGATCTCGCTGGCGGCGACGATGCTGGTGATGTGGCTGTCCGGCCAGTCGATCAACATGGTCAGCCTGTTCAGCATCATCATGGCAATCGGCATCATCGTCGACGATGCCATAGTCGTCGGCGAGCATTCCGAGGCGCTGCACCGGCAGGGCTACGACAATAAACTGGCGGCCGAAGCCGGCGCGCGGCGCATGGCGACGCCGGTGTTCTGCGCGGCGCTCACGTCGATCGCGGCGTTTTTGCCGCTTCTGCTGATAACCGACGTCATCGGTTCGATCATCCGGACCATCCCCCTGGTGGTGATCGCGGTGATAATCGCCAGCCTTATCGAGTGTTTCCTCGTGCTGCCCGGCCACATGCGCCACGCACTCGAAATCACCGCCCGGCGGCGCGGTCCGAGGCCCTGGTTTGCGCCCCTGTTCGGCATCCCGCTCATCTGGCTCTGGCCTGCGATTCCCGTCGTTCTCGCCGTCCGGCTGCTGGTCCGCATCCTGATGGCGTTCAAGCGCGGGTTCGACCGCGCATTCGAAGCCTTCCGGGACCGGATTTTCCTTGCGATCGTCCGCCTGACGATACGCTGGCGCTATACGACGGTGGCGTTGGCGATGGCCGCCCTGATCGGCGCTGCCTCCATCGTCGCCGGCGGGCGTATGAACTTCGTCTTTTTCGCCAATCCCGAGGTCGACAACATATTCGCCACCGCGGAGTTTTCCGCCGGCACGCCGAGGGCGCGCACCCGGGCAATGGTCGACGAGATGGAACGGGCCATGCGCGCTGCGGAACGGCATCTGACCGGCGGCGAGAATGGCCTGGTGCGCTTCAGCTACAGCGTGATCGGCTTTCCTCTGGGAACCCGGCCGAACGAATCGCCGGTCCGGGGCGGCCATGTCGGCGGCATGTTCGTGCAGCTTGTTCCGGCCGACCGGCGCACAGTCCTCTCCAACCAATTCATCGCGGCCTGGAAGCAGCGGATCCGCAACATGCCGGGGCTGCAGCAACTGAAGATCAAGTCGGCGACCGGCGGGCCGCCGGGCCGGGATGTCGATGTCCGGTTGACCGGTGCCTCGACCGTCGAGCTCAAGAAGGCGGCTGAGGAACTGAAGCTGGTCCTGCAATCGATCCCGGGCGTTCGCGCGACGGAAGACAACCTGCCCTACGGCAAGATCGAGACGATCCTGGAGCTGACCCCGCGCGGCCGGGCGCTCGGCTTCACGACGGAAAGCGTCGGCCGCCAGGTGCGCAATACTTTCGAGGGCGCGATCGCCAAGCGGTTCGCGCGCGGCGACGAGGAGGTGGTCGTTCGGGTGCGGTTTCCGAAAGACCGGCTGACGTCCGAGGCGCTGCACAGCCTGCATCTTCGTGCGCCGAACGGCAGCTTCGTGCCGCTGGGCGCAATCGTCAGCATCCGGGAAAAGCGGGGATTCGCCCGGATCAAGAGCGAGGACGGCGCGCGCGAGGTCGCGGTGACGGCCGACCTGAATACCCGCGTTATGACGACCCAGCAGGCGGTCGCCGAAATGAAGAAGTCGGGGTTGGACCAGATCGCCCGAAAATACGGAATTCAGTACCGGTTCGAAGGCCGCGACAAGGAACAGAGGCGTACGTTCAAGGACATGCAAATCGGTGCCGGCATCGGCCTCACCCTGATCTTCATCATTCTGGCCTGGGTGTTTTCCGGCTATTTGCGGCCACTGGTCGTTATGTCGGTCATCCCGATGGGTTTCGTCGGCGCCGTGCTGGGCCACTACCTGATGGGCTTCGACCTGAGCATTCTCAGCCTGATCGCCCTGATCGGCCTGTCGGGCATCGTGGTGAACAACTCGATCATCCTGGTCACGATCGTGAAGGAACGGATGGACGCCGGCGAACCGGTCTACGACGCAATCGCCAACGGCTCGCGCGACAGGCTGCGCCCCATCATCCTGACCACGGCAACGACCGTCGGCGGCCTGACGCCGCTCCTGTTCGAGACCGACCTCCAGGCGCAGTTCCTGATTCCGATGGCGATTACCCTGGTGTTCGGGCTGCTCGTCGCGACTTTTCTGGTTCTGATCGTCGTTCCGTCGCTGCTCGCCATCCAGGCCGATTTCGGCCGCATATTCCTGCACCGCGATCCCCGCGCCGCACGGATGCCGGTTCCGGCGGAATAAAGGCGATCGAGGGTTTCGCCCGCAGGCGTTTCGACGGCAGCGAAGCGCCGGTCCCGTGCGGGCATTTCCTGCCCGAAGAGGCGCCGGACGAAACCTTCCGCGCCCGGCACGATTTTTTTTCGGCGCGCTGAGATTTCCCGCGACAGTCGAGTACCGTGACTGTCCGGCCGGTTCCTGTAGAACCGGCCCTCGATCGTAAATTTTTTTGGGAGAACGGGAACGATGGCCGACGAGAAAGTCGCCGTGCTGACCGCGGCGGGCAGCGGTATGGGCGCTGCTGCGGCCCGCAAACTGGCGGAACTTGGATACCGCATCGCCATCCTGTCTTCCTCGGGCAAGGGCGAGGCACTGGCCGAAGAGCTCGGCGGCGTCGGCGTGACCGGCTCCAACCGGTCGAACGACGACTTGCAGGCGCTGGTCGACAAGGCGATGGCGGCCTGGGGCCGGATCGACGTGCTGGTCAACAGCGCCGGCCACGGTCCGCGCGCGCCCATCCTGGAAATTACCGACGACGACTGGCACACCGGCATGGAGGTCTATCTCCTGTGCGTCGTGCGACCGACCCGTCTGGTTGTGCCGGTCATGCAGGCCCAGGGCGGCGGCGCCATCGTCAACATCTCGACCTTCGCCGCCTTCGAGCCGTCGCCGACATTCCCGACCTCGAGCGTGTTCCGGGCCGGCCTCGCCGCCTACACCAAGCTCTTCGCCGACAAGTATGCCGCCGACAATATCCGCATGAACAACGTGCTGCCCGGATTTATCGACAGCTTCCCGGAGCGGGAGGAGTTCCGGCAGCAGATTCCCATGCAGCGCTACGGTACGGTCGGCGAAATCGCCGAAACCATCGCTTTTCTGGCCTCGCCGGGCGGCGCCTACATTACCGGCCAGAATCTCCGCGTGGACGGCGCTCTCGCCCGGTCGGTGTAGCCCGGATCAACGATCCCCATCGCCGTCCGGCGGGCGCCGGTCGATCGCATAGCCGCCCTTGCCGGGCCGGAAGGGCTGAAGCAGCATCCTGTGCAGATGCAGTTCGCCCGGTTCGCGGAAGGTGTCGAGGCCGATGGTCATGTTCTCGTGGCCGAGAGCCGGCTGCGCCCGGTAGGTGCCGAACAGCCGGTCCCACCAGGGCAGGTTGAAGCCGAAGTTGCTGTTGGTCTCCGCCGGGATGTCGGAGTGGTGCACGCGGTGCATGTCCGGCGTCACGACGAACCGGCGCAGCACCCGGTCGAGCCCTGCGGGCAGGCGCACATTGCCGTGGTTGAACATGGATGTGCCGTTGAGCAGAACCTCGAAGATGAGCACCGCGATGGCCGGCGGCCCGATGACGGCGACGGCGGCCAGCTTGAGCAGGACCGACAGGACGATCTCGACCGGATGGAAGCGCGAGCCGGTCGTGACGTCGAAATCGAGATCGGCATGGTGCATCCGGTGCAGCCGCCACAGCGCAGGCACGGCGTGAAACATGACGTGCTGCAGATAGATGATGAAATCCAGCACAATGACCGAGAGCGCGACTTCGAGCCAGAATGGCAGCGCCACAAGGTTGAGGACGCCCCAGCCGCGCTCGGCCGCGAAAACGGCGAGGGCGACGGGCGCCAGGGGAACCAGAAGCCGCACGACCGCCGTGTTGAAAACGACGATGCCGATGTTGCCGTACCAGCGCAGCCAGCGCGGCTGGGTGAGCGCTCGGCGCGGCGCGGCGACTTCCCACAGCGCGACGAGGCCGAGGATGCCGAGGAAGAAACCGAGCCTGATCGCCGGCTCGTTGGCGTTGATGAACTCCGGCATGTCTTTGTCCTGAAGGGCGCATTTTCCGCCGGCGGCCGGGTTTGGCCCCCAACAGGCCGCGTTCCGGATGCCCTATCGCCTATTATGGGGTGCCGTCGCCGCAATCGCCATGGGCAGGACGCGCGGCCGGCCGGCAACCGGTGCTAGAATTCCGGGCTACCCCGAGCGCAGCATCCGCACGCCTTCCTCGCGTTCGAACAGATAGAGCAGGGTGCGCAGGGCTTCGCTCCGGGGGCCCTTCAGTTCCGGATCGCGGTCTAGCGCGAGGCGCGCGTCGGTCCGGGCGATCTCCAGCAGGTCGCCATGTTCGGGAAAGCGCGCCAGCCGGAAGGCAGGCAAGCCGCTCTGCCGGGTGCCCAGGGCCTCTCCGCCGCCGCGCAGCCGCAGATCTTCCTCGGCGATCGCGAAGCCGTCGTCGGTCTTGCGCAGCACGTCGATCCGGGCCCGCGCGGTCTCGCCGAGCGGCGGCTCGTAAAGCAGCACGCAGGACGATTTGCGCACGCCCCGGCCGATCCGGCCGCGCAGCTGGTGGAGCTGGGCGAGGCCGAAGCGCTCGGCGTGTTCGACCACCATGACGCTGGCGTTGGGGACGTCGACGCCGACCTCGACAACCGTGGTGGCGACCAGAACCGCCGTCTCGTTGTCGATGAAGCGGCGCATGGCGGCGTCTTTCTCAGCCGGCTTCATCCGGCCGTGGATCAGTTCGACGGATTCGCCGAATTGCTCCTGCAGCCAGGCGTGCCGCGCCGACGCTGCGGTAACGTCGAGGACGTCGGATTCGTCGACGAGCGGGCAGACCCAGAAGGCCTGGGCGCCGCTGTCGACGGTCCGGCGGATGCCGGCGGCGACCTGCTCTAGCCGGTCGACCGGCATGGCGCGGGTATCCACCGGCTGTCGGCCGGCCGGTTTCTCGGTCAGCTTCGAGGTGTCGATATCGCCGTAGGCGGCCAGCATCAGGGTGCGTGGGATCGGTGTAGCGGTCATGCTCAACGTGTCGACTCCGCGGCCCTTGCCGGCCAGCGCCATGCGCTGCTGGACGCCGAAGCGGTGCTGTTCGTCGATGACGATCAGCGCGAGGTCGCTGAAATTCACGTCCTCCGAGAACAGGGCGTGGGTGCCGACGACGATGTTGACGGTCCCGGCTTCGATCTCCGCCGTGAGCGCCTTTCGTCCGGCGCCCTTGTGCCTGCCGGTCAGGATTTCGATGCGCAGGTCGGCCGATTCGCCCAAGGTCCGCAACGTCTCCAGATGCTGCTGGGCGAGAATTTCGGTCGGCGCCATCAGGGCGGCCTGGCCGCCGGCCTCGACCGCCGCGGCCATCGCGAGCAGCGACACGACCGTCTTGCCGCTGCCGACATCGCCCTGGAGCATCCGCGCCATGCGCGCCGGCGCCGCCATGTCGCCGGTAATCTCGGCAAGGGCGGTTTTCTGCGAGCCGGTCAGGGAATAGGGCAGGGCGCCTGCAATTTTCGCCCGCAGGCGGCCGTCGCCGTCCTGGACGCGGCCCTCGATGCGCCGCTGACGCTGCCGCACCAGCAGCAGCGCCAATTGGGTCGCCAGCAGTTCATCGTAGGCGAGGCGCGCCCGCGCCGGGGCATCGGGCAGCAGGTCCGGCCCGCTTTCCGGCCGGTGCGCCCGCTGCAACGCTTCGCGCCAGCCGGGCCATTGCCGTTGCGCCAGCAGGTTTGTATCGGCCCATTCGGGCAAGGCCGCGGCCCGTTCGAGCGCGCCGTCGACGGCCCGCTTCATAACCGTGCGCGTCAATCCCTGGGTGAGCGGATAGACCGGATGGACCGTCCTGATCGCGTCTGCCTCCGCCAAGGTGGCGACGAAATCCGGATGGGTCATCTGCCGGCCGCCGCCGAATTCGTCGACCCGGCCGCTGACGACCCGGGTCTCGCCGACCGGGTATGTCCTTTCCAGCCACTCCTGTTTGGCATGGAAGAAAACCAGGGTCATGAAACCGGTCTCGTCCGAGCAGATCACGCGATAGGGCCGTTTCGGGCCGCCCGGCGCTTCATGCGCATCGATCCGCACCGTAATGGTGGCGATCTCACCGAATGCCGCGTCGGCGATTTTCGGCGTATGGCGGCGGTCGACCAGCCCGGTCGGCAGGGTCCAGAGCAGATCGACGATCCGCGGCCCCGCGACCCGCTCGACCGCCCCGGTCAGCCGAGGGCCGATGCCCGGCAGCGTGCCGATATCGCCGAAAACCGGGAAAAGGGATTGCGGACGCATGAGGGAGAGTGTCCGAAGCCGGAGCCGCGAGCGCAAGAGCGGAGAAGAGATTCGACGTTTCGGGCAGGTTTTGGCCACGCCGGCACGAGCCGCGGCCCGAAGTATCGGAAAAGCGCCACTTGAATAAGTCGCTATAAGTAGCTACATTTCCGTGCATGAGATCGGTCGGCATAAAAGTTCTGAACAGCCGCCTAAGCGAATATGTGCGGCTGGCCGCATCGGGAGAAACGGTCCTGGTGACGGATCGCGACCGGGTCGTGGCAGAGATCGGCCCTCCGCGGGAGACCAGGAGCCCTCTGCTCGCCGACGCGTTGCTGGCGGAAGCTGTGCGCAGCGGCTGGCTGACGCCGCCGGCCCTGCGCGATGCGGGGCCGTTGCCCGAAGCGAAACCGGTCGGCCGGCTGCAGGTTATTCTGGATGAGTTGGACGCCGATCGGAGCGACCGGTGATCTATCTCGATACCTCGGTCGCGCTCGCCTGGCTGCTGGTCGAAGACCGGCGCCCGCCGACCGGACTGTGGGCCGAATCCCCGGTGAGCAGCCGATTGTTGGAATACGAGGTCTGGAACCGGCTGCACGCGCGCAGGTTGGCGGAGTCCCATGGCGAGGCCGCGCGCGCCCTGATCGGGCATCTTGCGCTGCTGGAGCTTGCCCCGCCGGTACTGGCCCGCGCCCTCGAGCCGTTCCCCGAATCGGCGCAGGTACGAACGCTGGATGCCCTGCATCTGGCTTCGTGCGTATATCTGCGCGCCCTCGGCCAAACGGTGACGCTTGCCAGCTACGACCGCCGCATGAACGCCGCCGCACGGGCGATGGACATACCCGTTCTCGACCTGGAAGGCGCCTGAACCGGGGCGCGGTCGCTGCGGCGGGCCACTTATCCACTGCTACCAGCGGAAGTCTAAGCTCCGACACCACGCCTGGGGACGCGGCCCCTGCGCTCTCGCGCCAGTCTTGAATTGTGGCGCCATTGGCCCGAAAGTGCCCCCGCCAGCGCGCGGCCGGTGTGCTGCGGCTGTCTTCCTCGCTACGTTCGTACCTATGCCCGAACATAACAAAAACATCGAGACGTGGCGCCGGCGGCTGTCGTTCCGCTCGTGGCACCGCGGCACCAGGGAGCTCGACCTGTTGTTCGGACCCTTTGCAGACGCCCGGCTCGGTGGCTACGGCGCCGGCGAGTTGGCGCAATACGAGGAATTGCTGATGGCGCCCGATCCCGATGTCTACGGCTGGATCGTCGGTCGCGAAGCGCCGGAAGCGGCGTACGACACGGGGGTTCTGCGCGATGTGATTGCCTTCCACGGTTCGCGCCATGCCTGACGCCGAGGCCGTGCAGGAACAGGGCGCCGAACGCGCCGCCGTTCTCTACGGTGCGCCTTCGGGCGTCGATGCCCGGATTCTGGCAGCGCTGGCGGCCGAGGGCGATGTCATCCACGTCGCGGCTGACGATCGCCGCCTCAGCCAGATCGCGTCGCTGGTCGGGTTCTTCCGGCCGGACGCCGCGGTGCTGGCCTTCCCGGCCTGGGATTGCCTGCCCTACGACCGGGCTTCGCCCAACGCTGAAATCCTCGCTGCCCGCGCCTCGACCCTGGCGCGGCTGGCGGGGCGCAGCGGCGGCAAGCCCCGGCTGATCGTAACGACGGTGAGCGCCGCCCTGCAGCGCGTGCCGCCGCCGGAAGCCTTCCACAAATCGCTCGTCGCTTTGCAGAAGGGCCGGCGCACGCCGATGGAGGCGGTGCTGCGCTATCTGCGCCGGCAAGGCTACCGCCGGGTCGGCACGGCGCGCGAGCCCGGCGAATATGCCCTGCGCGGAGGCCTGCTGGACGTTTACCCGCCCGGCCTGGACTATGCCGTGCGGCTCGATTTCTTCGGCGACGATCTCGAATCGATCCGGCGTTTCGATCCGATGTCCCAGCGCACGATCCGGGCGAGCGGCCGGGTCGTCCTGCGGCCGGTGTCCGAGCTGGTGCTGACCGGCGGGCGGACGACCCGCTTCCGCGAATCCTACCGCGCCGCGTTTCCCGGCGACCCGACCCGCGACCCGCTGTACGAGGCGATCTCGGCCGGCCAGGTCTTCCCCGGCATGGAACACTGGCTGCCGCTGTTCTACGACCGGATGGCGGCGCTGTTCGACTATGCGCCCGAGGCGCGGGTCACGCTGGATTTCCAGACGGATGACGCCGTGGCCAACCGCCTCGACACGATTGCCGACTATTTCGAGGCGCGCCGCAGTCATATGGTGGATGCGCCGAAGGCAGGCGGGCAATTCGTTTACAAGCCTGTCCCGCCGGACCGTTTCTTTCTGGATGCAGCCGAATGGGCCGGCCTGCTGCGGCAGCGCGAGGCGCTGACCTTTTCGCCTTTCGCTGCGCCGGAAGGGGCCGAGCCTCCGGCGATCGCCGGTCTGTCCGCCGGTCTGTCCGCCGGTCGGGCAGGGCGCAATTTCGCCGATGCCCGCGCGATCGAGAGCATCCCGGTCGCGGAGGCGGTGTGCCGGCATATCGAAGCGGTCCGGCGTTCGGGCCGGCCGGTCGTGCTGGTCGCCAACAGCGACGGTTCCGGCGACCGGCTGGCCCACTTGCTGAAAGAAGCCGGCCGCCTTTCGCCCGTGAAGATCGACCGGTGGGAGGGCCAGCCGAAAGGCCTGTTCCTGACGGTCGCCGAACTCGATCGCGGCTTCGAGACCGACGATCTGGCCGTCGTTACCGAACAGGACATTTTCGGCGACCGGCTGCGCGGCCGAACCCGGCGCGATCGCAGGACCGAAGCCTTTTTGACCGAATTATCGGCGCTGAACGAAGGCGATCTGGTCGTTCATCGGGACCATGGCCTCGGCCGCTACGAAGGGCTGGAGACCGTCACGGCCGCCGACGCGGACCACGATTGCCTGCGCCTGACCTACCAGGGCGGCGACACGCTCTTCGTGCCGGCGGAGAATATGGAGGTGCTGTCGCGCTTCGGCAGCGATTCCGAAACCGCGGTGCTCGACCGGCTGGGTGCCGCCGCCTGGCAGGCGCGCAAGTCCAGGGTCAAGGACCGGATCGCGGCGATGGCCGGGCAACTGATCGCCATTGCCGCCCAGCGCGAACTGCGCAAGGCGCCGGTGGTAGACGGAGAGGAAGGTTCGACCGACGAGTTCGCCGCGCGCTTTCCGTTTACCGAGACCGACGACCAGAACCGCGCCATCGACGAGACGATGGCCGATCTCGCCTCCGGCAAGCCGATGGACCGCCTGGTGTGCGGCGATGTCGGCTTCGGCAAGACGGAGGTTGCCCTGCGCGCCGCTTTCGCGTCGGTCATGTCCGGATTGCAGGTCGCCGTCGTGGTGCCGACGACGCTGCTGGCGCGCCAGCATTTCCAGACTTTCCGGGAACGGTTCGCGGGATTTCCGGTGCGGGTGGGCCAGCTTTCCCGCCTCGTCGCCGCCGGCGACGCGGCGCGGGTCCGCAAGGACCTGGAGGCGGGGACGCTCGACATTGTCGTCGGCACCCATGCGCTGCTCGGCAAGTCGGTGCGGTTCCGGTCGCTCGGCCTCGTGGTCGTGGACGAGGAGCAGCATTTCGGCGTCGCGCAGAAAGAGCGGCTGAAAGAGTTGCGCGCCGATGTCCATGTGCTGACCCTGACGGCCACGCCGATCCCGCGGACCCTGCAACTCGCGCTCGCCGGCGTGCGCGATCTCAGCCTGATCGCGACGCCGCCGGTCGACCGGCTCGCCGTGCGCACCTTCGTCCTGCCCTACGATCCCGTGGTCATCGAGGAGGCGATCCGGCGCGAGCTGCTGCGCGGCGGTCAGGTCTTCTGGGTCTGCCCGCGCATTCGCGATCTCGAACGCCTGGCCGAGCGGGTGAAGCGCCTGGCGCCGGGCGCGCGCTATGCCGTGGCGCACGGACAAATGGCGCCGGCCGATCTGGAAGCCGTCATGGAGCGGTTCTACGATGGCGAGGTGCGCATCCTGCTATCGACCAACATCATCGAATCCGGCCTCGATATCCCGACCGTCAACACGATCGTCCTGCACCGCGCCGACCGGTTCGGGCTGGCCCAGCTCTATCAGTTGCGCGGCCGGGTCGGGCGCTCGAAGACCCGCGCCTACGCCTATCTGACGCTGCCGGAGGATCGCAAAATCGCGGGTACGGCGCTGAAACGGCTGGAGGTCATGCAGACCCTCGACACGCTGGGCGCCGGCTTTTCGCTGGCCAGCCACGATATGGATATCCGCGGCGCCGGCAACCTGCTGGGCGATGAGCAGTCGGGCCATGTCCGCGAAGTCGGGATAGAGCTGTATCAGCAGATGCTGGAGGAAGCCGTTGCAGAGGCCAAGGCCGGCGGCGGCGATGCGCCGGCGGCGGAGCGCTGGTCGCCGCAGATCGCGCTTGGCGCCTCGGTGCTGATTCCGGAGAGCTATGTCCCCGATCTGGCGGCGCGGCTCGCCCTGTACCGCCGGGTTTCCGACCTGGACGATCCGGGCGATCTGGACGCCTTCGCTGCCGAACTGGTCGACCGGTTCGGCACGATGCCGCCGGAGGCGGAGAACCTGATCGAGACCGTATCGATCAAGCAGCTCTGCCGCGCTGCCCATGTCGCGAAGATCGATGCCGGACCGAAAGGCGCCGTGCTGGCCTTCCAAGAGGACCGCTTCCCCGATCCCGAAGCCCTAGTCGGTTACATTGCCCGGGAGAGCGGCACAGTGACCTTGCGGCCGGACCAGACGCTGCTCTTCCGCCGCAACTGGAACGATGCCGCCGCCCGCATGCGCGGCGTCAGGATCATCCTGAAGATTCTCGCCGGGCTGGCCGCAGGATAACGCCCGATTGCGGAAACCGGTTCGGCGCCGCCAGCTGGTTCGGGCGGGTTCGGGCGGGTTCAGGCGGCTTCGGGTTGGGGCGGTTCCGGCGCGGCGCCCCTTTTGCCACGTAGAATGTCTGCCTGCAACAGACCCTCAATGCGCGCCGACCGCTCGCGCAACTGGCCGATCTCTTCGCCCTGTTTCCCGAATCGGGTGTTCATTTCATCGCTCTGCTTCTCGAAGCGGGCGTTCATCTCTTCGCTCTGCTTCTCGAAGCGGGCGTTCATTTCGGCGCGAAGTTCCTTGATTTCGGCGCGCATCTCGGCGCGCAGCGCACGATTATCGTGGCGCAGCCACGCAAACAGCGTGAGCAACATGGCGCCGAGCGCAGCGAAGCCGGCAAGATTGACGATCATGGCGCAATATTATCACCGCCGCGGCGTACCTGTCGACTCCACCGTTTTATCGATTAATATTCCCGTTTCGAACGGCCTCCGGTTTCGTCCCCGTTCCC
>FZLR01000248.1 GCA_900197615.1 Rhodospirillaceae bacterium Spongia-Bin9
CATTTCGACCGGAGCGGCGCAGCCGCGAAGCGGAGAAATCTTTCCAGCGCGACGCCATGGACCTGGCACCGCGGTTGAAAGATTTCTCCACTCCGCAGTTCTTCGAACCGCTCCGGTCGAAATGACGGGCGAAGAGAGGAGAGGAAACGTCATGTTTTGTCATGGCCGGTTGCAACTCGATGCCCGTCACGCTTTCCGGCGCGGTCTCGAACGGTCCTGTCGCTTGGCCCCCGCCATTCTGCCGCCGTGCCGCTCCAACGAACAAGCCTTTGTTCATATATTGTTCTCCAAGCGAATGTCAAGCGTTATTGTGCGCAGCACCGGTTCCGACGGATCGCGGAATAACGCGCTCCCCCCGTGCGCCGGCCGTGACGGGGACCCCGGCGTTGCGAAAGCGAGCCTTTCCGGCCGGCAAAGCGGGTTCCTCCGCCGGACCCCTGCACCGCAAATTTCCGAATCCTACAGGTCCTTCAGCACCTTGCGGGTTTCTTCCCACATCGATCGGTCATACCACGAAATTCATTTGAATATTTTTCAGGGTATTCAGTTCGTGGATCGAGTCTTTCCTTCGAAGTAACTTCCGATAGGAAGAGTTACAAATGCAAGTCCAATGAGCAACCCTGTACCGGTTATAGCTTTGGCCATAGTCATTGTCTCTTCGAACAGAAAAATCGCGACCAGTGCCGATACGATAGGCGCAATAAACTGATATGCTCCAAGATAAATGATTGACGGCCCGATACAGGAATTAACATATAGAGCAAGCGGCACAACGGTAACTAGTCCGGATGCAACGATAACGATTCCTAGTTCACCTCCCAGTTCAAACAGTACCAGTGCTTCCAGTTCACTGCCGAAAAATGCAAACAACGAAAACGGTACAATAAGCATGACTAGAGATTCGTGCTTGAGTGCCTCTATCGAAGATAGTGAACCCTTTTGTCTATGCCAAATCAGATACAGAGCAAATGGTAGTGCAATACCGAATCCGAACCAGGGAAGAGTATATGCCATCGCAGCGTAGAAGACTATCGCGGCAAGGCAAACGATAGTGCCGGTCCACTGGTTGACGGAAAGAGGTTCGAGCAAAATTAAACGGCCCAGGACAATTGTCAGGATCGGGGCCATAAGGTATCCATAGGCTGCTTCCAGCACATGACCGCCCATTACCGCCACCAGGTAAACGTATGCGTTGATGGTCAGCAAGCCCGCGGGAATTAATGACTGACGGAGAAAATGGAGAGTATAACTTTTTCGTAGCAAGATACCGATCAATAGGAGCAGAAGGAACGTAAACACAAATCGATATGCTGTCATCCGAAGCGGATCTACGGAACGTACAACAAAATAGTAAGCAGGCACCATTCCCCATAGGAAATTCGCTAATATTGCATTGACATGATTCATTTAATCGTGTTCCGGATGGGACATTGTAGTAAACGTATTTGGTATCTCTATCGACCATCGAAGAAAAATCATGAATTGCAATCAATTCCAATACAAAACTAAATTTCAAATTTACGATGCTCTAGCTTGATTTTGATTTTCTTGTCGATCGACGATCCCCGTCCCCCAAATCAGAAGTCGCTGCTTTGAATGAACATCTTATACGTATATTCGAACCATTCGGTAGCATCGAATTCGGACCGCCCCGTTGTCAAAAAAGCATCGAGACAATAGAAATTCAAAAGTTCGAGATAAACGCGTCGCTCCGAATCCGTGCCGATATGCAATCGGAGATCGGGTCGACACCTGACACAATGCATCGACGGCAAGCGGCCGGCAAAGGTACCGCTGCAATGATTCGAGATTCAGCTACTGGCCAACCGGTCGGCGCGGGCGACCTGCATACTCCGCGGAGCCCGCCCTGCAGAACGGCGTCGTTCCGGCATTCGAGATGCCGCCGGATATACTGCTGGTCGGCCGATGCGTTTACGCGCGCCTACAAATCCTTCAGCACCTTGCGAGTCTCTTCCAGCGTCAGCCGTTCACGCTTGGCGTCGTCGAGATAGGGCACGCCGATGCCGTAGTCGCGCCAGCGGGCGGCGATCTTGCGCTCGAGGTCCGGGTCGATGGTGTTGACCGGCGGCCAGCGGTTGCCGTCCCAGTCCGGGTTCGGCGGATGCTCCCGGCTCCGGGTCGCGTCGATCGGGGTGCGGGTCCACTTGCCGGCGCCATAGGCCCTGACATCCCGGTCCTCGCGCAAAGCCTCGCGCCTGGCCGAGAGCGCCGATGCGAGGCGCTTTCCCTCCTCATTGCTGAGCCCAGGGCTGGACCGATCCAATGGGGGGAGAATCACATAACGATTTCCTATCGTC
>FZLR01000085.1 GCA_900197615.1 Rhodospirillaceae bacterium Spongia-Bin9
CGGCAGGGGGTCGCGGCCGCGGATCGCGTCGGCGGCCTTCTCGGCGAGCATGATCGTCGGCGCGTTGAGGTTGCCGGTCGGGATCGCCGGCATGATCGAGCTGTCGACCACGCGCAGTCCCGCCATCCCGTGCACCCGCAAGTGCGGATCGACGACCGCCGCCGCCCCCGCCGCGTCCGCGTCCGTGCCCATCCGGCAGGTGCCGCAGGGGTGGTAGGCGCTCTCGACGGTCTCGCGCACGAAGGCGTCGATCTCGTCGTCGCTCCGCACCGCCGGGCCGGGCGCCAGCTCGTCGCCGCGATAGGGGTCGAAGGCCGGCTGGGCGAATATCTCCCGGGTCAGGCGGACGCAGGCGCGCATCTCCGTCCAGTCGTCCTCGTGGCTCATATAGTCGAAGCGCACTTCCGGCGCGTCGCGCGGATCGGCCGAGGCGAGGCGGACCGTGCCGCGCGATTTGGAGCGCATCGGCCCGGCATGGGCCTGGTAGCCGTGGCAGCGCACCCGGCTTTTCATGTCGTAGGACGCCGCGAGCGGCAGGAAGTGGTACTGGATGTCGGGCCAGCGCACGCCCGGGCGCGAGCGGATGAAGCCGCCGGCCTCGAAATGGTTGGTCGCGCCGAGGCCGGACTTGAACGCGATCCAGCGCATGCCGATCAGGGCCCGCGCCAGCAGGCCGGTCGCCGAATGGAGCGTGATCGGCTGCGTGCAGGCGTGCTGGAGATAGAGTTCCAGATGGTCCTGGAGATTGCCGCCGACGCCGGGCAGGTCGTGGACGACCCCGATGCCGCGCTCCTGCAGGTGCGCGGCCGGGCCGATGCCGGAGAGCATGAGAAGCTGCGGCGCGTTGATCGGCCCGCCGCTCAGGACGACCTCGCGACGGGCATGGGCGGTGCGCACCGTATCGCCCTGCCGGTATTCGACGCCGCGCGCCCGCCGGCCGTCGAGCAGCAGGCGGGTCGCGAAGGCGCCGCTCGCGACTTCCAGGCCGGCGCGACCGCGCGCGGGTTTCAGGTAGGCGTTCGCCGTGCTCCAGCGCCGGCCGCGGTGGACCGTCATGTCCATCGGCCCGAAGCCTTCCTGGCGATAGCCGTTCATGTCGGCGGTGCGGCCGTAGCCGGCCTGTTCGCCGGCCTCGATAAAGGCTTCGTAGAGCGGGTTGGCCAGGGTCCCGCGCGTGGTGTTGAGCGGGCCGGACGCGCCGCGGTAGTCGTCGCCGCCGGCGGCGAACGTCTCGGCCTTGCGGAAATAGGGCAGCACCTCGGCATAGGACCAGCCGGGCGCGCCGCCCTCGGCCCAGCCGTCGTAGTCCAGGGCGTTGCCGCGGACATAGGCCATGCCGTTGATGGAGGAGGAACCGCCGATCACCCGGCCGCGCGGGCAGTGCAGGCGCCGCCCGCCCAGATGCGGCTCGGGCTCCGTCCGGTACGACCAGTTATAGCGCCGGCGGCCCTGGGCGATGGCGAGCGCCGTCGGCATCTGGAGGAAGATGCTGCGGTCGCTGCCGCCGGCTTCGAGCAGCAGCACGCTCGCGTCGCCGTCCTCGGTCAGCCGGTTGGCGAGCACGCAGCCGGCCGAGCCGGCGCCGATCACGATATAGTCAAAGGTCCGGTTTTCGCTCATCGGGATATCCCGCCGCACCGCCTATTGCGGCAATATGGCCACCGTGCTAGCCGTACCGCCCCCCGAAACGCCGTCAGGGAGCGCGAATCGGGGACCGTAATCGGAGGAAATTACCATGACAAGACATGTGCGACTGGCGGCATTGGGCGCCGTCTCCGCCATGCTGATTTCGACCGCCGGCTGGGCGGCCGATCCCGCATCGTGCAAGAATGTCCGCTTCTCCGACGTGGGATGGACGGACATCACCTCGACCACCGCGGCGACCTCGGTCGTGCTCAAGGCGCTCGGCTACAATCCGAGCGCGAAGGTGCTGTCGGTGCCGGTCACCTACAAGGGCCTCAGCAGCGGCGATATCGACGTCTTCCTCGGCAACTGGATGCCGACCATGGAAGGCGACATCAAGAAGTATCGCGAGGACGGCTCGGTCGAGACTATCGCAAAGAACCTGACCGGGGCGAAATACACCCTGGCGGTCAACAAGCTGGCGGCCGACGGCGGCATCAAGGGCTTCGCCGACATCGCCAAGTACAGCAAGCAGCTCGAAGGCAAGATCTACGGCATCGAGCCGGGCAACGACGGCAACCGCCTGATCCAGAGCATGATCGACAAGAACACCTTCGGCCTGAAGGGCTTCAAGGTGGTCGAATCGAGCGAACAGGGCATGCTGGCCCAGGTCGTGCGCGCCAACCGCAAGAAGCAGTGGATCGTGTTCCTGGGCTGGGAGCCGCATCCGATGAACGCCAAGTTCGACATGGCCTATCTCGCCGGCGGCGACGATGTCTTCGGGCCGAATTTCGGCGGCGCGGAGGTCTACACCAACGTCCGCAAGGGCTATGCCAAGGCGTGCCCCAACGTCGGCAAGCTGCTGACCAACCTGGTCTTCACGCTGGCGATGGAAAACGAGATCATGACCGCGATCCTGGAGGACAAGCAGGATCCGCAGAAGGCGGCGACGGCATGGCTCAAGAAGAACCCCGGCATCCTGAAGGGCTGGCTCAAGGGCGTGACGACCATGAGCGGCGGCGACGGCATGGCCGCCGTCAACAAGGCGCTGGGCCTCTAGCGGCAATTCCGGTTCGTCCGGCCGCCCCGCCGATCGCCGGCAGGGCGGCCCGGACGGCCAACAGCGCCGCGGGGTAGGTCTTGGACTGGCTGACCGACCGGAAGATCCCGCTCGGCAGGTGGATCGAGTCCTTCGTGGATTTCCTGCTGGACCACGGGGCCTGGTTCTTCGACTACCTGTCCGATGCCCTGAAATTCACGATCGAGGGCGTGGCGGAGCTTGCCACGTCCGTGCCGCCGCTGCTGCTGGTGGCCGTGCTCGCCGGCTTTGCCTTCTGGCTGCACCGGTCGTGGAAGCTGGTCGTCGCGGTCGTGCTGCCGCTGCTGCTGGTCATTAACCTGGGCTACTGGGAAAATACGGTCCAGACGCTCACCCTGATCCTGTTCTCCACCGTGATCTGCATCGTCGTCGGCGTGCCGGTCGGCATCGCGGCGGCGCACCGGCCCTGGCTCTACAACGCCATCCGCCCGGTGCTGGACCTGATGCAGACCATCCCGACCTTCGTCTACCTGATCCCGACCATGATCATGTTCGGCCTGGGCATGGTGCCGGGCCTGATCTCGACGGTGATCTTCGCGATTCCCGCCCCGATCCGCCTCACCCATCTCGGCGTCTCCAGCGTGCCGCGACCGCTGGTCGAGGCCGGCGAGGCCTTCGGCGCGACCCGGCGCCAGCTGCTCTGGAAGGTCGAGCTGCCCCACGCCATGCCGACCATCATGGCCGGCGTCACCCAGTGCATCATGCTCAGCTTGTCCATGGTCGTGATCGCGGCGATGGTCGGCGCGCCGGGCCTCGGCGTCCCGGTGCTGCGCGCGCTCAACACGGTCAACATCGCCAAGGGCTTCGAGGCCGGGCTCGCCATCGTCATCGTCGCCATCCTGCTCGACCGCATCTGCAAGCAGCGCGGCGGCGGCAATCGTCGGGGCTGAACCATTCACGCGATCGAACTGAAGGATGTCGACATCCTGTTCGGCGGCGACCGGCGCACCGCCCTGCAGATGCTCGACGGCGGCGCCGGGCGGCAGGATATCCAGGACGCGACGGGCGCGGTGCTCGGCGTCGCCGGGGCCTCGCTCGCCGTCCGGGAAGGCGAAATCTGCGTGCTGATGGGCCTGTCCGGCTCCGGCAAGTCGACGCTCATGCGCGCCGTCAACGGCCTGTGCCGCGTCACCCGCGGCCGGGTGCTGGTGCAGGACGGCGCGGGCGCGCTCGACATGGCCCTCTGCGACGCCGCCACCCTGCGCCGGATGCGCATGGAGCGCATCGCCATGGTGTTCCAGCAGTTCGCCCTGCTGCCCTGGCGCACGGTGCACGAGAATGTCAGCTTCGGTCTCGAACTGCGCGGCGGCAACCGGGCCGAGCGCGACGCCATCGTTGCGGAGAAGCTCAAGCTGGTCGATCTCGACCGCTGGGGCGACAAGTTCGTCCACGAGCTCTCCGGCGGCATGCAGCAGCGCGTCGGCCTCGCCCGGGCGCTCGCGACGGATTCGGACATCCTGCTGATGGACGAGCCCTTCTCGGCCCTCGACCCGCTGATCCGCGAGCATCTCCAGGACGAACTGCTCGATCTTCAGCGCCGGCTCGGCAAGACCATCCTGTTCGTCAGCCACGATCTCAACGAGGCGCTCAAGCTCGGCAAGCATATCGCGATCATGGAGGCGGGCCGGATCGTCCAGTTCGGCGAGCCCGAGGAGATCGTCCTCAATCCGGCCAACGCCTATGTCGCCGAGTTCATCGCCCATATGGACGCGCTCAACGTGCTGCGCTGCGGCTCGCTGATGACACCGGTCGCCGACATCAAGCGCGACGGCGAGACGCTGCTGCTCGACTGGTCCGGCCTCAACCGGCTCCGGCTGAACGCGCAGGGCGCGCCCGACGAGGCCAGCATCGAGCCGGCGCCGGCGGCGATCCGGCACTACTCGCCGGAGATGGATACCTCGGCGCTCGCCGGCGACACGATCTGCGCAGCGGCGCCCGACCTCAGGATGCGCACGGCGATCGAGCTGCGCCACTGCACCGGAAGGCCCGTCCTGATGATGGCGGACGGCCGCATGGTCGGCGTCATCGGCGACGACGAAATCTACCGCGGCCTGATGAGCCAGGGCGCCGCGGGGGCTGCCGGTACCCACCGCGAGAACGGGTGAGAACTCCAAGAATGACTGGAATTGATTCAAGAATAAACGTGATTGGATCGATTTTAGTTTCGGACAATTTGCGATAAATATAAGCGTTAACTCTTTCAGGATTGGAAGCGGGCATGGATACTGGGTCATGGGCGAGGCGCATTGCAAAACAAATGAAGTGCTTGGGTGCGGAGTTCAGGAATGACGAACTCGCGTATCTAGCGCTTACATCGAAAATAGAAAAACCGATCGTGGATCGATTGGCGTATAATCTTCATCGAGACAACAAATGTGCTTGCATCGCAAGAGAATGGACCAGCGGAAATTACAGTCGCGGCGATCTTGCTGTTATTGTTGATCGCACTCCAAAACTAATTCTTGAAGCCAAGGCAATGTACAGTTTTGATATGTTTGCCAATGATGCAAAGAAGAAGTATCCCGAAAAAGTCAATAAAGATGTAGAAAAGATGCAGAACTTCAAACCGAAAGGCCAAATTGAACGACTAGCGATGATTCTGCTTACAGATACAAAAGTCTGCCCGGACGAAAAATACAGAGGTATTGTAAAATACATTGACGATCTAAAGAAATCCGAGAAAAGTTACGACGAACTGAGATGTGCAGTTGAACGAAACTTTGAGTGTCGACCGATACATTCGTCTGGAAGCATCTGCGCTGGCCGTGCATTTGACGTCGATGTCACCGTTCACTACTGGCTGTTCGGGCCCCTTTCGACCAACAATTGAGTAATTCCGTTCGTAGTTTCGTTCGGCAGATATCCCTGCCCCCTACCCGTTCCACTCGAACGCCGGCTTGCGCTTTTCCAGGTAGGCGGCGATGCCTTCCTTGAGGTCGCCGGCGTCGTAGGCGCCGAGGCGCAATTCGCGCAGCGGGTCGGGCTCCTCGGTCGCGCCGGCGGCGATCTCGCGCAGGGCGCGCTTGGCGAAGCGCACGCTGTACTGGCTGTTGCGGCAGATCGACTCGACGAAGGCAGCGGTCTCACCGTCGAGCGCGTCCGGGCCGCAGACCCGGTCGGCGAGGCCCCAATCCTGCGCCGTCGCGGCGTCGATCAGCCGGCCGGTGAACAGCAGGTCCTTGGTCTTCGACGGCCCGATCGCCTGGCTGACCCGGCGCGTCGAGGCCATGGAGTAGCAGATGCCGAGCCGGGCCGGCGTGATGCCGAAGCGGCTCGCGCTGCTGCAGAAGCGCAGGTCGCAGGCAATCGCGATCTCGACCCCGCCGCCGACGCAATCGCCGTGGATCGTGGCGACGGCCGGCTTGGCGCAGTGCGCCAGCGCACCGGCCGCGCCGTTGACCGCGTTCATGTAGGTCAGCGCCGTGTCGCGATTGCGGAAGCGCTCGTGGAACTGGCTTATGTCGGCCCCGGCGGCGAAGGCCGTGCGGTCGACGCCGCGCACGATAATGACCTTGACCGCCGGATCGGCCTCGGCCTGCGCCACCAGCGGCGGGATCGCCTGCCACATCTCCAGGTTGAGCGCATTGCGCTTCTCCGGCCGGTCGAGAATGAGATGGGCAACGGCCCCGATGGTCTCGAGGCGGATATGGCGGCTGGTCCCGGATTCGGTCATGGGCCGGAGGCTCCTGCGGCGGTTGGGTTCGGCCATTTTAGCCCGTGGCGCGGGCGGGGAGCAGCCCAAAGCCCTGCGTCCCGAAGCCCCGCCCGGAAATCCCGTTACGAAGCCCCGTTCCGGAGTGTCGCCCCTTCTCACCTGCCGCGGCTTTGTCTATAGCCTGTGCCCGGAACCAGCTACGCAGCGAGCGGACGGCCGATGGAACAGGTTTACGCCACCGACTATGTCACCGTTTCCCGGCAGGGCCGGATCGCGGTCCTGACCCTGGACCGGGAGGAGAAGCGCAACGCGGTCTGCGACGGGCTGATCCGCGACGTCCGCGCCTTCGTCGACGCGCTCGATCCGCAGGAAACCAGCGCCATCGTGATGCGCGGCGCCGGCAACCATTTCTGCGCCGGCCTCGACCTCGCCGAGCACAAGGAGCGTCCGCCGTTCGACGGCGTGCTGCATTCGCGCTTCTGGCACGAGACGCTGGACCTGCTGGAATTCGGTTCGGTGCCCGTGGTGGCGGCGATGCAGGGCGGCGTGATCGGCGGCGGGCTGGAGATCGCCACGGCCTGCCATGTCCGGGTCTCCGAGCCCTCGGCCTTCTACCAGTTGCCGGAAGGGCGGCGCGGCATCTATGTCGGCGGCGGCGCCAGCGTGCGGGTTCAGCGCATAATCGGCTTCGACCGGATGCGCGAGATGATGCTGACCGGGCGGCGCTACGACGCGGAACACGGGCTGCGCCTCGGTCTCAGCCACTATATCGAACCGGCCGGGACGGCCTTCGACAAGGCGATGGCGCTGGCCGACGACATCGCCGGTAACGCGAAGATCAGCAACTACATGATGATCAACGCCCTGCCGCGCATCGCCGATATGGACCGGATGGCCGGCAGTTTCGCCGAATCCGTCGCCGCCGCCCTGTCGCAGACCAGCGAAGAGGCGCGCCGCGGCATCGAGGCCTTCCTGAACAAGCAGGACATCCGCTTCGACAAGACATAGCCGGCCGCCAAGGCCTGTCCGTTTTGACCTGTCCGTTTTGACCTGTCCGTTTCGACTGGAGCCGCAACGGCTATCGCGGCGGTGGGCGTCCCTCGATACGCCCCGGACTGGGGTCGATCTTCAATGCCGATCGAAGCGCGGCGGTGCGTGGACCGGGAAAGCGGGGCTTCGTCCGCCGGAACGCGGTTGCAGCGGGAAATTGCGTTCCGCAAATGTTGGATGTATTGAAGTCCGAACGTCGGGATAGCTCGCCACAGCCCGGATGAATCCTGCATGACGCGTTTCCTGACCGTCCTCGCTGTCGCGCTGGCAACGAACGCCGCTCCGGCCTTGGCCGAGGAAATTCTGCGGCCTGTGAAGCTGATCGCAATCGAGGCCCCTTCGACGCACGTCGCGCGGCAGTTTTTCGGCAAGGTGACCGCAAAGCAGACCGTCGACCTCGCCTTCCAGACAGCAGGCCAGATCGTGAAGTTTCCGGCGATCGAGGGTCGGATCGTTCCTGCCGGCGACATGATTGCCCAGCTCGATCTCGAGCCGTTCAAACTGTCCCTGGAGCAGGCGCGCCTGCAATGGGACCGGGCTCGCAGACGCGCGGAGCGTTTGAAAAGGCTGGAAGGGAAAACGGTCAGCCAGGTCAGCGTCGAAGACGCAACGACCGAAGCCGGATTGGCCAAAATCGCCCTGCGCAACGCGGAGTATTCCCTGAAACACGCCACGCTTCACGCACCGTTCGATGCCCTTGTGGCGCGCCGCAGCGTCGCCAGGTTCACGACAGTCAATGCGGGGACCCCGGTCGTCCGCCTCCACGACATGTCGGAAATCCGGATCGAGATCGAAGTCCCGGAGGTTCTGTTCCAGCGTGCGGGCCGCGATCCGGATGTCACGATTGCCGCGCGCTTCCCCGCCGGCAAGACGCTATTTCCGGTCGAGGTACGGGAGTTCAACGCCGAGACCTCCCGAATCGGCCAGACCTTCCGGGTGACTTTGGGAATGGCCCCGCCCGAGGGACTCAACATCCTCCCCGGCTCCTCCGTCACGATTCTGGCGACCCTGCGGCGCCCACGTTCGCGGATTGTCCTCCCAGCGTCTGCCGTGGCCGTTGCCGCCGACGGCTCGACCTCGGTGATGGTCTTTCGCGCGGCTCAGGGCGACGAGGGCGTTGTCGCGGCGAGGCGGGGAAAGCTCGCGGTCGGTAGACACGGCGAATTCCAGGTGATCGAAGGTCTGAAGATCGGCGAAGAAATCGTCGCGGCCGGGGTCAATGTCCTGAAAGACGGCGCCAGGGTGCGCCGGTTCCGGGGGCTATCGAACTGAGCGCCGCGCCATGAGGATCGCGCGCGGCAGCATCGAAAGGCCCCTTCCAACCTGGCTCATCATCCTGATTTGCCTGGCCGGCGGGCTCTGGGGTTTCCTTTCCCTCGGACGGCTGGAAGATCCGGCCTTCACGATCAAGCAGGCGGTTATCGAGACCCGTTACCTCGGGGCGTCGGCGCAGCAGGTCGCCGAGGAAGTGTCCGAACCGCTGGAATCGGCCCTTCAGAAGATGGGGGAGATCGACCGGATCGCATCGATCAACCGGCCCGGAGTATCCCAGATCGAGGTCCATATCGAATCGGAGTTCGGCGGGTCCGAGCTTCCGGCGATCTGGACGAAACTTCGGGCAAGGGTCGGGGATGCAGCGTCGCGATTGCCGCCGGGAGTCGGCTCCCCCCGGGTGAATGACAGTTTCGGCGATGTGTTCGGCCTCTATTACGCCGTCACCGCCGAGGGCTTTACCGATGCGGAGAAGCACCGGCTGGCCGCCTTCCTCCGGCGCGAACTGCTCGCGGTCGACGGCGTTGCCGATGTCGGCGTCGGGGGGCTCCCGGAAGAAGCGATTTTCATCGAGCCGAAGCTTGCCCTTGCCGTCAATCTGAACGTCCCGCCGCAAGCCATCGCCGCAGCGATCGCCAACGCCAATTCCGTGGTCGACGCCGGATCGACCGATACGGCGCGCATCGCTGCGCCCGCCGGATCGGATACCGTTTCGGAGATTGCAGGACTTTCGATCGGCGTGGGCGGCGAAACGATCAATCTTATAGATATTGCCGAGGTCAGCCGCGGACGGCAATCCGATCCCGGCCTGATCGTCCGGTTCGATGGCGTCGAAGCCTTCACGATCGGGGTAGCAGGCCTCGCAACCGAGAATATCGTGGCCGTCGGCAAGCGGGTGGAACAGCGTTTCGCCGAACTCCGGCGGGACATTCCCGTCGGCGTCGAATTGCACCCGATCTACCGGCAACACCGGGTGGTCGAGGAGGCGTCGAACGATTTCCTCGTCAATTTGGCGATGTCCGTCGGCATCGTGACGATCGTGCTTGCCCTGTTCATGGGGTTGCGCGCCGGCGTGGTCGTCGGATCGACGCTTCTCCTGACGGTCGTCGGCACGTTTCTTTTCATGATGCTCTTCTCCATTGAAATGGAGCGTATTTCCCTCGGCGGGCTGATTATCGCGATGGGGATGCTGGTGGATAACGCCATCGTGGTCGCCGAGGGCATGCAGATCGCCATGCTGCGGGGCAGGTCCTCGCGCGATGCGGCCGACGAGGCGGCCTCCAGAACGCAAATTCCGCTGCTCGGCGCCACCGTTATCGGCATCATGGCGTTCGCGGGAATCGGCCTCAGTCCGGACTCGACCGGCGAGTTCCTGTTTTCCCTTTTCGCCGTGATCGGTATTTCTCTCCTGCTTTCCTGGGTGCTTGCGGTGACCGTAACGCCGCTGCTGGGCCACTATCTTTTCAAGCGGGGCAGCGGCGCGGAAACCGTCGCCTACGGCAGTCTTCCATACCGGGCTTACGGCGCGCTTCTGCGCGGCGCCCTGAAAATGCGCTGGCCGATCCTCGCCGCCCTGATCGCCCTGACGGCGGCTTCCATGTTCGGGTTTACCCAGGTCAGGCAGCAGTTCTTTCCGGATTCCAACACGCCCATCTTCTTCGTTCACTACAAGCTGCCCCAGGGCACCGGCATCCATCGCGTGTCCGGGGACCTTGCGAAAGTCGAGGCCTGGCTTGCCAAACGCGAGGAGGTCGAGTCCGTCGCCACTTTCGTCGGCAAGGGTGCGGCGCGTTTCGTTTTGACCTATTCGGCCGGGAAGACGAATCCGAGCTATGGACACCTCATTGTCCGCACCCGAAGCCTCGACGGGATCCCGGCATTGCAGGCCGATCTGGAGGCGTTCGGCCGCAGCAGCTTCCCGGAGGGCGAGTTCCGTACCAAACGTCTGGTGTTCGGCCCGGGCGGAGGCGATCCGATCGCGGTCCGCTTTTCCGGCAGCGATCCGAAGGTTCTCCGCAGTCTCGGACAGGAGGCGATCGCCCGGATGGCGGCCGCATCGGACGATCTGATCTATCTCAGGACCGACTGGCGCGAACAGGAGCTGGTTATCTCGCCCGTCTACGCCAGCGCCCGGGCGCAAACCGCAGGAATTGCGCGCGAGGACATCGCGTCGACGCTCAAATTCGCCACCGAAGGCATCCGCGCCGGGGTGTATCGGGACGGCGAGCGGCTGATCCCGATCGTGGTGCGGATGCCCCGTGCTTCCGGGATCGGGCTGGGCGATCAGATGGTCCATTCCGCCACGGCCGGCGCCTTCGTGCCGATCGGGCAGGTAATCGATGGCTTTGCCTACGAGGCACAGAACACACTGGTTCGCCGCCGGGACCGCTTGCCGACCCTGACGGTGTCGGCCGATATCCCGCCCGGCAGAACCGCCGCCGAAATTCACGCCGCGATCCGCGAGACGGTCGAGGACATGCCGCTTCCCCCGGGCTACCGGATGTCGTGGGGCGGCGAATTCGAGGCCTCGGGCAATGCGCAGTCCGGTCTTGCACGACAGTTGCCTCTGAGTTTCATCGTCATGGTGCTGATCTCGATCCTCCTGTTCAACGCCCTGCGCCAGCCGCTCATCGTCTGGCTGCTGGTTCCGATGGCGGTGAACGGGGTCGTGATCGGGCTCCTCGGAACCGGTGCGCCCTTCAGCTTCACCGCCTTGCTCGGGCTGCTCAGCCTCTCCGGGATGCTAATCAAGAACGGCATCGTTCTGGTCGAGGAAATCGACCTCGTCCGCCGCGAGGGTAAGGCGCTGAAGGAAACCATCGTGCGTGCCTGCACATCGCGCCTGCGCCCGGTCATTCTGGCGACGGTCACCACGATCCTCGGCATGACGCCACTGCTGACCGACGCTTTTTTCGTTTCGATGGCGATAACCATCATGAGCGGACTGGCCTTTGCCTCCCTCCTGACGTTGGTGGCGGCGCCTGTCCTCTATTATGTGCTGTTTGTGGACGACGAGCGCCGCCGCGCCGCTGTCGGACAACCGGCAGCCTGAGGAGAGTCGGGGGAAATCGGCGGCCGTCGAAGCAGCGATCCGGAAATTCGGCGAAATGCCAACGGGAGGATCCTGCGTATTGCAGGTTCGGCAACCGGATCGATCGGGTGCGTGCGCCTTGCTGAGCCCGCTGCAGGGGGCGTATCTCCGCCGCTCAGATAATCTCGGTATTCGGCTCCAGGCCGAACAGCGTCCGGCCGTAGAGTTCCGCGCTGGTGTCGTAGGCCAGCAGGCCGTGCATGTTGACGGCGTGCAGGTTGCGCCAGGCGCGCTGCAACGAGCCCTTGAGCGACAGGCCCGAGGCGCCGGCGGTGTGGAACAGCTTGTCCACCGCCTCCATGCAAAAGCGCACGCCCTGGGCGCAGTCCATGCGGATCCGGCCGCGCATTTCCATCGGCATCCGGTCGCCGGCTTTCGCGTAGCGGTCGATATCGTCGGCGATCCGGTACAACAGGAAGTGGGCGCAGTCGATCAGGGTCGCGGCCCCGGCGAGATTGATCTGGGTGCCGACGAATTCCTCCGCCGTATAGTGGGTGTAGGCGAGCGCCTTGCCGGGCACGATGCGCAGATATTCCGGCAGCGCGGCCCGGACGATGCCGAGCGCGCTGCCGGTAATGCACAGCGCGAGCACCGGCACGGCCTCCGCCCGGTAGAGCCAGCCGTCATAACCCTCCAGGCCCGGCGTATCGAGATCGAACAGCTTCGGCATCGAGAGGAACCGGTGCGCCGGGATGTCGAGCCCCTTGCAGGTCAGCGAATTGCTGCCGGTGCCCTGGAGGCCGGCGACATGCCAGTCGTCGCGGATCGTGACATCGCCGGCCGGCACGACGACATCGCCCGGTTCGATGAACTCGCCGGCTTCGTCGAAGACCTCGGCGCCGAGGATCAGCCAGTCGGCATGATGGCAGCCGGAGCCGAAGGGCCAGAAGCCCTCCAGCGTGTGGCTGCCGTCGGCATGGCGCACGGCCCGGCCGCGCGGCCCGATCACGGCGGCGACCATGATCGTCGGGTCAGCGCCGTAGACGTCCTGGAGCGCCTGTTCCGGGAAATGGCCGAGCATCCAGCTGTGGGCATGGGCGACGCCGGCGACCCAGGCCGCCGAGCCGCAGCCCTCCGCCAGGGCGGCGATGACGTCGAGATGGGCGCGCATCGACATTTCCCAGCCGCCGGCCCGGCGCGGCTGGAGGACCCGCAACAGGCCCTGCTCCTTCATCAGCCGGATCGAGTCGTCCGGCACGCGGCGCAGGTCGTCGGCCTCGGCCGCATTGTCCCGGAGCGCGACCGCGACCCGTTCGGCGCGCGCCACGATCTCCTCATGGGACGGAATTTCGCCTGCGGCCTGTTTCCCGAGCGTGCCGACAGCCATGATGCCCTCCGCGAATTCTGTGAATTTCCGCCGGCAGAATAGAACCAGTGCACCGGGGGGTTCAATCGGGAAGGCGGCGCAGGCCGATCCCGCGCGTTGACCGGCCGTTGCCGTCGCCGCTAACGTGCGCCGGCCTGCGACCGCTTCCGGAAAACGCCGGGCGGCCTATCGAAGCGAACGAGCCCGCATATCCCGTGTTTGAACGGCCAGCCCCCGACCGCCCGAGACTTGCCGAGACGCTGCTGGCCGTCCGCCCGCACCATCTGGCCAATGCCGTCGTCGCCTTCCTGTTCGCTTCGACCGGGCCGGTCGCGCTGATCCTGACCATCGGGATCGCCGGGGGGCTTTCCACCGAAACCCTGTCGTCGTGGATTTTCATCGGGTTCGCCGGCGGCGGCGCCATCACCTTCGCGATGAGCTGGCTCTACAAGCAGCCGCTCGCCTTCGCCTGGACGATCTCCGGCACGGCCATCGCCGGCCAGGCCCTGCTCAAATACCCCTTCTCGGAAATCGTCGGCGCCTACATGGTGACCGGCGCCGCGATGATCCTGCTCGGCCTCAGCAGCGGCTTCAAGGCGATCATGCGCTTCGTGCCCCAGCCGATCGTCATGGCCATGGTCGCCGGCGTATTCCTGAAGTTCGGCATCCTGGCGGTCGATGCCTTCGACAAGGAGTTGAAGATCGCCCTGGCGGCGCTGATCGCCTGGGTCGTGTTTTCCTTCTGGAAGCCGGTCGCGCGCTTCCTGCCGCCGGTGTTGATGGCGTTGCTGGCCGCGGGCTACATGGCGGTCGAAGGCGGCCAGTTCGCGCTGAAGGATGAGCTGACTCTCCAGATCGCCCGGCCCGATGCGATCCACCCGGTGTTCTCGAAGGCCGCGCTGCTCGATCTGGTCCTGCCGCTGCTCGTCTCCGTGCTCGCCTTGCAGAACGCCCAGGGCATCGCGATCCTGCGGGTCGTCGGCCACGATCCGCCGACCAACACCAGCACCTTCGTGTGCGGCGCCGGCTCGCTGCTGTTCGGCGCCTACGGCAGCGTCAACACCTGCATGACCGGGCCGACCAACGCCATCCTGTCCTCGTCCGGCCCGGTGCGCTTCCACTTCGTCGGCGCCTATCTGTGGGCGGCTCTGGCGATCGCCTTCGGCCTGTTGTCGCCGGTCGTGACCCGGCTGGCGCTTTCGGTGCCGGAATCCTTCATCTACATCATCGGCGGGCTGGCCATGCTGCCGGTGCTGCAACAGGCCTTCACCGCCGGTTTCGGCGGCCGCTTCGCCATCGGCGCGACGGTCAGCCTGGTCGTGACGGTGACCGACCTGATCCCCGGCGTGGACGTCAACCTGCTCGGCATCGGCGCGCCGTTCTGGGGCCTGGTCTTCGGCGCCGCGACCTCGCTGCTGCTCGAACGGCGGGATTATGCCGAGTTGATCGCCGCCGGAAACGGCCGGCCGGCCGAACCCGCGCCGGAGCCGAAGGAAGAGGCCCCGGCGCAAAAGGCGCTGAGCGGGCCCGGTCCGGGGCGCACGCCGGCCGACGCCGGGCAGCTGCCCGACGGCCCGGTCGCCGTGGTCTCGCCCGCGCCGGGCCCGGACACCAGCCGGGTGCTGATCGCGCTGCGCGAGAAGGGGCTCGCCTACCGGCTGGTCGAAGACATGACCTGGCGGCCCGGCGAGGGCGTGTCGGAGAACCCGCTGAACCGGAATCCGCTGGTCCGCTTCGGCCCGGAAACGAACGGGGGAATCGCGCTCTGGGACCCGCGGACGATCCTGGACTATCTGGAAACCGTCCGGCCGGTGCCCGCCCTGATGCCGTCGGACCCGGCGGAGGTCTTCGAGGTCAAGACCTGGGAAGCGCTCGCCGAAGGCGTGAACGCCGCCGCGGTCGACCTTTACATCGCCGGCGCGCGCCGCGAACCGCCGGAAGCCCCCGATCTTGACGGGGACTGGCTCGCGCGCCGGCGCACCCGGATGCGGGACGGCCTGGCGACGGCCGAGAACATGCTGGGCGACCGGCCCTGTACCGTCGGCGCCCGGTTCTCGCGCGGCGACATCGCGCTCGCCGCCATGCTGGCCCATCTCGACCGGCAACTGCCGGACGAGGACTGGCGGTCCGCCCGGCCGGGGCTGGCCGCCTGGTTCGACGAAATCTCGAAACGCGGCACGGTCGCGGCGGTGCTGGGCGGTTAACCCATCGGATTCATTAGATCTTGAGGGGCAAAGCCCGGGCGCCGGACAACACCGTTCAAGGATGACGATTTAAAGATCGCTTGAGCTACGGATTTCGGGCGGGGGTCCAAACACTTCGCCATAAAGGCGCTCGATCCCTTCCGCTTCTTCATCTGTCAGCGCTTCGAATTCTCTTTCGCG
>FZLR01000201.1 GCA_900197615.1 Rhodospirillaceae bacterium Spongia-Bin9
GGTGAGAGCGTGTCGATAGCGGCTTCCATGGCGCCGACGTTCAAGCCGGGCAAGGCGCTCAAGGACGCCGTCAATGTCGAAATCGGCGCCTGATCTGATCCGGGCTTGCCTGGACGAGATGCAGGATTCCGACGGGATCGCCGGCGCCGGTGAAGTGGCCGAGGCGCACAGGTCCGTGCTGCTCGGGACGGAGGGTGTTGCCGCGGTACTCGCGGGCTATGCGATCGGCGCGCGTGGCGCCGACCGTGACCGCAGCCTGGAACTGTTCGAGGCGCTGATCGGCGCGGCGCTACAGGACGAGAAGGGCGGTGGCCGCCTGGGCGCGCGGTTCCTGGATGAGGCGGCGAGAACGATCCGCCTGCTGGCCGGCACGGATCGGCTCGATGCGCCGGCGACCCACGATCTGGCCCGGGCTTACGCGCGCGCCGGCGCCGAGGCGCCGCCGGAACTGGTCGAGTGCCTGGCCGGGCACATGGCCGAGCTCAGGAAGGCCGGGACTCTGCCGATCGACCCGGACACTGAAATCGGGCGGATGAGCGTGGTGCTCGACCTCGACCCGCACTACCTGCACGGGAAGCTCGACGAGCGGATCGGCACCCTGCCGGAGGAGGCGCGGGCGGCCTTCGCCTGCGAGGTCGCGTGCCGGGAGGAAGCAGCGTGCGGGCGAATCGCCATGTACTGGTTGCTGGACGAGTCGGCGGAGGTGCGGCTGGGCGCGGCCGACGGCTTCCGCGAACGGGCGCTGAGGGGGATCGTCGATCCGGTCTCGGCCGCGATGGTGCCGCTGATTCGGAACTGGATTCCGGCCGATGCCGGGCGGACGCTGCTGGACGAGGCCCTGGCCGAAGCGCGGCGGCGCGAGCTGGTCGCACCGCTACCGCGTCCGGAATGGCGCCGGGCGGAAATCTACGGTTCCATCCCCGACATGTGGGGCACCCAGATGCTGCGCGTGGTTCTGCAAGGCAGGGAGGAGCCGGCCGTCGCGACCGTGGTGACCGAACCGGGACGGGGGATCGCGCGGGCCATCGTGATATCGGGAATGGAGGCGATCGGCGAACTCACCGGATCGGAGTCGTTCGACACGTTGATCGAGACCCCCTGGGAGACGTTCGAGGAGCAGGTGGCCGTGGCCCTGGCCGAGGGGCTGGCGGCGGAGCGGCCGCCGGTCGCGGGGCTGATCGACGTCGCGCTCGCATGCGGGATGTGGGAGTTGCGCCCGCGCGCGATGACGGCGGGAGACTGGCTGTCGGAGCTCGATCCGAACGAAGAGATCGCGGCACTACCCGAGCCAGAGCGGGAGGAGCTGATCGGGGGCAGCGCGGCCTGGCGGGACGACTACGTCGTGGTGAAGGGCTGGTCAGAGGGGACGGCGGTCCTGCAGGAAGCCATGGACGAGGCTGGCGACGGAGATGGGGTAAAGGCCGGGTTCTTCGCCCGGCTGGAGCCGCGCCGCGAAGACTGGGCACTGCTGGACGGCCGGGCGCTGGAGACTATCCCCATCATGGCGTATATCTGGGAGCGGACCAAAAGGCTCCTGGCGAACGAGGAGCTGCTACGGGGTCGTAAGTGAGCGGACGGACGGCATGACCGGGACGGGAATAGCGGCGCGTCTGACGCACTTGATACACTGCGCCTCCGCGGCCAGCTGGCTGAGGTCAAGGGCAAAAGGCGTCAGGCGGCGCCAAGATGTCGAAAGCGGCCGGCTGCTATTCGATAACAGGTTCACGCCACCACGTTCACCGACCGTGGGGAAATCGCAATTCTACCGACGGAATGTTGCCAAACTCCTGTTGGCGCACTTATGCTGATTACCAACTGGTCTCAATGTCAGCGTACCACTCAGAATAGCAAGTAAGGTTTTGTGACAATGCATGTTCGCCAGCGTCGTTGGAAAATCAATAAACTAGTCAGACTCCAAGAAGCCATAAACTTGAATCCCTACTGGCAACGAGGTGCTGCATGGAAACCAGAAAGGCAAGTTCTATTGATCGACTCAATTTTGCGTGGCATGGATATTCCGAAACTTTATCTTCGGAACCTTGGCGACGATGGGATTTTTGATTTCGACGCAGTTGATGGTCAACAAAGAATACGAGCAATTTGGCAATTCCGTGCTGGACAGCTGCCCCTAATTCATCCCCAAGATCTGCCGCCCATAAATGGCCATTTTGTTGCTGGCCAATACCACGCAGAACTGCACCAAGCTCTGAAAACACAATTTGATCAGTTTGAACTTAGCATTGCGGAGATCACCTCAGCAACAGTTGACGAAATCACCAACCTTTTTTCGCGGCTTCAGATGGGAGTTTCTCTGAATCCGGCAGAACTGCGAAACGCCCTCCGTGGAGCGATGCGCCACGTAATAGACGCGATCGCAACCTCTCATGAGTTTTTTCTCGATAGCCGTATTTCGGATACCAGATACAAGCGACAAGATTATGCGGCGCACGCGTTTGCAATGGCCGCATATCAAGGCGAGCGAAACATAAAGGCATCCGATCTGCGAGAAATGGTTGTTGATTATTCCACTGATCGAGAGTCCGAAGTACTAGAACTTTCTGCGGAAGTCGGAGACGCACTGAATGTCCTTGCTACCGTGAATGAGCGACTTCGGCGCAGGATCACGCAAAAGTGGACATTTGTCGATCTCTGTTGGCTTATAATGCAAAGACACTCTGTAGGAGCGCAGGTAGATGCGGCGAAGTTGGCAGACGCATAGACTGTGTTCGACAGTCGCCGGAAAGAATATAGCCAAACGCCAGACACACTGATTCGTAGACAAGGTCGAATTTCTGCTCTTGATCGACATCTATACAATTACATAAACGCATTTCGTCTACAGGCGGGAACGGCGGTAAACTTGAATATTCGCAACGCGGCAATACGGGCGTTCTGCCCAGATATCGATGGAAGGCCATGATGGCATTCGATCTTGCGAGAATTCCGAATAGACTAAAGTCGGCATATCGTGACAACCGCTGCGCCATACTGGTTGGGGCCGGGGCTTCCGCAGGTGCGGGGTTGCCCAGTTGGGGTGAGTTTTTGGGGCACATGATCGATCAGGCTCTAGATCACGGGGTAATTAGCGACGATAAAGCAAATGAGTATAGATTGCTGGTCGCAGATCCTGGAAAGTACCTGATGGCGGCAGCCGGCCTGAAAGACGATATGTCTGCATACTTCGACGAGTTTATCGAGGAGGTATTTGTGGCTCCGGCTCCTAAGCCTTCTGATTTGCATCGTGCGATCACTGGATCTGACCGCCTACAGTTTGTTCTTACGACAAACTACGACATGCTTCTAGAGTTGACGTATAGGGAAGCAGGCAAACATGATGTATCGGTTTGCACCTTTACTGATGCCGGTGAAATTCACCGACGCCTGTCCAAGCGAGAGTTCTTTATCCTAAAGGCTCACGGAGACGCTTCTCGTGTCGGTAATGGGATTGTTCTTACGGAATTGGATTATCGAAGCATTATTCATAGACACAGAGCGTACCAGAGTCTCCTGTCGGCCATGTTTACGATGTTTACGATAGTATTCGTAGGCGTATCCATGTCCGATCCGGATATAAAAATCCTATTGAGTCAAATTGGTGACGCGTACTCGGAGAACGCTGGTCCTAGTCATTTTGCTTTGATGGCAGAAGACGATGTTACCAATGTAGAGAAGGAACGATGGTTGCGGGATATGAAGGTGCAGATAATTCCGGTCAGTAGGGCGGACGATTACAAGGAAGTGACTGAGTTCATGCAGGCGCTGCATACAGTAGTCTAAAAAAGTTACCGCGAAGGAAGTTCTCGACCCTTAACCAGAACTTCTTGACTGGTTTCGAGTCTGTAGACTTCCGGGAAGAAGTAAGTTAACCAAAGCTTGGCAGTACGCCACACTTGGACATATTCGTTCGTGTCGTCACCGCGCTCACCGAGGTGATCCGCTAGGAACGCTTGCGCTGTAGTGTCTGTCAGTCCGACGACAGCTAGTTTGTCTAATTCGGCGACCAATGGCATTTGACGTAAGATTCCAGCGATGTAGGCCGTGAACAGTTCTTGGGTCAGTCCTTGCGGAGGTGACAGCGCTTTCAAGTCATCTTGGGCGGCCCTGAATGCGCTGCTTACCATGGAGTCGGCGCCGCGTCCGCAGTAGACTGTCATTCGGCGTGGAATATTGACCCCCTTTCTGGGGTGATCGGCGTCCAAAATTGACCCCCCGGATATCGTGGTTTTTGAGCGCACCTCGTTTTTGGACGTACGAGGTGGGGGGAGATGTGCGGATTCCTACGGACTTGACGGCGGATTCCTATTTTATTTGACCGCGATTCCTAGCCATTTGACGGCCGGTGCGGCGCCGGTTTTGGGTCTCTCCCGTGTCTTGCTGTGTGGGTCTCCGTTGGTGGTTTCAGGGGGCTGGCCGGAGGCCAGCCGGTTGCGAGCGTAAGCGAGCCCTGTTTTTCATGCAAAGGCGTATCGCGCGCGCCGGCAAGCCCCTTTACAGGGCATGCCGGGGCGCTTGTACGGTGTTGCGGCCGGGTCCGGCGCCGCAGGCGCCGCTGGACCCCGGCCGCCAGGCCGGGGCTCCCTCATTTTTCGTTGCCGCCGTCGAGCGGTGGAGGCGTGTTGCGCTTTCGCTGTGACTCGCCGGTGAGGTCGATGCGATAGGCGTTGTGGACGATGCGGTCGAGGACGGCATCGGCGATCGTTGCCTCTCCGATCACCTTCGGCCAGTGCTCCACGGGGATCTGTGAGGCGATCAGGATGGACTTTCGCCCGTGGCGCGCTTCGACGATCTCGAGCAGGTCGCGGCGTCCCTCGGCGGAGAAGCCCTGGAGTCCCCAGTCGTCGAGGAGGAGCAGGTCGACCCTGGCGAGGCGTTTCATGAGGCGGTCGTGTGTTCCCTTGTCTCGGGCGCGGGCGAGCGCGGTGACCAGTTCGGGGACGCGGCGGTAGAGGACGGACCGCTTCTGGCGGCAGGCCTGGTGGGCGAGCGCGCAGGCGACGAAGGTCTTTCCGGCGCCGGTCGGGCCGTTGACGATCAGGTTGAGCGCCTGTCGGATCCAGTCGCCGGCGGCGAGCTGGGTGAGGGTTGTGCGTGCGATGCCGCGCCCGGCGCGGCAGTCGACGTCGCGGATATCGGCGCGGGTGCGCAGCTGGGCCTGGCGCAGATGACCGAGGTAGCTCTTGTGATCTCGGTGTTCGGCCTCGCGCTCGATGATCATGGCGAGGCGGTCGTCGAAGCCGAGCTGGTCCATGTCGGCGATGTCGCGTTGCTCCTCCAGGGCCTCGGCCATGCCGGTGAGGCCGAGCTGGAGCATGCGGTCGATATTGGGTTGTCGCAGGGTCATGATGTGGTTCCCTTGTCGTTGCTGTAGTAGGAGCC
>FZLR01000045.1 GCA_900197615.1 Rhodospirillaceae bacterium Spongia-Bin9
CCACCCCCCGCCCCTTTGCCGGCGCCCCGAAGGTCGTCATTGCCGACGAGCCGGTCTCGGCGCTCGATGTGTCGGTGCAGGCGGCGGTCACCGGGCTGCTGATGGATATTCAGCGCGAGAACCGCACGACCCTGCTGTTCATCAGCCACGATCTGTCGGTCGTCCGCTATCTCGCCGACCGGATCGTCGTGATGTATCTCGGCCGGATCATGGAAAAGGGCACGACGGACGAGATTTTCGCGCCGCCGTACCATCCCTATACCGAGGCGCTGCTCTCCGCGGTGCCGATTGCGGATACTTCGGTGAAAAAGCGCAAGGTCGTGTTGACCGGGGAGCTGCCGTCGCCGGCCGATCCGCCGCCCGGCTGCGTCTTCTCCACCCGCTGCCCCTACGCCATGCCAGGCGTGTGCGACGTCACCCCGCCGCCGGTTCGCGGGTTTGCGGACCGTCACAACATCGCCTGCCATCTGGAGCCGGAACAGCTCACGGCGATGGAGCCGGTGATCACGATCGAAGCGGACGAGGCAGCCTGACCGGTCCGCTGCTGCCGCGCCAACGCAGGCCGATTGTTTCCCCCGCGTACCGCGTTATCTTGCCGGTATGAGCGACCCGCTATGAGCGACAGGGACACGGAAGCCGACTGGGCTTTCGCCGAAGCCGACCGGGCCAATCCCGACGATGTCGATTACGACCTGGACCGGGTGCTCCAGTCCATGGTGGCCCTGCGCGCGGAAATTCCGGAGGATGCCTTCACCGCGGGTATCCTGGGTACGGAACGGGCCGGCAACGGCATCGTCATCGACGATTCCGGCCTCATCCTCACAATCGGCTATCTGACGACCGAGGCGGAGACCATCTGGCTCAATACCCATTCCGGCGCCGCGGTGCCGGGCCATGCGGTGGCCTACGATTTCGAGAGCGGATTCGGCCTCGTCCAGGCGCTCGGCCGGCTGAACTGTCCGTCGCTCGATTTCGGCAGTTCCAGAAGCCTGGGCGCAGGCTCGAACGTGGTCGTCGCCGGGCATGGCGGATACGAGCATGCCCTGTCGGCGCGGATCGTCGGCAAACGCGAATTCGCCGGCTATTGGGAATATGTCCTGGACGAGGCGATCTTCACCGCGCCGGCCCATCCGAACTGGGGCGGTGCGGCGCTGATCGGGCCGGACGGTAAACTTTACGGCGTCGGCTCGCTGTTCGTGCAGAATGCCCGCGGCGGCGAGCAGCGGTCCGACGGCAACATGATCGTGCCGATCGATCTGCTGCCGCCCGTGCTGAGCGATCTCCAGACTTACGGCGTTTCCAAGCGCAGCACGCGCCCGTGGCTCGGCCTCTATGCAGCCGAGGTATCGGAACAACTCGTCATCATCGGGCTGGTCGAGGACGGTCCGGCCCACAAGGCCGGGCTGCTGCCGGGCGATATCGTGCTCCAGGTCATGGGATCGCCGGTCGGCGATCTGCCGGATTTCTTCCGCACTGTCTGGGAGACCGGCAGCGCAGGAAAGAGGGTGCCGCTGACTGTTGTGCGCGAGGGCGAGGTCTCGCAGGTCTCGGTCAAGAGTATCGACCGCAACAGCATGCTCAAGCAACCCAGGCTGCACTGAGACCGGCGCGCGGTCTGCGATGCCCTGCAGAACGCTCCTTGCTGCGATCTTCCTGTTGTCGGTCCTCCCGGCCGGGCCCGGCGCCCGCGCCTTCGATCCCCGTTGTCCCGTGGCGACTGAGGAACGGGCGAAAGGGCTGGCTGAGCGGGCGGCAGCTTTCCTGAAGGCTAAAGGCGCCGCAGTGGCGCTGCCTGCCTTTACCGCGCGGACTCACGGTTTCGGCGAGGGCGATCTCTACGTTTTCGTTTTCGATTTCCACGGCACGCTGGTGGCCAGCGGCGGCTGGCCGCAGCATGTCGGCGCCACGATTATCGGTCCGGACAGCGCGGACGATCCCTATGGCCGCATCCGCCGCCTTGCCTCGTCGCCGGCAGGGCGCGGCTGGGTTTATTACACCTGGTACAGTCCCTGCACCCGCTCGATGCAGCCCAAGATGACCTACGTCATCCGCGTCGGCCGCTACATCGTCGGCGTAGGGGCCTACGCGATCCCGGGCGTTTGACGGCGGGCGAACCGGAACAGCGGCCGGGCCGGCGAGGACCTTTTCGACTACCGAAGCGCGTCGATCGCCCCGGCCTCGACCGCCGCGCGCAATGCGGCAAGCGCCCGGTTGGTCTCCTTCGCCAAACGCCAGATGCCGGCGAAATCGCGCGGATGGCGCAGCAGGCCGGCAAGCACGGGCAGCGCCCGGGTCCGGCCGTCGGGCATGAGACCGGCGAGCGCCGCCCGCGGCACCGTCCGGCCGGCCGGGTCTCCGATGGCGCGGATCGCCGCGAAGGGCAGCCCGGCGTCCCGGGCGACCGTGGCGACGGCATGGCTTTCCATATCCACTGCCAGCGCGCCGTAGCGGCGGAACAAGCGGCGCTTGTCCAGTGCCGTCATGACCGGCCGGTCGCTGCCGACGACCGCGCCGCTGTCATAGGCGCCGTCGAGCCGCATCAGGGCCTTGACCCACGGTTGGTGTGCCGGCAGCGCCTCGCCGTCCGGTCCGATGACCGACGATGCGATCACGACCACGCCGGCGCCGAGCGACGGGTCGAGCCCGCCGGCGACACCGAAGCTGACGAGGCCGGAAGCGCCATGCGCCGCCATGGCGCGCGCCGCGGCTGTCGCTTCTTCGGGCCGGCCGGCTGAGGCATGAACCATCGGCATGTCCGCCGTGCCGGACCGGCGCAAACAGGTGGTCTCTTTCGCAAGGCCGGTGACGATGCCGAGGCTGTGCGCCGTGGCGGGATGTTCGGTGGCGGCGGTCATGCGGGGATGGTAACGGGGCCCCGAGGCGTTGTCGTGCGGATTGTCGCCGCCCGCGGAACGATAGATCGCCGTAGCGGACTTTCCGGTACGCGTGACAGGCTGAAAGTATATATTGTGAACAAATCGACCGGAGAAATCGATTGAGCCCTGAGATCATCGCCGTCATCGGTACGGGCATTGCCCTCGCCGCCACAATCCTGCCCTCGCTTCACTCGCTCCGGCGCGATGTGAGCGGTCTGCAGCGCGATAGGGGCGATCTGCGCGAGCGGATGGCGCGATTGGAGGGACTGTTCGAAGGATTTACCGGTCGTACGCACACCGATCCGACGGAATAGCCGCTGCCCGGTTTCCCCCGTCCAGGACGGACCGAATGGGTTCGAGGAAGCGCAGATCAGTGGTCGGCGCTGGCCTGCGCAGTCTCGAAGGCGGCCTGCTGTTCGTCCGTCGCCTCCTTCTGGTACTTCGCCTTCCACTCGGCAAAAGGCATGCCGTAGACGATCTCGCGGGCCGTCATCTTGTCGATTTCGAGCCCCTTTTCGTCGGCGGCGTCCTTGTACCAGTTGCTCAGGCAATTGCGGCAGAAGCCGGCCAGGGTCATCAGGTCGATATTCTGCACGTCGGTCCGGTCGCGCAGATGGCCGACCAGGCGGCGGAAAGCGGCGGCTTCCAGTTCGGTGCGGGTGGCGTCGTCCATAATTCCGGGCTCCGGCGATGCTGGGCAATCGCCTCCAATCTGGCATTGCCGGAAGTAAATTCCAGAGGGCAAATTTGTCCTTGAGCATCGTTGAGGCGAGCCGCAAGCTCCCCAACAGTTAGCCATCGTCATATCGACCGAAACGTGCCGAAGGGGCGCGAAGCGGAGATGTCTTTCCTGTGCAGTTCGAAGGACCGAACCACCGCGCCTGAAAGATTTCTCCGCTCCCTCCGGTCGGTCGAAATGACGGGTAGTGTTTCGGCAATTTCGGAACGATGCCCTACCGGAAAACGAACACCGGGCTGCTCCAGGCCTGAAAGCCGTCTTCGGTGTAGACGCCGATCCACAGCGGGTTGTCGCCGCTGTCCGAGAGCGGGATCGTCACGGTTTCCTGCATCTCGCGCACGCTCAGGGCTTCCGGCAGCCGGAAAATCCTGACCCGCCGGGCCAGGCCGCCGGCCTCCAGCACGGTATCCTCCAGCCCAATCTCGCTCAGCGCCGCCGCCAGGGCGCCGCGGTTGGTCTCGATCTCCGCCCTGCCCCCGCCGCCGTCCAGCCAGACATCGAAACCGCCATAGTTGCCGGTGGTGATGGCCTCGAAAACGACCGTGTCGTCGCCGACCGCTTCCAGCCGGCGCTCGTGGTTCCAGACGTTGATCTTCTCGATTCGGCGGATTTTCGCGTCGCTGAACAGGGCCTCGCCGGACCAGGCGCTGTCCCGGCCGCGACCGCGATATTCGGCGCCGCTCCACAGCACGCGCAGGCGGTCGCCGAGGTCGCTCGCCGCGTACGGGCGCAGGGTTCGGACCACCGAGGTGCCGTTGCGCACCTCGATGCGTTCGATCGGGGTCTGGCAGATGACATGCAGGCTGAGCGCAGCCTCGCGGTCCGCCGTCTGCACGATATCGCCCATCATGACGGAGTCGACAGGGCGGGCCTCCGTGTCCGGGTACACGTTGGGATCGCGGTCGAACAGGGTGCCGCCACCGGCGAAAGCGACCTGCACGTCCATATGCATCCGGGTGCCGGTCGTGCCGTAAGTGTGGCGCCGGCGCACGCTGTCAATAATGCCATCGCGGGTGAGCTCTTCGGCGAGGAAGCAGGTCAGCCCGCCGTAGGCGCCGAACATCGAGGCGCCCGGATAGCTCGCGCCCGGCCGGCCCTTGTGGCCGTCGCTGTTGCACACCACGCCGCAGCGGTGGCCGAGCGCGAAACCGTCGGTCAGCAGCCATTCGAATGTGCCCCAGGCGGAATGAATCTCCATCGCCTTTTCGACGCGCGGATCGTGGGCGAAAGCGGTATCGGCATAGCGGCCGCCGACATGGGCGTAGACGAAGCAGTCCTCGTCCTCGAGCGCCTCGAACAGCAGGCGGGCGTCCGGCGCATCGGTATCGAGGTCTGAGCGGTCGACCAGCAGCGCGTGGGACGAGCGCCGGATTTGCCGGCCTTCCTCGCGGAAAAAGACGTTGCGGTCGCCGCCGACCGCCGTGTTGCCGGACCATTCGTAGCCCGGGAAGGTCACGAACGTGCCCGGTTCGTCATGGCGCGCGGTCAGATGGTTGATATGCGCCCAGAAAGCGTTGTTGACCTGGAAATCGTTGGCTTGGTGGCTGGTGACGTCGAGCACCGCCTTGTTGCGCGCGAAATCGAAATACTGCTCGGCGGTGGTGACGCCGATACTCTCGCCGCTCTGGCCGTGCAGATCCCCCCAATAGCCGCCATAGGCGCCGTCGCGCACGACCATCGGATGGCTCTCCGCCACGACCGCCCGGTCGGCCTCGTCGCGCACCGTAATGCGCAAAAGGCCGGGCCGGTCGACCGTCAGCCCGTCGAACACGACCGACCGGTTGCCCCGCTCATAGCGGTAACTGTCCGGCAGGCCGATGACCGGCAGGGTTGTCTCGAAGGCGAAGTCGCCCTCGGCGAGCGGCGTCGGGTTGCCCCAGGCATCCTCGGCCTTGAGGCCGAAGCGGAACGGTTCCCCCGGTCGCCGCAGGGAGGAGAGCACGGCGCGCCAGACCGCCGGCGGGCCGGGCACGATGGCGACGCTAGGCGTATCGACGATCGGCGTGAAATGGCCGGAGGCGCAGACGTCGGCCAGCACCTTGAACTGGAAGGCGCCCTCCACGAAGGTCTGCATCTTCATGCCCGGCGACCCGCCCGACGTATCCCCGAAGACGATCGTAATGGTGTCGCCCTCGCTCAGATAGCCTCCGCGAACCCGGGCGGTGAGCGCCCGCCAGCGCGGCCGGGAGGTGACGCCGAAGCCGGCATAGTCGAGCACGATGCGTGCGTTGCCGTCGGTCCGCGCCGAGACATAGCCGGGCGCAGCCGGATCGTCGACCTGCAGGCGGCCGAAATCGGTCATCGCCCGGAACGCCACGCGGATGGCGCCGGTATCGTCCAAGCCGTAGCGGCCGACCGTGTAGGTCAGCGTGAAGGTCTGCGCCGTGCGTACCGCCACAGGGTCCGAAGGCTCCAGCTTCGCATGGCCGAGCAGCACCGGGTCCGCGCCGGGCTGGACCGCCGGCCACGCCTCGCCCACCAGATGTTCGGGCACCGGCCCGTCGAGCGTATTGGTGAGCATGCTTGCCGTCCTTCTTCATCCGGCCGCCCGGCCGTACTCGCAGATGCGGTTCATATTCCCGATCCCGGCGTCCTTACAAGGACCGGGCGGCGCCCGGCGCAGCCAATTCACTCGACACCGGCCGGAAAACTATATAGTTTTTTTGGCACTCGTGCAGATCGTGTTTAGGGGGAGGCTTGTCATGCCGCATCATCGAATAACCCTGTCCGCTCTTGTTGCGGCGAGCGCCGCGCTCGTGCCGGCGGTTGCCGCAACCGGCATTGCCCTGCCGGCGGCAGCTGCCGAATATCCGAGCAAGCCGGTCACCCTGGTCATTCCCTACCGGGCCGGCGGCAGCACCGAGACCATGGGACGGATCTTCTCCAAGGCGCTGGGCAAGGAGCTCGGCGCCAAGGTCATCGTGCGAACCCGGCCTGGCGCGGGCGGTGCGGTCGGCGCGCTGGAAGTCTCCAAGAAAGCGCCCGACGGTTACACCCTGCTCTTCGCTGCCTCCGTGTCCCTGCTTTGGCACCCGCTGACCCGAAGCGTCGGTTTCGGTCTCGACAGCTTCACCTATATCGGCCAGATCACCGATTATCAGATGGCGCTGATCGCGCGGAAGGACGCGCCTTTCAACACGCTGAAAGAACTGGTCGCCCACGCGAAGGGCAAACGGCTGAACTATGCCGACCAAGGGCCGATGCAGCGTGCCTTCGTCGATTTCATCGGCGCGAAGGAAGGCGTGAAATGGACCGGTATCCCGACCAAGGGCGGCGGTGAGATGGTGCCCTTCCTGCTCGGCGGAAAGGTGGATTTCGCCTGGAGCGGCGGCATCCATCAGCGTTTCGGCGACAAGATGAAAGTACTGTTGTCGTTCAACAGCGGTCGGCTCGCAGCCTCGCCTGACGTGCCGTCGATACAGGAGTTGTACGGCGTGTCGATGCCGAGCCAGGCCGTAATCGTCGGACCGAAGGGAATGGACGCGGCAGTCGTGGCGAAAGTTGAAAGCGCCATTAAGAAAGCCGTTTCCGACAAGGCGTTCCTCGATCTGCTGAGCAAGAAGTTGCGCTTCCCGGCCAAATTCGTCGGGCACGAGGCGCTGACGGCGCAGATTCAGGAGGTCGTCGCCGGCATGAAACGGGTCATCGCCGCCACCAGGAAGTGACGGACAGGCCAAACGAGCCCGATACCGATGCGGCATCGCCGGCGCTAGAAGGGAAGTCGCCGGCGGACTCGTCCGCCGGCCCCGGCCCGCGGCAGGAACTCGCCGCCGGAGCGGTGCTGATCGCCGCTTCGCTGTTTGCGCTGCTCTGGCTGATCCCGAACCACACCGGAGAAGCCGCCGGCGATCTTGAGGTTGCGCCGGGATTCTTCCCGCAGATTGCGGTTTGGTCGCTGCTGGTCCTGTCGGTCCTGTTCGTCGGCCACCGGCTGATCCGCTTCCCGAAACTGCGCGGCATCCGGCCGGCGACCGGCGGCGTTGCCGTTCTGGCCGAGATCGCGATCCTTGCCAGCGCCAGCCTGCTCGTCGCCTGGGCGCTGGGCGCGGCGGGCTATCTGGTCGTCGCGCCGGCGGTGATGGCGGCCGGCCTGCTGGCCGGGGGCGAACGGCGCTGGTGGACGATCGGGCTCGTCATCGCCGGCGTGACCGCCGCAACCTGGTTCGGCGCCGACCTGCTGTTCGGCGTCCAGCTCCCGTAATCGGGCGGCGGCGGGAGCGGTGCCATGATCGAGCAGCTGATCGTCGGCTTCGGCAACGCGCTCACGGTGACCAACCTGCTGTTCATCGCCGCGGGCATCACGCTCGGCATCGTCATCGGCGTGATCCCCGGGCTGGGCAGCGTGACGGCGCTCGCGGTCCTGATCCCGATCACCTTCTACATGTCGCCGCTCGCCGCCATAGCCTTCCTGGTCGGCGTCAATAAGGGCGGCACGTCCGGCGGGGCGATTCCGGCCATCCTGCTCAATTCGCCCGGCACGCCGGAAGCCGCGGCGACAGCGCTCGACGGCCATCCCATGGCGAAGCGCGGCGAGGCGCAGCGCGCGCTCAAATTCGCCCTGTTCTCCTCGGTCACCGGCGACACGATTTCCGATGTCCTGCTGATCGTGCTCGTCGTGCCGTTCGCCGCGATTGCGCTGGAATTCGGCCCGCTGGAATACACCGCCGTGCTGCTGTTCGCCTTCGCGCTGCTCTCCGGGATTTCCGGGGACTCGCCGATCAAGGGGCTGATCGCGATCGCCTTCGGCGTGTTCCTGTCGACCGTCGGCCTCGATCCGGTCGACGGTTCCCAGCGCATGGTGTTCAACGAGGTCGAGCTGTATGACGGCTTCCCACTGTTCTCGCTCGCCGTCGGCTCGCTCGCCATGGCCTCGGTGCTCGGCCAGATCTTCGAACTCTGGCGGGCCAAGGGCGAGAAACGGCTGAGCGTGGAGGAGTATTCCCGGATCGAGACCCGCCTCCCGGCGCGGGAGTTCTTCGGCCACTGGAAAACCATCGGCCGTTCCGCGCTGATCGGCTCCGGCGTCGGCATGCTGCCGGGTCTCGGCGTCACCCTCGCGGCGTTCCTGAGTTACGGCGCGGCCCGGCGGGCCTCGAAAGAGCCGCAGAGCTTCGGCAGGGGCAACCCACAGGGCATCATCGCCACCGAGGCGGCGAACAGCGCCGTCGTCGGCGCCAACCTGGTGCCGACCATCGCGCTGGGGATACCCGGCAACATTGCGGCCGCGCTGCTGATCGGCGCCTTCATCATCCACGGCATCGTGCCCGGCCCCTTCATGCTGACCCAGCATGGCGAGCTGATATACGCCCTGTTCGCTTCCATGCTGATGGCCAACGGCGTCCACCTGATGATCGGGCGGATCGGCATCCCGCTCTGGGCCCGGATCGCGCGGACGCCGCGCGCGATCATCCTGCCGCCGGTGCTCGTCATGTGCATCGTCGGCGTCTACCTGCCCACCCAGTCGATCTTCGGCGTCGGCGTGATGCTGGCCTTCGCCTGCCTCGGCCTGGCATTCCAGCGTCTCGGCTTCCCGATCGTCTGCATGGTGATAGGCTTCCTGCTCGGCGGCATGCTGGAAAATTCGCTGCGCCAGTCCCTGCGCCTGCACCAGTCGGACCTCACGGCGTTTCTCGGCAGCCCGATCGCGCTGGTCTTCCTGGCGCTCACCCTGTTTGTCCTGCTCCGGGCCTTGCGCCGTGCCTGACGGCCCGCCGCTGACCGACCCGGTCGAACGGGCGCTCGCCGCCATTATGAACGGAACGGCAGAGCCGCCGGCCCGCACCAAGCGCAGCGCCGTCCGCCTCGCGGTCGCCCAGGCGATGCGCGACGGCGTGCTCAAGGACGGCGACCTGCTGCCGCCGGAAAAGCGCCTCGCCGAAATTTTCGGCGTCAGCGTCGGCACCGTGCAGGCGGCATTGCAACAGTTGCAGCAGCGCGGGGAAATCGTGCGGCGCAGCGGCTACGGCAGCCGGGTCGTGCTCGGCGACAGCTTCTCCAGCGCGGTCTGGCATTTCCGCATTATCGACCGGGCGAGCGGCCGGCGCCTGGCGGTCGTCGCCGAACGCATCGACATCGACGAGATCGCACGCGCCGACCTGGACAGCGGCGGCGCTGCGGCGGACCCGCTGGCGCCGGTCTGGTCCGCCTTCCTGGGCGAGGACGACAGCTATATCTGCATCCGCCGCCTGCTCACCCAGTCGAACGGGGCGGACGTGGCCGCGCGCATGGTCCTGCGCACGCAGACCGCGCCGGGCCTGCTGAAGATCGCGCCCGAGGAACTGCACGCCGTCAACATCCGCAGCTTCCTTCAGGACGAGTTCGGCGTCGCGACCGCCCGCGCGAGCACGGAAATCCGCGGCGCCGGGGCCGAGGAAAACGGGGGCGGCAACACACCAGCCGCGCCGGTTCTGGAGCTGAGGGCGCGGGCAGTGACCCACGGCGACAAGCCGGTTTATTTCCAGACCGTTCGCATCCCGTCCGACACCTGTGCCTTCGCCTTCTGAGCCTCGGCAACGCCGGTAGGGGCGGGACAGAAGCGGCTCACGGTTCGAGCGTCATGGCGATCCGGAAGCCGGTCTTGCTGTTGCGGTCCTTCCACCTGCCGGACCTGCGGCTGGCGCTGCGGATGTCCCAGGGAATTTCGCTCCAGGAACCGCCGCGCAGCACGCGCTTCTTGCAACCTGCGCCCTCCGTCCAGGCGCTGCCGTCGGCCGGCGCGCCGCGATAGCTGGCGTGCCAGCAATCCGCCACCCATTCGCGCACGTTGCCGTGTATGTCGTACAGCCCGAAGGCGTTTGGCGCAAAGGTGCCGACCTTCGCGGTTTTCCTGCCGTCCCAGCGACTGCCGCACCCCTTGCAGTTCGCCCGGTTCCGGCCGGCGGCAACGCCCCAGGCATAGGCTGTCCGCGTGCCGGCGCGCGCTGCATATTCCCATTCCGCCTCGGAGATCAGCCGATAGGGCTGCCCCAGGAACTGCTGCAGCCAGCGGACGTAGGAACGCGCGTCGCGCCAGCTGACATAGATCGCCGGGCGCTGCCCGCGGCCCCAGTTGCGGTCGCCCGCCCGGTGGCCGCCGCAGCCGCCCGCCTTCACGCAGGCATCCCATTCCGCGAAGGTTATTTCGTTTTTGCTCACCGCGAAGCGCCGCGCGATGGTGACGCGATGGCGCGGCTCCTCGGACTCGCCGCCCATCGTGAAACTACCGCCGGGAACGACGATCATCTGCGGACAGGAGTCGCAATCCTGAAACTGCTTTCCTGCCGGCCAGAGCAGGTCGAGACGCTTTTGCTCGGCCGTTCGCCGGGCTTGCTTGCCGTCAGCCGGTTTCCGTTTCGCCGCTTTCTTCGCCGACGCAGGTTTCCGTTTCGCGGCTTTCTTCGCCGCCGCCGGCTTCCGTTCCGGCGCTTTCTTCGCTGCTGCCCGTTTCTTGCCGGGCCGCCAGGCCCGGGCCAGTTTACGGGCCGCGGCCCGTTCCTGCGTCGTCATCTCATACTCCAGGGCATCGCGCTCGGCCGCCGCCCTGGCGCTGCCGCGCCCGGCGGCGAGGTTGAACCACTTGTGCGCCTCGACATAGTCCTGCGGCACGCCCAGCCCCTTGGCGTTGGCCAGACCCAGCGCCAGCATCGCGCGGGCGTCGTTCGCCTTCGCCGCGGCCTGCCATTGCACCACGGCCTGGGTATGGCGCCCGGCGTCCCAGGCGCGCTGGCCCGCCTTGTAGTCCGCCCGCGCCGCACCGGCGCACAACAGCATCAATCCGGCACAAATCGCTGCCCGCAGGTACTTGCGGTCGACCATCTCTCTGCCCTTCCTTGCGCTTGCCATCGCCCGTCTGCACCCCCCTCGCCTGCGGGGTCCTTCGCCTACCCGGCCGGCGATTCGACCGCCTCCGGCCGCGGCGGAATCGTCCACAGGAAGACGAGTCCCAGGACCGCCGCGCCGGCTGCGACCGCAAGCGCCAGGGTATAGGCGCCGGTCCAGTCGAACAGCGCGCCGGCGATCAGCGGCGCGGTCAGGCCGGCGACGCCCCAGGCGCTGAACAGCCGGCCGTAGACCCTGCCCAGATTGGCCGGCCCGTAATACTGCACCGTCGCCGCCGGATAGCCGCTCGCCATGCTGCCATAGGCGAAGCCGATCAGCGTGAGGACGATATAGACCAGCGGCACGGAGCCGAAAGCCGCCAGCGCCGCGAGCACGGCGGCGGCCAGCACCTTCGCGCACAGCAGGACGGTGCGCGGCTGCAGATAGTCGGTGGCGAAGCCCGAGGCCAGCCGGCCGGCGCCGTTCGCCGCCGTGATCAGCCCGGTGCCGAGCGCGGCGGCGGGCGCGACCAGGTCGTAGGCGTTGACGATGGCGGCAGCGTGGCCGAGCGCCATCAACCCCGCCGTACAACCGCAGAAGAAGCAGAACCACAGGCGCCAGAACGGCCCGGTCACCGCCTTGCCCTCCTGCCGGTCGGGCCGCGGGATCTGCGCCGGCGCAATCAGGGCCGCGCTGACGAGGCCCATCGCGGCGAAGATCGCCGCCGTGATCAGGAAGGTATCCCACACACCCCAGCGTTCGGGGCCGATGCGGAACAGCGGCGCGAATAGCACGGCGCCCAGCGCATAGGATGAGACCGCGATGCCGGTCGCCAGGCCGCGCCGGCTCTCCAGCGCGCCGACCGCCGATTGCAGTGCGGCGCTGTAGGCGATGCCGCTGGCGAAACCGAACAGCACGCCGTAACCCAGGATCACGCCCCACAGGGTTTCCGCGAGGCCCGAGAGCAGCAGCCCGCCGGCCGCCAGCGCCGTCGTGACGAGCGCCGGTTTGAGCGCGGTGCCCGGCCGCACCAGCACCGGCGCGAGGAACATAGTGGCGGCAAAGGCGACGGTCGCGACCGCGAAGATGCTGCTGACCGCCGCGCGCCCGACATCGAGGGCGTCCTGGGCCGGCGCGATGAACAGGCTCCAGGCATAGAGCGAGCCGGTCATCAGGTTGAGCAGCACCGCGCCGGCAAGAATGCGCAGGGCCGTCATGGTCTCAGTCCGCTCCCATTGCTGCCCGTCTTGCGCATGGCCTGCGGCACGTCACCCTCTCTGGACCGGTTCGCTGCCGAGTGTACACTCACGCCACCCTCCGTGATATGCGAAATGGGAGCCGCCCTATGGCCGCGATCGAGAATGTCCGCATCCCCTATGGCGCCTATTGGAGCACGCCGTTCTCCAAATGGCAGAACAGCTTCGCCGACCTGCATTCGGTGAAATTCGCCGCCCATGTCGCTAAAGACGCGCTGGCCGAGCGGGGGATCGATCCCAAGGGCTTCGACCATGCCGTCATGGGGATCACGACGCCCCAGCAAACCGGCTTTTTCGGCCTGCCCTGGCTGATGAAAATGATCGGCAACGACAGCGTGCCCGGCACCCAGGTCTCCCAGGCCTGCGCCACGGGCGCGCGGGTGATGCAGACCGCGGCGTTCGAGATCGAGCGCGGCCTCGGCGGCGCCTCGCTGTGCATGGCGATGGACCGGACGTCGAACAGCCCGGTCATCACCTATGCCAGCCGCTCCAACATGGGCGGCGCGCCGGAGATCGAGCGCTGGATCCTCGACGCATTCGAGCAGGATCCGCTCGGCGGCCCGCCCATGGTCGGCACCGCGGAAAACTGCGCCCGCGACTGGCAGATTTCCACCGAGGAGCAACACGACGTCGTGGTCCGCCGCTGGGAACAGTACGAGATGGCGCTGGAGGACGACCGCGCCTTCCAGAAGACCTATATGAAGCTGCCCTTCGAAGTGCCGGACGCGCGCTTCCGCAGGACGGTCGGCGCCATCGACGGCGACGAAGGCGTGCGGCCCTCGACCGCGGAAGGCCTGGCGAAGCTGAAGCCGGTCCATCCGGAAGGCACGGTCACCTTCGGCGGCCAGACCCATCCGGCCGACGGCAACACGGCGGTTATCATGGCGACGCCGGAGCGCGCGCGCGACCTGTCGAAGGACCCGTCGATCGAAATTTCGGTGCTCGGCTTCGGCACGGCCCGGACGAAGCCGCACTACATGCCCCATGCCCCGGTACCGGCGGCGCAGAAGGCGCTCGACATGGCCGGCCTGACCATCGCCGATATCGACGCCGTCAAGACCCACAACCCGTTTGCGGTCAACGATGTCGTGTTCGCCCGCGAGACCGGTTTCGACGTCAACAGGATGAATAACTATGGCTGTTCGCTGATCTTCGGCCACCCGAACGGGCCGACCGGGATGCGTCTGGTCATAGAACTGATCGAGGAACTGGTGCAGCGCGGCGGCGGCCGCGGCCTGTTCACCGGATGCGCGGCCGGCGACACCGGGATGGCCGTTGTCGTAGAGGTGACGTCGGCCTCATGAACGAAGCGCGTTCCATCCCCGACGCCGATCCGGCGACCGGCTGGACCAAGGACTGGCCCTATACGCCGCTCCGGCTCGGCGAACGCTCGCTGGAGATCGAGCGGCGCGATAACGGCGAGACGATCCTGCGCAACGCGACGCCGCTGGAGCCCTATCCGGTGCAGGTGTCCGACGATCTGCGCCGGCAGGCCGCGCGCATTCCCGGGCAAACCTTCCTGGCCCAGCGCGACGCAGACGGCGACTGGGTCCACCTGACCTACGCCGTCGCGCGCGACAAGGCGGACCGGGTCTCCCAATGGCTGCTCGACAACGGCCATAACGGCGACAATCCGGTCGCGATCCTGAGCGACAACAGCCTGAATTTTGCGGTCCTGCAGCTCGGCGCGATGCAGGTCGGCATCCCGGCGATGCCGGTCTCGCCGGCCTATTCGCTGATGTCGGAGGACTTCGCCAAGGTCCGCTATGTCTGCGACAGCTTCACGCCGAGCCTGATCTATGTCGAGGATGCGGCCCTGTTCCGGCCGGCGCTGGAGGCCGTGAAGCCGCCGGCGACGATCGTGGCGACGCGCAATGCCGAGGCCATCCCCGGCGCCATTTCGTTCGACGATCTGCTGGCGGCCGAGGCGGGCGACGCCGTCGAGCGGGCCTACGCCTCGGTAACGGGCGACAGCATCGGCAAGATCCTGCTGACCTCGGGCAGTACCGGCATGCCCAAGGGCGTGATCAACCCCCAGCGGCTGATGTGTTCGTCGGTCACCCAGATCGGCCAGGTCTGGCCGTTCCTGTACGACGAGCCGCCGGTAATCTGCGACTGGCTGCCCTGGAACCACACCTTCGCGGCGAACTTCTGTTTCAATACCGTCCTGCGCTTCGGCGGCACCTACTGGATGGACGAGGGCAAGCCGGTGCCGGGCCGGTTCGAGGCGACCCTGCGCAACCTGCGCGAGGTCAGGATCAACCAGTATCTGAACGTCACCCGCGCCTATGACCTGCTGGTCGCGGCGCTGGAGGCCGATCCGGCCTTGGCCGAGCATGTGCTCAGCGACTGCCGGTATCTGTTCTATGCCGGGGCCGGCATGCCCCAGGCGCTGTGGGACCGGATCGAGGCGCTGTCGATCCGGGTGCGCGGCGCGCGCATCCCGATGATGACTTCGCTCGGCTCGACCGAGACCGGCCCGCCGGCGATCAAGGGCTACTGGCCGTGCGACCGGTCGGGCACGGTCGGCCTGCCGATCCCCGGTCTGGAAGCAAAGCTGGCGCCGGCCGGTGGCAAGACCGAGATCCGCTTCCGCGGCCCGAACATCGCGCCGGGCTATTACCGCAACCCGGAAAAGACCGCCGAGGCCTTCGACGAAGAAGGCTTCTACAAGATCGGCGACGCCGTGAAATGGCTCGACGAGGCGGACCCGATGCAGGGCCTCAGCTTCGACGGCCGGGTCGCGGAGAATTTCAAATTGCTGACCGGCACCTGGGTCGCGACCGGCGTGCTGCGGCTGGATGCGCTCTCCTTCCTCGGGCCGCTGGTGTCGGACGCCGCGGTGACCGGCGAGGACCGCGATGAGGTCGGCCTGCTCGGCTTCGCCAACCTGGACGCCTGCAAGGCGGAGATCGGCCCGGACGCCGATGGCCTGTCGCCGGCCGAAGTCGTGGCCCATCCGGCGGTGCGTGCGGCATTGCGCGAGAAGATCGCCGCCTACAACCGAGACCATCCCGGCTCCAGCCAGCGTATCGCCCGCATCCTGCTGATGACGGCGCCGCCCGACATCGACGCCGGCGAGATCACCGACAAGGGCTACCTCAACCAGCGCGCTATCCTGAACGCCCGCGCAGAGCTGGTCGAGCGGCTGTACGAAGGCGGCGGGGCGGACGTGGTGATGGCGTCGGCCGCTTGATCGCCCATCGTCCCGGCTGTAGCCTCTCCCCATGAACCATTTCACCGCCGCCGCCCTGCCGATCCGGGCCGATCTCGCCGCCGCGCTCGACCGGGGCTGGGTGCAGCTCGGGGAGACCGGGGCGTGGCTGACTGGGAAAGAGCGCGTCGCGGTTGTGCGCGAGGCCCGGGCGGCTTGGGATTGCGCAGTGTGCCGGGAGCGCAAGGCGGCGCTGTCGCCCTATGCCGTCGACGGCGACCACGATGCGGCAACGGACCTGCCCGAGGCCTGGGTCGATGTCATCCACCGGGTCGTCACCGACGCCGGGCGGCTCACCGAAAGATGGTGCCTCGAGGTCCAGGGCCGGGGCATCGCCGAAGACGAATATATCGAAATCGTCACCGTGACGACGATCGCGACGGTGATCGATATTTTCGCACTGGCGACCGGGCTGCCGGCGCCTGACCTGCCGATGGCGCAGGGCGGAACCCCGGCGCGGCGGCGCGAGCCGACGGCGACGCCCGGCCCCGGTTGGGTCGCCACCATCGCCCCGGAGAACGCCAGCGCCGATTTTGCAGAATTCTACGGCAACGACTCCGGCTTCTACATCCGCCGGTCGCTCACCCTGCTGCCCGGCGAGGCGCGCAAGTTCTGGGCGATCATGAACCTGCTCTACATGCCCGACCCGCGGATCCGCGAACTGGACGGGCTCGACCGGTCGATCGGCCGGGCACAGATGGAATTCCTCGCCTCGCGCGCGTCGATGATGCTCGACTGTTACTACTGAACCACCAGCCATGCGGCGCGGCTCAGGTTGAGCGGCACGGAAACGGGCGACGACTACGATCTCACCGCCGTAACGGACGGCGGCGACGCCGCCATGCCCCACGGCGGCGAACTGAACGCCTTTGTCGAAGCGATCCTGGGGCGCGATCCCGCAGCGATTGCGATGACCCGCACGGCCGTCGTCGATGCGATGGGCGAGGCTGCGATGGTCGACGCCGCCGCCACCATTGCCGCCTTCAACGCCTATCCGCGCGCAGCAGACGCGACCGGCATCCCGCTGGAAGACGCCAAGCGGGAGGTAACCGCCGGCTTGCGGCAGGAGCTCGGCCTCGACGCGCTGGAAGTAGCGGCTTAGCCCTTCGCCTTCGGATGGGCGGCGTCGTAGACGTCGAGCAGGCGGGCGGTGTCGACATCGGTGTAGCGCTGGGTGGTCGACAGGCTGGCATGGCCCAGCAGTTCCTGGATCGCGCGCAGGTCGCCGCCGCCGGCCAGAAGGTGGGTGGCGAAGGAATGGCGCAGGGCGTGCGGCGTCGCCGTGTCCGGCAGGCCGAGCGCCGGGCGGAGCCGGCGGACCAGGAGCTGCACGATCCTTGGATTGAGGCGCCCACCCTTCTTGCCGACGAAGAGCGGCCCATCCGGCGTCAGCGGATGGGGGCAGAGCGCGAGATAGCGGTCCACCGCGTCGCGCACGACCGGCAGGATTGGCAGAACGCGCTGCTTGTTGCCTTTGCCGGTGACGACCAGCGTCGAGGCGAAGGGCGCGGCGCGGCGGTTGAGGCCGAGCGCCTCGGCGATGCGCAGGCCGCAGCCGTAGATCAGGGTCAGCACCGCATGGTCGCGCGCGGCGATCCAGGCTTCCGGGTTGTCGGTTTCCGCCATGCCGAGCAGGTCGCCGGTCTCGGCAACGGTTAAGGGCTTGGGCACGGCGTGGGGCAGTTTCGGCGCCCGCAGTCCGGCGACCGATGGATTATGCAGTATATTCTGTTTATCCAGAAAATTATAGAAACTTCGAACGGCAGAGACTGCCCGGGCCGTCGAGCGCCGCGCCATGCTGGCGCGCGAGGCGAGCCACGACCGAAAATCCGTTCCCGTCAGCCCGGCCAGAGCGGCCCGGTCGGCGCGTTCGCCGCGATGGTGGCCGAAAAACAGCAGGAAGGCGGTGAGGTCTCGCCGGTAGGCCGCCACCGTATGGTCCGAGGCCCGCTTCTCGTGGCTCAACCGGGCAAGCCATTCGTGCAGATCGCGGGAAACGGCGGGATCGAAGGCGCCTTCCATATCGGGGCCGGCGCCCGTGGGCGTCTCGAATAGCGGCTTGCCGGCCGCTATCCCGGCAGGTTCAGCCATGCGCGCGCGGTGCTTTCGATAACGCGGGCAAGGAAGAGATAGGGCTGCCGCCCGCTGCGGTCGCCGAAGGCGTCCGCGTCGCGGCTGCCGAGTGCGAGCAGGCCGGTCGGCGCGCCGGCGCCGATGTGCAGCCGGATCAGCAGATCGGATCGCACCAGCGAGGCTGCGCCGCCGTACAGCAGGCGCTCGGCCCGGACGGTCTCGCGGCGCCGTTCCTTCGAGTCCGAACCGCCGAGCAGTGCGTTGACCGCGCCGCACGGCAACAGGTTTACGCCGCTGCGCGTCCGGCCGTTCGGCTGCCCGTCTCCGGCCTCGATACACAGGCCGACGGCATCGACCTCCAGCGTGACCGCGACATCTGTGGTGATCGCCTCGACGAATTGTTCGAAGCTGTGCGCCTCGATCAGGGCGAGACAGGCTTCGTGAATCCGCGTCTGCTGCCTGACCAGCCGGCGGGCGCCGTCGACCGCGGCGGCCTCGCCCCGGCGCGCCGTCGCCAGATCGCGCTGCAGGCGCTGCACCAGGAAACGGCCGAAATCGATCGGACCATCCTTCTCGCCGGCGCCGGCGACCGGCGGCGGCGTCAGAATGGCGGTTAGTTCCGGCCTGTCGGTCAGGAAGTTCGGATGATGGCGCAGCCAGTCCGCGACCCGGTCGGCCGAAAGGGCGGCCGGCGCCGGTGGTCTGGATATTTCCGCCTTGCTCACCGCCCCGGCCCCCGGTTACCGCCCTACCCGGCTTTCTCGGCCGGCGTGTCCTCCGACAGGATGGCCTGACCGGTCTTTTCCCAGTCGGCCAGGAAGGCCGCGAGGCCCTTGTCGGTCAGCGGGTGCTGAAACAGCTGGCGGATAACAGAGGGCGGCAGGGTCGCGACATGGGCCCCCATGCGCGCGGCTTCGACAAGATGGATCGGATGGCGTATCGAGGCGACCAGAACTTCCGTTTCGATATCCGGATAGTTGTCGTATATCTCGACGATATCGGCGATCAGTTGCATGCCGTTGCTGCCGATATCGTCGAGACGGCCGACGAAGGGCGATATGTAGGTCGCGCCGGCCTTGGCCGCGAGGATCGCCTGGGCGGCCGAGAAGCACAGGGTGACGTTGACCTTGATATTCTCGCTGCGGAACGTCCGGCAGGCTTTGAGCCCGTCCATCGTCAGCGGCACCTTGATCACCGTGTTGTCGGCGATTCTGGCGAGCTTCTGCCCTTCGCGGACCATGGTGTGATAGTCGGTCGCCGTCACTTCGGCGCTGACATCGCCCGGCACGACGCGGCAGATTTCCCGGATCGTTTCGACAAAATCGCCGCCGCTCTTGGCGATCAGCGACGGGTTGGTCGTCACGCCATCCAGCAGGCCGGTCGCCGCAAGATCGCGAATCTCGTTCAGATCGGCGGTGTCGATGAAGAATTTCATCCGGGTTTTCCCGTCTCTCCGATATCCTTCCGGCGACGCGCTGGCCGCCAGCCCATGGCTCTGTTATCCGTCGGTCTCATGATAGCCCAGCAGCGGCGGCACGCCAAGCCGGAGACCAGACAACATGGCTGTTTCCGATTACTCCGAAAAAGTAGAAACGCCGTCGCGCCGGACCTCGGGAAGTTTCTCTGCGGCAAACGCCCGACCGGTGCCTGAGAAATTCCGCTTTGCCGCCGACCGGCAGGAAAGCGCAGCGGCATGCGGGCGGCATCGTAGGGGAGGGTTTCAAACCCTCCCCAACAGCCCACCGTCGACGCACGGCGTACAGGGATGCGATATTGCCTCCGACCGGACGGAGCGTCATGTCAGGTTTTCCGTAGCCGAGGCGGCGGGCCACCGACTCGTCGATCCCTCGAGACAACCGGCGCCGTTGACGAAAAATGCGCGCTAGGTCGGACCGGGCGAAAGTCCTGCTGCCGATGCCGGTCGGCAGCGGCTACGACTACCGGGTTCCGGCGGACATGGCGGTTGCACCGGGCGATTTCGTGCGCGTTCCGCTCGGGCCGCGGCACATGACCGGGGTGGTCTGGGGCGAGGCCGACGGCGCCGTGCCGGACGACCGGCTCAAGCCAATCTTCGCGCGGCACGATGCGCCGCCGCTCAGCGCCGCGCATCGGGCGTTCATCGACTGGATCGCCGCTTACGCCGTAGCCGCGCCGGGTTCGGTGCTGCGCATGACTATCCCGGTGCCCGAGGCGCTCGACCCGCCGGTCCCGGTAACGGGCTACCGAATGGCGGCGACGCCGCCCAAAGCGCGGATCACGCCGCCGCGCCGGCGGGTACTGGAGGCTTTGGCCGGCGCCGGGACGGTCGAGGCCGCACGGCTCCGGGCCGGGACGGACGCGTCGGCCGCCGTCCTCTCCGGCATGGCGAAGGCCGGGCTGATCGAGGCGGCGCCGGTCGCCGTCCGGCCCGATTGGCCGGCGCCGCAGCCGGACCGGCCGGGCGTCGCCCTGTCGGTGGATCAGCGATCGGCGGCCCAGTCGCTGGGCGCGGCGATCGGCGAAGGTTATGTCGCTTTCCTGCTCGAAGGGGTGACCGGCTCCGGCAAGACGGAGGTCTATTTCGAAGCGATCGCCGAGGCCTTGCGCGAGGACCGGCAGGCCATCGTGTTGCTGCCGGAGATCGCGCTCACCGCGCAATGGCTCGCCCGGTTCGAGCAGCGCTTCGGCGTCCGCCCGGCGCCCTGGCATTCGGACCTGACCCGGGCCCAGCGGCGGCAGATCTGGCGCGCGGCGGCGACCGGCACGGCCCCGGTCGTCGTCGGCGCCCGCTCCGCCCTCATGCTGCCGATGCCGGCGCTCGGCCTGATCGTCGTCGACGAAGAGCACGACCAGAGCTTCAAGCAGGAAGACGGCGTCGTCTATCACGCCCGGGACATGGCGGTCGTCCGGGCGACGCTCGAAAAGGCCGCCGTGGTCCTCGCCTCCGCAACACCGTCGCTGGAATCCATCGCCAATGTCGAGCGCGGCCGATACGTCCGCCTGGAGCTGCCGGAACGCCATGGCGGTGCGGTCCTGCCGGCGGCCGAACTCCTCGACCTGCGGCGGGAAGGCCCGCCGCGCGGCCGCTGGCTCGCCGACCCGCTCGTCAAGGCAATGGCGGAAACGCTGGCGGCGGGCGAACAGGCCCTGCTCTATCTCAACCGCCGGGGCTATGCGCCGCTCACCCTGTGCCGCACCTGCGGCCTGCGGCTGGAATGCCGGCACTGCGCGGCCTGGCTGGTCGAACACCGGCTGGCCGGCCGGCTGGAATGCCATCATGGCGGCCATACCAGGCCCCTGCCCCGCCAATGCCCGGAATGCAGCGCGGAAGACAGTTTCGTGCCCTGCGGACCTGGCGTCGAACGTCTGGCCGAAGAGGTCGCCGGCCTGCTGCCGAGCGCCCGCGTCCTGGTCGCGACCAGCGACACGATCCGCGGGCCGGCAGCCGCGGCGGCGCTGGTGCAGGAGGTGCAGGACGGCGCGGTGGACCTGCTGATCGGCACGCAGATCCTCGCCAAGGGGCACCACTTTCCCAAACTCACCCTGGTCGGGGTGGTCGATGCCGACCTCGGCCTCGCCGGCGGCGATTTGCGGGCGGCGGAGCGGACCTGGCAGATGCTCAACCAGGTCGCCGGCCGGGCCGGCCGGGCGGACCGGCCGGGCCGCGCGATCCTGCAATCCTGGCGGCCGGACCATCCGGTGCTGCGGGCCATCGCGGAAGGAGACCGGGACGGCTTCATCGCCGAGGAAAAGGCGGCGCGCCGACGCTTCGCGATGCCGCCTTACGGCCGGCTCGCCGCGATCGTCGTGTCGGGACGGCGCGCCGAGCCGGCCCGGCAGATGGCGGAAACCCTGGCGCGCCGGGCGCCGGCGCAAGCGGACCTGGCGGTGCTCGGCCCGACGCCGGCGCCGCTTGCCCTGCTGCGCGGCTATTTCCGCTACCGCCTGCTGGTCAAGGCGACCCGCGCGGTCAACCTGCAGGCCTATATCCGGCGCTGGCTGTCGCGAACTCCGCAGCCCGGCGGGGTCCGGATCAAGGTGGATATCGACCCGTACAGTTTTTACTAGGGTTTTCCCGACCGTGCGGCATGCCCGGCGCGAGGCGCCCGGGCATCGACGGCAAATCGCTGCGTCCACATTACGCAGCGCCGGTTTCTTGCCGGTCCCGAAGCCTCTATGATAGCAAAATCCGGCCTGACAGGCAGGGGTCCGGGCGCGCGTTCGCCCCGGGATTTCGTAGAAAAATCACCAATTTCCATGGCAGTTTACCGCGCTCCGGCGCTGAGGGTTCGTCGCATGCCGTGGAGCGGGACATCGGATATTGGCGTCTGAATCGACTGATACCAGCGGCTTCGCCGAGCGGTACGCGACAGCGCTGTACGAGATGGCGGACGAGGCCAGACAGCTGGACGCGGTGGCCGACGACCTGCGCGGTCTGAAGGCCCTGCTCGAAGATAGCGACGACCTGCGCCGCCTGGTCCGCTCGCCGTTGATCGACCGCCAGGCGCAAACAGGCGCGATGATGGCGGTTCTCGAAAAGGCCGGCATCGGCGACCTGCCCCGGCGCTTCGTCGGCGTGGTCGGGCACAACCGCCGCCTGTTCGCGCTGGGCGCCATAATCGACGCGTATCTGAGCTTGCTGGCCCGGCGGCGCGGCGAAGAAACGGCCTACGTGTCGAGCGCGGCGGCGCTGAACGACGACCAGCAGGCTCGGCTCGCCGAATCACTGCGCAAAGCGGTCGGGTCGAAGGTGCGCGTCGAGACGGCGGTCGATCCGTCATTGATCGGCGGACTGGTGGTCCGGGTCGGATCCCGGATGATCGATTCGTCGGTCGAGACCAAATTGCAGCGCATGCAACTTGCGATGAAGGGAGCCTGAGGGCATGGACATCCAGGCCGCAGAAATCTCCGCAATCCTGAAACAGCAGATCGCCGACTTCGATACCGAAGCCGATGTCGCCGAGGTCGGGCAGGTGCTGTCCGTCGGCGACGGCATCGCCCGGGTCTACGGGCTGGACAATGTCCAGGCCGGCGAGATGGTCGAGTTCCCCGGCGGCATCAAGGGCATGGCGCTGAACCTCGAGGTCGACAATGTCGGCATCGTGATTTTCGGCGACGACCGGGACATCAAGGAAGGCGATACCGTCAAGCGGACCGGCGCCATCGTGGACGTGCCGGTCGGCAAAGGCCTGCTCGGCCGCGTGGTCGACGGCCTCGGCAACCCGATCGACGGCAAGGGGCCGATCGAGTCTGCCGAGCGCAAGCGGGTCGAGGTCAAGGCGCCGGGCATCATCCCGCGCCGTTCGGTGCACGAACCGATGCAGACCGGCCTCAAGGCCCTCGACGCCCTGGTGCCGATCGGCCGCGGCCAGCGCGAACTCATCATCGGCGACCGCCAGACCGGCAAGACCGCCGTGGCGATCGACGCCTTCATCAACCAGAAGGGCGTCAACGCCGCCGAAGACCCGGCGACCAAGCTGCACTGCATCTATGTCGCCGTCGGCCAGAAACGCTCGACCGTCGCGCAGATCGTCAAGATTCTCGAGGAAAACGGCGCGATGGACTATTCCATCGTGGTCGCCGCCACCGCGTCGGACCCGGCGCCGCTCCAGTTCCTGGCGCCCTATACCGGTTGCACGATGGGCGAATATTTCCGCGATAACGGCATGCACGCCGTGATCGTATACGACGACCTGTCGAAACAGGCCGTCTCCTACCGCCAGATGTCGCTGCTGCTGCGCCGCCCGCCGGGGCGCGAGGCCTATCCTGGCGACGTGTTCTATCTGCATTCCCGCCTGCTCGAGCGTGCGGCGAAGATGAACGAAGAGCACGGCGCCGGCTCGCTGACCGCCCTGCCGATCATCGAGACCCAGGCCAACGACGTGTCGGCCTATATCCCGACCAACGTGATTTCGATCACCGACGGCCAGATTTTCCTGGAAACCAACCTGTTCTACAAAGGCATCCGGCCGGCGATCAATGTCGGCCTGTCGGTGTCGCGCGTCGGCTCGGCCGCCCAGGTCAAGGCGATGCGCCAGGTTGCCGGTTCGATCAAGCTGGAACTGGCCCAGTATCGCGAACTGGAAGCTTTCTCCCAGTTCGCCTCCGATCTGGACGCCGCCACCCAGCGCCAGCTCGCGCGCGGCGCGCGGCTCACCGAACTGCTGAAGCAGGACCAGTATGCGCCGCTCTCGATGGAAGAGCAGGTGGTGTCGATCTTCGCCGGGGTGAACGGCTATCTCGACACGATCGAGGTCCGGGACGTGACCCGCTTCGAGGCCCAGTATCTCGATGCGGTGCGCGAACGGGGCGCCGACATTCTGGCAGCGATCCGCGACGAAGGCGTGGTCAGCGACGAGACCGAAGGCAGGCTGAAGGCCTTCCTCGACGATTTCGTCAAGACGTTCGCTTAAGGATTCGGGGGCGTTCGGGCCCGCCGGCGGATGAGGCCGAAAGGATAGAGTGGCGGCATGGCGAGTCTCAAGGACCTGCGCAACCGCATTGCGAGCGTAAAGTCGACGCAAAAGATCACGTCGGCCATGAAGATGGTTGCCGCCGCGAAGCTGCGCCGCGCGCAGGAGCAGGCGGAAGCCGCACGGCCCTATGCCGAGCGCATGGACCGGATGCTCGGCTCGCTGGCGGCGAGCCTGCAGGGCCGCGCCGGGGTCTCGCCCATGCTGGCCGGCACCGGCGACAACCGGGTCCATCTGCTGGTCGCGGTCACGTCCGACCGCGGTTTGTGCGGCGGCTTCAACACCAGCATCGTGCGCCGGACGCGCCAGATGGCGAACGAGCTGAAGGAGGCCGGCAAGACGGTCAAGATCGTCTGCGTCGGCCGCAAGGGCCGGGACCTGTTGCGCCGCGACTGGGGCGATGCGATCGTCGGGTCCTACACCGACATCGGCCGGCGCCGGCTCGGTTTCGAGGATGCCGACGCGATCGCCGGCAAAGTGACCGAGATGTTCGAGGCCGGTGAATTCGACGTCTGCACGATGATCTACAACCGGTTCAAATCGGTGATCAGCCAGATCGTCACGGCCCAGCAGCTCATTCCCTTCGCGCTGCCGGAAAGCGGCGCAGAGGAATCGGGCGCCGGCGCCTCGGCGGCGGTCTATTCCTACGAACCGGACGAAGCCGAAATCCTCGCCGACCTGCTGCCGCGCAACCTCGCGGTGCAGGTGTTCCGCGGACTGCTGGAGAGCGCCGCCAGCGAACACGGCGCGCGCATGTCGGCCATGGACAACGCAACGCGCAACGCCGGCGACATGATCAAGGAGCTGACGCTGACCTACAACCGCACGCGTCAGGCGCAGATCACCAAGGAACTGATCGAAATCATCTCGGGCGCGGAAGCGCTCTAGAGAACGGGAGCTATCGATGGCCACGAATAACGTCGGCAAAGTCACGCAGGTGCTGGGCGCCGTTGTGGACGTTCAGTTCGAAGGCGAACTGCCGGAGATCATGAACGCGCTGCACACCGAGCGCGGCGGCGAGACCCTGGTCCTTGAAGTGGCGCAGCATCTGGGTGAATCGACCGTCCGCACCGTCGCCATGGATTCCACCGAAGGCATGGTGCGCGGCGACAATGTCGAGGACACCGGCAAGCCCATCGAGGTGCCGGTCGGCCCGGAAACCCTCGGCCGTATCATCAACGTCATCGGCGACCCGATCGACGAGCGCGGCCCGGTCGGCCACAAGCGGACCTCGCCGATCCACAAGCCGGCGCCGGAATTCGTCGAACAGTCGACGGAGCAGGAAGTACTGGTCACCGGCATCAAGGTGGTCGATCTGCTGGCGCCCTACCAGCGCGGCGGCAAGATCGGCCTGTTCGGCGGCGCCGGCGTCGGCAAGACCGTGCTGATCATGGAACTGATCAACAATATCGCCAAGACCCACGGCGGCTATTCCGTGTTCGCCGGCGTCGGCGAGCGCACCCGCGAGGGCAACGACCTCTATCACGAGATGATCGAGTCCGGCGTCATCAAGCTGGGCGACGACACCACCGAAGGCTCGAAGGCCGCGCTGGTCTACGGCCAGATGAACGAGCCGCCGGGCGCGCGCGCCCGGGTCGGACTCAGCGGCCTTACCCTCGCCGAATATTTCCGCGACGAGGAAGGCCAGGACGTGCTGTTCTTCGTCGACAACATCTTCCGTTTCACCCAGGCCGGTTCGGAAGTATCGGCCCTGCTCGGCCGCATTCCCTCGGCCGTGGGCTACCAGCCGACGCTCGCCACCGATATGGGCGCCTTGCAGGAGCGGATCACCACCACCAAGAAGGGCTCGATCACCTCGGTGCAGGCGATCTATGTGCCGGCGGACGACCTGACCGACCCGGCGCCGGCGACCTCCTTCGCCCATCTCGACGCCACCACCGTGCTGTCGCGCCAGATCGCCGAGCTGGGCATCTATCCGGCCGTGGACCCGCTGGACTCGACCTCGCGCATCCTCGACCCGCGCATTCTGGGCGAGGACCACTACCGGACGGCGCGCGACGTGCAGCAGGTGCTGCAATCCTACAAGGCCCTGCAGGACATCATCGCCATCCTCGGCATGGACGAGCTCTCGGAAGACGACAAGCTGGTTGTCGCCAGGGCACGCAAGATCCAGCGCTTCCTGTCCCAGCCGTTCGATGTCGCCCAGGTCTTTACCGGCTTCCCCGGCGTGCAGGTGCCGCTGGAAGACACCATCGAGGGCTTCCGGGGCATCGTGGACGGCAACTACGACGACATCCCCGAAGGCGCCTTCTATATGTGCGGCAGCATCGAGGAAACGCTCGAGAAGGCGCGCAAGATGGCCGCGGAAGCCGCCTGACCGGCCGGCCAGGGGCAAACGGCAAGCGGGTACGGAACGGGCTGCACGATGGCTGACGATAAAGTCGAATTCGAACTGGTCTCGCCGGAGCGGCTTCTGTCGTCGGAGGCCGCAGACATGGTTGTCGTGCCCGGCGCCGAGGGCGATTTCGGCGTCCTCCCACGCCACTCCCTGCTGATCTCCGGGGTTCGCACCGGCGTGATCCAGGTCTGGAACGGCAATGCCGTGACCGACCGCATTTTCATCGCCGGCGGCTTCTGCGAGGTCACCGGCGAGCGCTGCACGGTGCTGGCGGAAGAAGCTGTCCGGGTGGGCGATATCGACCGCAGCGCCCTGGAAACCGAGCTTAAGGACCTGCGCGAAGACGCTGCCGACGCGAAGACGCCGGAGGAACGGAGCGCCGT
>FZLR01000055.1 GCA_900197615.1 Rhodospirillaceae bacterium Spongia-Bin9
GTCCAGGTGAGGGAAACGGGCCAACCTCCTGTTTTTCCGGCCCGTTTGCCGGAATCGGATATTGAACGGCCCCTAAAGAATACAGGGCGAAAACGAAGGATGGCGATCCGGCCGTGTCCCGGTTCGGCTTGCGGCGCCGGACAAACCCGTTCCTTCCCCGTCATTCCGGCCGGAACTCCGGATTGAATCCGGGGACAGGGAGTCGACCTGAATGCCCGGGCCTGTGGCTCCGGCCCCCGGATCGTCGCTGCGCGCCGTCCGGGCGGCAAATGGGGAATGATCGGTCTTGGGAACTGCGCGTCTGAAACAGGACACCGGCGCGGATTCCCGGTGTGCCGTGCTTCAGAGTCAGCCCCGGCTGCGGGCGGCCTGCGCGGCGCCTTCGAAGGCCATTTCCATGCCCCGGCTCATGTTGCTCGACCCGGTCAATACCGTGCCGCCGTCGACCGGGATGTTGCCGCCGGTGATGTAGGCCGCCATCGGCGACGCCAGGAACAGCGCCGCGTCGCCGACCTCGGATTTGCGGCCGAAGCGCTTCATCGGCGTCATTTCCGCGGCTGCCTGCTTCGCCGCGTCGCTCGGCGCCAGCCGCTCCATGCCTTCGGTGCCCTCGATCGGGCCGGGGATGATGGTGTTGACCCGCACGCCCATCGGCGCCCACTCCAGGGCGAGGCCGCGGCACAGCATGTCGAGCCCGGCCTTGGCGGCGCAAACATGGGTCTGGAAGGTATAGGCGTGGATCGCCTGGGGCGCGGAAATGGCGATGCAGGAGGCGCCGGGTTTGACCAGGCGGTCGAAACCGGCGCGAAAGACGTTGAAGCTGCCGTTGAGGTCGATATCGACGACGGTCTTGAAGCCGTTGGCCGAAATGCCGAGCGCAGGGGCGACGAAGTTGCCGGCCTGTCCCGCGATCAGTGTATGGATCGGACCGTGGCGCGCGACGGCCTCCTGCAAGGCGCCGTCGATCTGCGCATAGTCGCGGACATCGGCCGACGTGCCGAACGTATCGCCGCCATGCGCCTGCAACGCGCCGACCGCGCCTTCGACCCGTTCGGCCGACCGGCTGCAGATCGACAGCCGCGCACCCATCTCGGCGAAGCGGTGGGCGATGCCCAGATTGATGCCGCTGGAGCCGCCGGCGATGAAGACATGGGTGTCGCGGAAATCGGCGTCGGAGAGCAGGACGGTCATGGCGGGGGCCTCGGTGGCGGTTGCGGGGGTGTCAGCTTAGCGCCATCGGGCCGGAAATCGCCAGATTGTGCAACTGTCCCGTCATATCGACCGGAACGGCCCGCAGAGCCTGCCCTGAGCGAAGTCGAAATGACGGGGTTGGGCCGGTCGGTCGAAATGACGGTTGGGTTGAGCCGCCCACGCGCCAAGATTTCCCTTTCTCCCGTTGCCGTTTGCCGCCATCAGGGGCGCCATGTCCGAAGCCCCCGGCCACTCCCTGCTGCCGATCCTGCGCCCGGAAACCGTTGCCGTGATCGGGGCGTCCGATACGCCGTCGCGCATCGGCGGCCGGCCGATCCATTCGATGAAGGCGATGGGCTTCGGCGGCCGGATATTCCCGGTCAATCCGCGGCGCGAGACCGTGCAGGGGATACCGGCATGGCCGTCGATCCGCGACGTGCCGGAACCGGTCGATTGCGCGCTGATCGCCGTACCGGCCGCGATCGCCGTCGAGGCCATCCGCGACTGCGCGGAATGCGGTGTCAAATCCGCCGTCGTCTTCACGTCCGGCTTCGCCGAACAGGGCGAAGACGGCGCCCGGGCGCAGCGGGAGGTCGGGCAAATCGCCCGCGACAGCGGCATGCGCATCGTCGGGCCCAACTGCCTCGGCGTCTTCGCCATGGACCGGGGCTGGTACGGCACTTTCACCAACGCGCCGGCGCTGCTCGACCTGCCGCCGGGGCCGGTCGGCATCGTCAGTCAGAGCGGCGCCTACGGCTCCCATGTCCTGCTGGTGGCCCAGAGGCGCGGCGTCGGTTCCAACTTCTGGGTGACGACCGGCAACGAGTGCGATGTCGATGTCGGCGAGGTCATCGATTTCTTCGCCGAATCGCCGGAGGTCGGGATTATCGCCGTCTATGCCGAAGGGGTGCGGGACGGCCTGCGGCTCCGGCAGGCGCTGGCCAGGGCGCGGGATGCGCGCAAGCCGGTCATCTTCATGAAGGTCGGCCGGACCGGCGAGGGCGCCCGGGCGGCGGCCAGCCACACCGCCAGCCTGGCCGGCAGCGACGCGGTCTACGACGCGCTGTTCCGGCAATACGGGGTCTACCGCGCCGGCACGACGGAAGAGTTGGTCGATGTCGCCTACGCCTGTCAGTACGGCAGCTATCCGAGGGGCCGCCGGATCAGCCTGCAGACCATCTCCGGCGGGGTCGGCGTGCAGATGGCGGACGATGCGGTGCGCTACGGCCTCGAGGTCGCGCCCCTGCCGGGGCCGGTGCAGGACAAGCTGAAGGCCATGATCCCCTTCGCCGGCACCAACAACCCGGTCGATTTCACCGCCCAGGCGCTCAACGAGCCGGACCTGATGGTGAAGAATATCGGCCTGACGATCGACGAGGCGGATTACGACAGCCATGTCATCTTCATGACATCCGTACCGGCCACGCCCTTCATGAAGGAGCCATGCGCCGGCCTGTTCCGCACGGTGCGCGAACGCTATCCCGACGAACCGATGATCATGAGCCTGGTCGGCGGCCCGGATGTCGTGGCGGTGTACGAGAAGCTCGGCTACCCGGTGTTCGAGGACCCGTCGCTCGCGGTCCGGGCCATAGCGGCGCTGACCCGGCTGGGCGAAGCGTTCGACCGTAGCAGCGACAGCCCCCCGCCCGCGCCTCGGGACGGCATGCTCCCGGCGCCCGCCGAAACCGTGGGCGAGCACGAGGCCAAGGCGATCCTGGCCAGCGCCGGCATCCCGGCGGTGCGCGAGCGCCTGGCGGCGACGCCGGAAGCGGCGGCCGCGGCCGCTGCTGCCATCGGCGGGCCGTGCGCGCTCAAGATCGTCTCGCCCGACATCCTGCACAAGACGGAGATCGGCGGGGTCCTGCTCGATGTCGAGGGCGAGTCGGCGGTAGCCGACGGCGCCCGGACCCTGCTGCGCCGGGCTTCGGAACGGGCGCCGGAAGCCCGGATCGAGGGCGTGCTGGTGAGCGAGATGGTGTCCGGCGGCGTCGAAACCGTGCTCGGCGCGGTGCACGATCCGGTGTTCGGCCCAGCGGTCATGTTCGGCCTGGGCGGCGTGTTCGTCGAAGTGCTGAAAGATGTCAGCTTCCGTCTCGCGCCCTTCGGTGTCGGCGAGGCCCACCGGATGATCGACGAGATCCGCGGCCGGGCCATGCTCGACGGCGTGCGCGGCGCCCCGCCGGCCGATCTGGATGCACTGGCCGACGCACTCGCCCGCCTCTCCGTCTTCGCCGACGCCAACGCCGGGCGGCTGGAGAGCATCGACATCAACCCTTTCATCGCCCTGCCGAAAGGCGGCGTGGCGGTGGATGCGCTGATCGTACCGCGGCCATGACCGCGTGGCAGCCGGCGTAGGCGCGGTTCGCGAGCCGGCGGCCGCGATGTTCCGAAGCCTGTTCGAATTCCTGCAGCGAAGGAAAGGGCCGGAATACGACCTGCAGGGAATCCGGCGGGCCGGGAAAGACGGTCTTGCAACCGCAAGGCTGCGGCTGCGCCCGCCGGCGAGAGCGGACCTGCCGCATATCCGGCGATACGCGGCGCGCGAAGCCTTTTACCGCTACCTGGACATGGAGAAGCCGACACCGGAGGGAACCCGGACATACCTTTGGGCGGCCATCGCGGCGTGGCGCAGCGCCCGGCCGGCGGAGCTCGTCTTCGCAATCGAGCCGACAGACGCCGGGCGGCTGGCCGGACTCATCCGGATCAGGGTCGACGAGGACGACGAAACGGGCGCGAGCGTCGGCTTCCACCTGGACAGCGATTTCCAGGGCCGCGGCTACGCGACCGAAGCGCTTCGGGAGATCGTGCGGATCGGCTTCCGGGATGCCGGCCTCGACCGGATCCGGGCCGAGGTCGATACCCGCAACGAAAGATCGTGCCGGGTTCTGGAGCGGGCCGGATTCCGGAGAGAAAAGCGGATGGAGGGTTACAGGAGCGTCCGGGGAACGGTGACAGACTGGTATCTTTATGCCGTTACCGCGCCGCGGTCGGGCTGAACCCGCTGGCCGCAATGCCGAACCATTTCCGTCATATCGACCGGATCCCCGGAACAAATCCGGGGCCACTTCCCCCTCTGAAGAAGGGGAAGGACATTTGTTGCGGCGTGAGGCCGTTTCGCAGAGGAATCTAAAGGGGAGGGGGCAGCGACCGTTGCTGCGGATAAACGGAGGCGCTCAGGCCGCTACCTGCAAGTCGCCCCGTTCGATCATCGCTTCGGCGATCTGGATGGTGTTGAGCGCGGCGCCCTTGCGCAGATTGTCCGAGACGACCCACAGGGCCAGGCCGTGCGGCACGGTCGGATCCCTGCGGATGCGGCTGACATAGACCTTGTCCTCGCCGGCGCATTCGACCGGCGTCACATAGCCCTCGTCGGCGCGGTAATCGACCACCGAGACGCCGGGCGCCGCTTCCAGCGCCTCGCGGGCCGCGTCCTCGCCGAGCGCGCTTTCGAACTCCAGATGCACCGCTTCGGCATGGCCGATGAAGACCGGCACGCGCACGCAGGTCGCGATCATGTCGATGGCCGGATCGAGGATCTTCTTCGTCTCGTTGACCATCTTCCATTCCTCCTTCGTCGAGCCGTCCTCCATGAAGGCGTCGATATGGGGAATGACGTTAAAGGCGATCTGCTTGGTGAACTTCGCCTTGTCCGTGCCGCCGCCGGCATAGATGTTGCGGGTCTGCTCGAACAATTCGTCCATGCCCGCCTTGCCGGCGCCGGAAACCGACTGGTAGGTCGCGACCGAGACCCGCCGGATGCGCGCCGCATCGTGCAGCGGCTTGAGCGCGACGACGAGCTGGATCGTCGAGCAGTTCGGGTTGGCGACGATGTTACGCCGGTCGTTGCGCGCCATGTAACCGGCGAGCGCGTCGCCGTTCACCTCCGGCACGACCAGCGGCACGTCCTCGTCCATGCGGAACTGGCTGGTATTGTCGATCACCAGGCAGCCGGCGGCCCCGGCCCGAGGCGCGTATTCTTTCGAGACTTTCGCGCCGGGCGACGAAAACGCGATATCGACGCCTTTGAAATCGAAGGTCGCGAGGCTTTTCACCTCCAGCGGCCGGCCGTTGAAATCGATCGGATCGCCTTCCGAGCGCGGCGAGGCGAGCGGAATCACCTCGTCGGCCGGGAACTTCCGTTCGGCCAGCAGGTCGAGCATTTCCCGGCCGACATTGCCGGTCGCGCCGACCACGGCGATGCGATAGCCCATTCTTCTAGCTCCGTTTCCTCAGGTCCATTCCGGGCGGCTCGGCGCTTGAATTGGCGAACCGTCCGCCGCACTTCAAGTTATACTGCGCCGCGTGCGGCACGGTGGATTGCCGCCAAAACTACAAGAGGCGCGTTCGGGGAGGCGATAGGCGATGCCCGGGAAACCCGCTGCCGGCGAGAAGATCGCCAGCTACGCCGAATTCTGGCCCTTCTATCTCGGCGAGCACCGCAAGGCGCGGACCCGCCATCTGCACTATTTCGGCACCTCGCTCGCCATCGCCGCCGCGATCGTCGCCGTGGCGAGCCAGACCTGGTGGCTGCTCGCCGCCGCTGTGTTCTGCGGCTATTTCTTCGCCTGGATCGGCCATTTCTTCGTCGAGAAGAACCGGCCGGCGACCTTCACCTATCCGGTCTGGTCGCTCGCCAGCGATGTCCGGATGCTGTGGCGCTGGGCGACCGGCCGGCTGGCCGGCGATTACGAACGCTTCGGCATTCCGCAATAGGCCCCGGACGACAAAAGGTCCAGACGCAAACGGCTCCCCGCGATCCGCGCCGCGGGAAGCCGCCTGAATTCCTGGGCGCTCCTCCCGCGGACCGGGTCCGCGGGACGGCGCGGACCGGGACTACTGCTGTTTCTTCTCTGTCGCGTCGGTCGTGTTGGTCACGACCGTCTGCTCGACCTTCGGTTTCTCCGACTGGGCCATGCCGGCCATCGGGCAGGCGAAGGCCGCGCCGGCGGTGCCGAGCACGAAACCGGCGATCGAAAGGCCGAGGGCTGCGGTTTTGATCCGGCGCATGGGAATCCTCCCCACAGGGGCTTTGCGAATTATACTATGAAAATCCTATATCGAGAGCCGGTTCCGGTCAACGCGGATCGTTCCCGCTCCGCCGGACCGAGGGAGGAAGCACGCCATGATCTGCGCCGTCGTCCGCTATCGGCTGCCGCCGTCCATCGACCGGGCGGCCTGCCGCGACCATTTCGAGAAGATTTCGCCCGGTTTCCGCGACGTGCCGGGCCTGCTCAGCAAGCATTTCATCTGCGCCGACAACGGTATCGCCGGCGGCGTCTACCAGTGGGAGAACCGCGAAGCCGCCGAGGCCTTCTATTCCGGGCCGTGGCGCGACGGCATCGTCGAACGCTACGGCATGGCGCCGGAGATCGAGTTCTTTTCGGTCTTCTGCGTCACCGACAATGTGGCCGGCGATGTCCGGGTGATCGAGCCGGCCCCGGCGATCGCGGCGGAGTAGCGCGCAACAAAGGGCCCGCTAATCCCTCTTCGCCTTCTCCCGCTTCAGCTCGCCGAACGGGCCGCCGTCGGTCGCGTGGCGCTGGATCAGCGGCAGTTGCGAGAGCGCGAAGACGATGGTGATCGGCATGTTGCCGAACACCTTGAAGGAAACCCAGAAGCTCTCGGTCTGGGTGCGCCAGACGATCTCGTTCAGCACGGCCATGAAGACGAAGAAACAGGCCCAGCGGAACGACAGCTTGAACCAGCCCGCTTCGGTCAACTGGAAAATCGGGCCGAACAGGTATTTCAGGAAGGCGCGGCGGAACAGCAGGCCGGCGAACAGGGTGAACGCGAACAGGCCGTTCACGATGGTCGGTTTCATCTTGATGAAGGTGTCGTCCTGCAGGATCAGCGTCAGGCCGCCGAAGACGACCACGACAACCGTCGTGACCAGCGGCATCAGCGGCACGCGCCGCTCCAGCCGGATCGAAAAGAACAGGGAGACGAGCATGGCCGGGATGAAGGCGGCCGTCGCGGTCATCAGGTCCCACAGGAAATAACAGACGAAGAAAGCGCCGAGCGGCCCGAACTCGATCAGCGTCCGGGTCAGCGGATCGACCTTCGACTTCTCCGACGGGTCGGCCGCGAAATTGAGTTTCATGCCGCTTGGTCCCTCTTTCCGTCCGCGGCCCGGTCCCCTGCGGTATCGAGACCCATCAGGCTGCGGGCATAGTCCTGCGCCGCGAAGGGGCGCATGTCCCCGGCGGTTTCGCCGACGCCCACCGCGTGGACCGGCAGGCCGAATTTCTCGGCGAGCGAGACGACCACGCCGCCGCGTGCCGTGCCGTCCAGCTTGGTGACGATCAGGCCGGTCACTTCGGCCATGTCGCGGAAGGCCTCGACCTGGCTGTGGGCGTTCTGGCCGACCGTGGCGTCGAGCACGAGCAGCACATCGTGGGGCGCGTTCTCATCGATTTTGCGCAGTACGCGCACGATCTTCGCCAGTTCGTCCATCAGTTCCTTCTTGTTCTGCAAACGCCCGGCGGTATCGATCAGCAACAGGTCGCGACCGTCGTCGCGGGCCCGATTGAGCGCGTCGAAGGCGAGGCCGGCGGCATCCGCGCCGGGATCGCGCGCCACGATGGCGCTGCCGGTGCGTTCGGCCCAGATTTTGAGCTGGTCGATGGCCGCGGCCCGAAAGGTGTCGCCCGCCGCCATCGTGACGCTCAGGCCGGCGTCGCGATGGTTCTTTGCGAGCTTGCCGATGGTCGTCGTCTTGCCGCTACCGTTGACTCCGACGACCAGCACGACATGCGGCCTGTGCGCCGGATCGACCGCGAGCGGCCGCGCGACCGGCTCCAGAATCGCGCCGATGCCGGTTGCGAACTCGGCGCGGATTTCTTCCTCCGAAAGTTCCTGGTCGAACCGGCGCGCGCCGAGTTCCGCCACCAGCCGCGCCGCCGTGGCCGGACCGAGGTCGGCGGTAATCAGGATGTCTTCCAGCGCCTCCAGCGTGTCGTCGTCGAGCCGCCGCCGGCCGCCGCCGAACAGGCCGCCGATGCCGTCGGCCAGCCGCGACGAGGACTTGCCCAGACCGTCGCGCAGGCGGGTCAGCCAGCCGCGCCTGGGCGCCGGTTCGCTGTCGCCGCTTGCGGTTTCCGGCTCGTCCTTTCTGCGGCGGAACAGGGCCATCAGACCGGCCTTCCCGCCGCCGTCGGCGCGGCGAGCAACGCGCCTTCATCCGCGCCGGTAACCCGCATCGGGACGACATTGCCGGCCGGGCAGGCGCCCCCAATCGCATCTTCGGCGAATGCCGCGCTGTCGAAGCGGACCGCAGCGTAGTGCTCGCTCCGGCCCCGGCCTTCGCCCTCGATCAGCACGGCGATTTCGTTCCCGGCCTGTCCGGCGAGCCAGCGTTGCAAGGCCGCCGCGCCCGCCGCGCGCAGGCGGGCGGCGCGTTCCTTGCGCACCGGCTTGGGCACCGCCGGCATCTTCGCCGCCGGCGTCCCCGGGCGCTCGGAATAGGGGAAGACATGGAGGAAGACGAGGCCGCAGTCCCCGACCAGGTCCAGCGTTCGCCGGAACATATCTTCCGTCTCGGTCGGGAAGCCGGCGATCAGGTCGGCGCCGAAGGCGGTATCGGGGCGCACCGCGCGGACCCGCCGGCAGAAATCGATCGCCTCTTGCCGGGTATGCCGCCGCTTCATGCGCTTGAGGATCAGGTCGTCGCCGGCTTGCAGGCTGAGATGCAGATGCGGCATCAGCCGCGGCTCCTCCGCGATCAGGCGGAACAGCGTGTCGTCCACCTCGGCGCAATCCAGAGACGTGAGGCGCAGGCGCGGCAGATCCGGGACGGCGGCGAGCAGCCGCTTCGCCATCTGGCCGAGGCTCGGGGCACCCGGCAGGTCGGCGCCGTAGGCGGTGATATCGACGCCGGTCAGCACGATCTCGCGGTAGCCGTTCGCGACCAGCGTGCGCACCTGCTCCACGATGGGGCCGAGCGCGGCCGAGCGGCTGTTGCCGCGGCCGTAGGGGATGATGCAGAAGGTGCAGCGGTGGTCGCAGCCGTTCTGGACCTGGACATAGGCCCGGGCGCGGCCGTCGAAGCCGCCGGCCAGGTGGCTCGCCGTCTCGCGCACCGCCATGATGTCGTTGACCTGCACCGGCGCGTCGTTCGCCGGCAGGAAAGCCGCCGGGTCCATCTTTTCGATGTTGCCGATCACGCGGTCGACTTCCGGCATCGCCGCCCACGCGGCCGGGTCGATCTGCGCCGCGCAGCCGGTCACGACAATCCGTGCATCCGGCCGCTGCCGCCGCGCCCGCCGCACCGCCTGCCGCGCCTGCCGTTCGGCCTCCGCGGTCACCGCGCAGGTATTCACAATCACCGCATCGCCCAGCCCGGCCGCATGCGCGGCGATCGCCTGCGATTCGGCCGCGTTCAGCCGGCAGCCGAACGTCACCACCTGCGGCTGGCCCAGCTCCGTCATGCCAGGGTGCCGCGGAAGCTGGTGGCTGTGGGGCCGGACATCAGGACGTGGTCGTCCTCGGCCCAGTCGATCCGCAGTTCGCCGCCGTCGACCTCGACTGCGACCCGGCGCCCGGTCAGGCTCCTTCGGACCGCGGCGACCACGGCCGCGCAGGCGCCCGATCCGCAGGCCTGGGTCAGGCCGGCGCCGCGCTCCCACACGCGCAGGCGGATTCGGTCGCGGGACTTGACCTGGGCGACGCCGATATTGGCGCGCTCCGGGAACAGGCGGTGATGTTCCAGCCGGGGGCCGATTTCGGCGATCGGCACCGCTTCGGCATCGTCGACGAAAAACACCGCGTGAGGGTTGCCCATGCCGACGCCGGCCGGATCGGCGAGCGGGCCTTCCGAAATGCCGAGATGCAGCGTGTCGCGGTCCTCCGAAAGCGGAATATCCTGCCAGTCGAGCGCCGGGCGGCCCATATCGACCGCCACGCTGCCGTCGCCGTTGCGCTGGCAATCGAGCACGCCGGCGATGCTCTCGAAAGAGATTTCGGCCTCTCCGGTCTCCTCCATCAACAGCGCGGCGGCGCAGCGGGTGCCGTTGCCGCAGGCGCCGGATTCCGAACCGTCGCCGTTCAGGAAGGCGAGGCCGTAGTCCGCCAGGCCGGCGGGCGATGGCGTGACGATGACGAGCTGGTCGCAGCCGACGCCCCGGTGGCGGTCGGCAATGCGGGCCGCGGTGCGGGCGCAGGGCGGCGCCGTGCCGTCCCGCAGGTCCAGCACCACGAAGTCGTTGCCGGCTCCGTGCATCTTCACGAACGGAAAGCCGGCCGGCCGGAAGACGGGCGCGGCCGGTTCGGCCGGGGCTGGTCGGGTCGGGCTCATGGCCGGGGGGATATGGTGTTTCCGCCGCGCCTGTCCACGCGGCAGAGTGTTTGCCGGATAGTGCGTGGGGATGGGTACTCCGCTGCGGCGTTTGCCGGCTTGACCGGCCGCCGCGGCGCCTCTAAATCGCATCCCGAATTCAGCGCCGCACTGCCCGGGGCGCTCCCGAGGGGGCCCGCCCGTTTGCGAAGGTTCGCACACGGGCGCGTTTTGCATTGGGCAGGACGGCGGAAAGACAGCGGACACCGGGCGTACATGTTCGACAGCCTGACGAGCAGACTGGGCGACGTTTTCGACAAGCTGACCCGCCGTGGGGCGCTCAGCGAGTCGGATGTTACGGCCGCGCTGCGCGAGGTCCGGGTCGCCCTGCTCGAGGCCGACGTCGCGCTGCCGGTCGTCCGGGATTTCATCGAGCGGGTGAAAGAACGCGCGGTCGGCGCCGAAGTCCTGAAAAGCGTCACGCCCGGCCAGCAGGTCGTCAAGATCGTCAATGACGAGCTGATCGAGACGTTGGGCCGCGACGTCGAGGAGATCGACCTGCGGGCCCAGCCGCCGGCCGTCCTGATGCTGGTCGGCCTGCAAGGCTCGGGCAAGACCACGACCGCCGCCAAGATCGGCAAGTTCCTGACTGGGAAAGAGCGCAAGCGCGTTCTGATGGCCTCGCTCGATACGCGCCGGCCGGCCGCGCAGGAGCAGTTGCGCGTGCTCGGCGAGCAGGCCCAGGTCGCAACCCTGCCGGTCGTCATGGGCGAGCCACCCGCAGCCATCGCCCGGCGCGCCCTCCAGACCGGCAAGCTGGAAGCCTGGGATGTCGTCATTCTCGACACCGCCGGCCGGCTGCATATCGACCGGGAGCTGATGGACGAGGTCGCCGCGGTCGGCAAGGCGACGAACCCGGTCGAGACCCTGCTGGTCGCCGACGCCATGACCGGCCAGGACGCTGTCACAATCGCCAAGGCGTTCGACGAACAGGTCGGCATCACCGGCATCGTCCTGACCCGGATCGACGGCGACGCCCGCGGCGGCGCGGCGCTCTCCATGCGCGCCGTCACCGGAAAGCCGATCAAACTGATGGGCACCGGCGAGAAGCTGGACGGGCTGGAGCCCTTCCACCCCGACCGGATCGCGAGCCGGATTCTCGGCATGGGCGATGTCGTCAGCCTGGTCGAGAAGGCGGCCGAGACGATCGAGCAGGAGGAAGCCGAGAAACTCGCGAAGAAGATCCAGAAGGGCAGCCTGGATCTCGAGGACATGCTCGGCCAGCTCCGCCAGCTGAAGAAAATGGGCGGGCTCGGCTCGCTGATGAACCTGCTGCCCGGCGTTGCCCGGGCGAAAAAGCAGATGGCTGCCGCCAATGTCGACGAGAAGGCGATCGGCCGCCAGGAAGCCATGATCCTGTCGATGACGGTGAAGGAACGGCGTGCGCCGCAGATCATTCACGCCTCGCGCAAGAAGCGCATCGCCGCCGGATCGGGCGTCACGGTCCAGGACGTCAACAAGCTCCTGAAACAGTGGCAGGAAATGAACAAGGTCATGAAACGCATGAAGAAAATGGGGAAGAAGGGGCAGCTGCCCGATCTTTCCCAGCTTCAGGACGGCGGCCTGCCGGGAGACATGCAGCTCCCCGGTCTGGGCGGCGGCGCGCTCGGCGGCGGCGGATCGGGTCTGCCCGGCGGCCTCGCCAATCTTCCGCCCGGCTTCGGCAAGCGCCGCATCAAATAGCCTTACACACTCGAGAACCCCTACACGGAACCCAAGAGAACACCCACATGTCACTACGCATCAGACTGGCCCGGGGCGGGGCGAAAAAGCGCCCCTTCTACCGGATTGTCGTGGCCGATTCGCGGATGCCCCGCGACGGCCGCTTCATCGAACGCGTCGGCTCCTACAACCCGATGCTGCCCAAAGACCATCCGGACCGGGTCGTCTTCAAGGAAGAGCGGGTCCGGCACTGGCTCGGCGTCGGCGCCCTGCCGTCCGACCGTGTGTCGAGATTCCTCGGGACGGCCGGTCTGGCGTCCCGACGCGAAGCGCCGGTCCAGACCAAGAAAAACCTGCCGGGCGAAAAAACGCTGGAGCGCCGGAAGGAACGCGAAGAGAAACGGAACGCGGTAGCGGCGGCAAGGGCCAAGGCAAAGACCGAGGCCAAGGCCCAGGCCAAGGCCGAGGCTGAAGTCGAGGCCAAGGCTGAGGCTGAAGTCGAGGCTGAGGTCGAGGCCAAGGCTGAGGTCGAGGCTGAAGCCAAGGCTGAAATCGAAGCCAAGGCCGAAGCTACTGCCGAAGGCTGACCGGGCGGTATCGCTGCCCGGTCCGGCCGATGATGTCGGAGCGCAAGATGGTCTGCATAGGGGCGGTTGCCGGGGCGCACGGCGTGCGCGGCAACGTCAGGATCAAGCCGTTTACGGACGCGCCGGAGGACGTCGCCGCCTACGGGCCGGTGACCGACGCCGAGGGCGTGCGCGCCTTCGATCTGACGCCGGTCGGCGAGGCCGGCGGGCTGGTCGTTGCCCGGATGAGCGGCGTTTCGGACCGGGATGCCGCCGAAGCGCTCAAGGGCCTCCGGCTCTATATCCCGCGCGAACGCCTGCCGGCGCCGGCGCCGGACGAATTCTACCATGCCGATCTGATCGGTCTCAGGGTTGTCGATACCGCAGGCCGCGACGCCGGCACGGTCAACGCGCTGCACGATTTCGGCGCCGGCGACCTGATCGAGATCCGCCGGCCCGACGACCGTCTGGTCCTGTTGCCGTTTACGCGAACCGCCGTGCCGGCCATCGACCCGGCAGCGGGCGAAGTGACCGTCGAGGCCGCGCAACTGGCCGCAGCCGAAGCGCCGCCCGGCGCTCGGGACGACCGATGAGCAGCCGCATTGCACCCTGGTCGGCCACCGTGCTGACCCTGTTCCCGGAGATGTTTCCGGGCAGCCTGGGCCATTCCCTGGCGGGCAGGGCGCTGGCCGAAGGGCTGTGGTCGCTGGAGACTGTGGACATTCGCGATTTTGCGCACGACAGACACGCGACTGTGGACGACACGCCCTTCGGTGGCGGGCCGGGCATGGTGATGCGGGCCGACATCGTCGATGCGGCGCTGCGTTCGCTGGATACCGGACCGGCGGACCGACGGCCTCGTATTTTCCTGTCGCCGCGCGGCGATGCGCTGACGCAGCAGCGGGCGCGCGAACTGGCCGGCGGGCCGGGCGCGGTCGTCCTGTGCGGCCGCTACGAAGGCGTGGACCAGCGGGCGATCGAGGCCAACGGGCTGGAGGAAGTCAGCATCGGAGACTATGTGCTGTCCGGCGGCGAGCCGGCGGCGGCGGTGCTGATCGACGCCTGCGTGCGGCTGCTGCCCGGCGTGGTCGGCGATGCGCAATCGCTGGCGGAGGAAAGTTTCGAACGGGGCTTGCTGGAGCATCCCCACTACACCCGGCCGCAGACTTGGAACGGCATGGCCGTGCCGGAGGTGCTGCTGTCGGGACATCACGCGCGGGTCGCCGAATGGCGCCAGGCGCAGGCAGAGGAAATCACCCGGATGCGCCGGCCCGACCTGTGGGCCCGATATGCCGGGCAGCAACCGGGGAAAGGCTTGTAGGCCCATGAACATCATTCAGGAAATCGAACAGGAGCATCTCGCCGAGATTGCCGCGGGCAAGGAGATCCCGGATTTCAGCGCCGGCGATACGGTGCGCGTCAACGTCCGGGTCGTCGAGGGCAACCGCGAGCGCGTCCAGGCATTCGAGGGCGTGTGCATCGCGCGCCGCAACGCCGGCCTGAACTCGTCCTTCACCGTGCGCAAGCTGTCCTACGGCGAGGGCGTCGAGCGCATCTTCCCGCTCTACAGCCCGCGGGTCGAATCGATCGAGATCGTCCGGCGCGGCAAGGTCCGGCGGGCGAAGCTCTATTACCTGCGCGGACGGACCGGCAAGCGCGCCCGCATCGTCGAGCGCACCACGGGCCGCGGCATCGGGAAAATGCAGGCGGAAAAAGGCAACGGCGCTGCGTCCGCCAAAGCTGCCGATCCCGCAACGGAGCCGGAAGCCGCCGTTGAGGCGGCGGTGGCAGAGGCCCCTGCAGAATCGCCTGCAGAACCGCCGGTAGAAGCGCCGACGGGGACACCCGTGGAGACGGCGGCGGAGCCCGCAGGAGATGCCGCGCCCGAAAAGGCGGCGAAGGAAGACTGAGCCGTCCCGAAGGCGCGCTGCCCGGCAGGCCGGGCGCAGCGCCTCGGGGAACGGCGGATTTAGGATCGAGAACGGACGGCAAGCGATGACCCAACCCAGGACGCTCTTCGACAAAATCTGGCACAGCCATCTGGTGCATGAGCAGGACGACGGCACCTGCCTGATCTATATCGACCGGCATCTGGTGCACGAGATCACCAGCGCCCAGGCCTTCGAGGGACTGCGCGAGAACGGCCGGACGGTGCGCCGCCCGGACCTGACGCTCACGGTCGCCGACCACAACGTGCCGACCTCGCCGGGCCGGGGCATGAAGGTCGACGACGAGGAGGCGCAGATCCAGATCGACCTGCTGCGCTCCAACGCCGAGGAATTCGGCATCGAATTTTTCGATATGGACGATATCCGCCAGGGCATCGTGCATATCATCGGCCCGGAACAGGGGCTGACCCTCCCCGGCGCGACCATCGTGTGCGGCGACAGCCACACCGCGACCCACGGCGCGTTCGGCGCGCTTGCCTTCGGCATCGGCACCTCGGAGGTCGAGCATGTGCTGGCGACCCAGACGCTGATCCAGCGCCCGCTGAAGAATATGCGCATTACCGTGGACGGCGCCCTGCCCTTCGGCGTGACCGCGAAAGACCTGATCCTCGCCATCATCGGAAAGATCGGCACCGCCGGCGGCACCGGCCATGTCATCGAATATGCCGGCCAGGCGATCCGCGACCTCTCGATGGAAGGGCGGATGACGGTCTGCAACATGACGATCGAGGCGGGCGCCCGCGCCGGCCTGGTGGCGCCGGACGATACGACCTTCGACTATCTAAAGGGCCGGCCCAAGGCGCCCAAGGGCGCGCAATGGGAAGCCGCGCTCGCCTGGTGGAAGACCCTGCCGTCGGACGAAGATGCACGATACGAGACAGAGGTGTCGCTCGACGCTTCGGAAATTCCGCCGATCGTCACCTGGGGCACCAGCCCGCAGGAGGTCTCGCCGATCGACGGCAACGTGCCGACCCTCGACCAGGCCGAGAACGACGCCCAGCGCGCCGCCTGGACCCGAATGTACGACTATATGGGCCTCGAGGGCGGCGAACGGATGACCGACCTGCCGGTCGATTATGTCTTCATCGGCTCGTGCACCAACGGCCGGATCGAGGATATGCGCGCGGTCGCCGAGATCGCCAGGGGCCGGACGGTGGCCGAGGGCGTGCGCGCGCTGGTCGTGCCGGGCTCCGGCCTCGTCAAGGAACAGGCGGAACAGGAGGGGCTGGACCGCATCCTCTCCGAGGCCGGCTTCGAATGGCGCGAGCCGGGCTGCTCCATGTGCCTGGCGATGAATGCCGACAAGGTGCCGATGGGCGCGCGCTGCGCCTCGACCTCGAACCGCAATTTCGAGGGCCGGCAGGGCCGCGGCGCGCGCACCCATCTGGTGAGCCCGGCGATGGCGGCGGCGGCGGCGGTCAGCGGTCGTCTCGCCGACGTGCGGGCGCTTTAGGCCGATTCAGACGGGAGAAATAGACCGATGGAAGAGTTCACCACTCTTACCGGCGTCGCCGCGCCGCTGCCGATGGTCAATGTCGATACCGACGCGATCATCCCGAAGCAGTATCTGAAAACGATCAAGCGGACCGGCCTGTCGGCCGGCCTGTTCCACGAGATGCGGACCGACAGGAACGGCGTCGTCACCGGCGATTTCGTGCTCGACAAGCCGGCTTACAAGGAGGCGAAAATCCTCGTCGCCGGCGACAATTTCGGCTGCGGCTCGTCGCGCGAACATGCGCCCTGGGCCCTGCTCGACGCCGGCATCCGCTGCGTGATCTCGACCGGCTTCGCCGACATCTTCTTCAACAACTGCTTCAAGAACGGCATCCTGCCGGTCACCCTGCCGCAGGAAGACGTCGACGCCCTGATGGCGGACGCGCAAATGGGCGCCAACGCGACCGTGACGGTCGATCTGGAGGCCCAGACCATCACCCGGCCGAACGGCGAGACCGTCGCCTTCGAGGTCGAGCCCTTCCGCAAGCATTGCCTGCTCAACGGCCTGGACGATATCGGCCTCAGCCTCCAGAAGGCCGCGAGCATCGACAGCTTCGAAGCCGCCGCCGCCAACGCCCGCCCCTGGATGACGCCGGCGGGGGCGTGAGGGGCGCGGCGATCTATCTGGAATTGGATTTTTCCAGGAATTGTGCGGTGAATTACAAGTTGTCTATTGACAACTATCATCATTGGAACTATCTGTGGAGAGAAAGAAGCATCCGGACAAGAAAATCGAGGCTGCGCTAAAGGAACTCGAATCGGCGGGCTGGGCGGTCGAGGCAGCCAAGGGACGCAGCGCCCATTCTTGGGGATATGTCCTTTGCCCGGCGAATGCGGGAAATGCCTGTCGTTCCGGTACATTCTGCCGGATGTCGGTGTGGAGCACGCCGCGCAACCCACAAGCCCATGCGGACGAACTGCTGAGAAAAGCCAACGGCTGCATCATGTAGGGATGATAACGAATATGTCTGGAACGACGTTCGAGTTCGATCTGGTCTTTGCGCTTCCGGGAGAGTCCTCGGACGAGGATGCAATCCTCGACGCTCTCTTCGAAGCCGGATGCGACGATGCGGCGATCGGTCTAGGCTCGCCGGGCTTGATCGGGCTGGGGTTCACGCGCGCCGGCCGTGAAGCCGAGGCAGTGATCTCCGCTACTGTCGATCAGGTTCTGGGGGCGCTTCCGGATAGGACGGTACTCCGGGAGGTAAGGCCGGATCTTGTCAGCCTTGCCGAGGTGGCCGCGCGGCTGAAAGTGACTCGGCAGGCGCTGCAAAAGCGGCCGATGCCGCCGCCGTCTCTGGGTGGGCTGTACCGGGCCTCGGAAATGCCGCCGTACCTGAGCGCTGTCAAAGGTAAGATGCGCGACGGATTTTGCGATGCGAGCGCTTGGTTCGCGGCTGCACCGGGGGCCCAGCGCGTGAATGCCAGGATCAGTCTCGCCGAACTTCCGCGGACCGTGCCCTAGACAGGTCAGGCGCGCCGGCCTTGCCGGCGGCCCTCACCCCAGCACTGCGGCCAGCTTCATGGCGACGCCCATGTCGCCGGTGACCTTGAGCTTGCCCATCATGAAGGCGGTGGTCGGGTCGAGTTCGCCGGTCGCCATTTCCTTGAAGTCGTCGAGCGACATCGCAATGGTGCAGTCCGCCTCCGCGTCGTCGTTGGAGACGGCATAGGGCTCGCTCGTCCCGTCGAGATAGAGAAAGCCGTCGTCGCCGAAATCGAATTTGACCGTGGCGTCGAGGCCGGAAGCGTCGCCGATGCTCTCCTGCATCGCTGACGTGACGTCGGCAAGGCTCATGGATGGGTTCCTCGTTGGGTTCGGCCGGCGGTGCCGGATCGGGGTGGATGCCGTGCCCTAGTGCACCCGCTCGATAATCGTTGCCGCGCCCATGCCGGCGCCGACGCAGAGCGTGGCGAGGCCGGTTTCCGCATCGCGGCGCTCCATTTCGTTGAGCAGCGTGCCCAGGATCATCGCGCCGGTCGCGCCCAGCGGATGGCCCATGGCGATCGCGCCGCCGTTCACGTTGATCCGGTCGTGTTCGATGCCGAGCTTCTTCATGTAGTAGAGCACGACCGAGGCGAAGGCCTCGTTGAGCTCGTAAAGGTCGATGTCGCCGGTTTCCATGCCTGCGCGCTTCAGCGCCTTGCGGGTCACATCGACCGGACCGGTCAGCATGATGGTCGGCTCGGAGCCGTTGGAGGCGAAGGCACGGATGCGCGCGCGCGGCGTGAGGCCGAGTTCCTCGCCCATTTCCTTCGTGCCGATCAGCATGGCGGCGGCGCCGTCGACGATACCGGAGGAGTTGCCCGGCGTGTGGACATGGACGATGCGCTCGACATCCGGATAGCGCTGGATAGCGACGTTATCGAAGCCGAACTGCGCGCCGATGCCCTCGAAGGAAGCGTTGAGCGCGCCGAGCGACTGCATGTCGGCCTCCGGGCGCATGTGCTCGTCCTTCGCCAGCACGACCTTGTCGTTGACATCCCGCACCGGCACGACCGTCTTCTCGAACCGGCCGTTCTCCCAGGCCGCCGCAGCGCGCTTCTGGGATTCGACCGCATAGGCGTCCACATCGTCGCGCGAGAAGCCCTCCCGGGTCGCGATCAGATCCGCGCCGATGCCCTGGGGCACGAAATAGATCGGCATGGCGACTGCCGGGTCCATGGCATAGGCGCCGCCGTCCGAGCCCATCGGCACGCGGCTCATGCTCTCGACGCCGCCGCCGACGGTGAGATCGGCCTGGCCGGACATGACCTGGGCCGCCGCCAGGTTGCAGGCGTCGAGGCCGGACGAGCAGAAGCGGTTGATCTGGATGCCGGTCGCCTTCTCGTCGAAGCCCGCCTTCAGGGCGGCAAGCCGGGCGATGTCGGCGCCCTGTTCGCCGACCGGCATGACGCAGCCCAGCACGATGTCGTCGATCTTCGACGTGTCCAGGTCGCTGCGGTCGCGCAGGGCGGCGAGGGTCTGGCCGGCCAGATCGACCGGCGTGATCTCGTGCAGCGCGCCGTCGGCTTTGCCGCGGCCCCGCGGCGTGCGTACGGCGTCGAAGATGTAGGCATCGGTCATGGGTCGGGTTCCGGGAATGAAGAAGCGGGCGACACCGCAAGATATAGCGGCCGGCGGGCCCTGCGTGAAGCGCGGCATGAGGCGCCGGCCGGGCGGCAGTCTCGACAGCGCAGCAACAGCACTATCTCCGCGCTCTTTTGCAGGCCGAACAGGTATGATATCAAAATGATATCATCGAATGGAGACTGGGCGATGCCGACGATCAACGTGCGCCAGTTGGACGATGTCGTGGTTTCGCGCCTCAAACGGCGCGCTGCCGATAACAATCGGTCTCTCGAAGGCGAAGCCCGGCAAATCCTCCAGGATGCGGTCCGGAACGACGCGCCGGGGCGGCGCCAGTCCTTCCTAGTCCTCGCCGCGAAGCTGCGACGGGAAACAGAAAGCTGCTCGCAAACGCCCTCGGAGATCCTGATCCGGGAAGATAGGGAAGCCGGGCTCGGATTCGCGGGTGAGCCCGGCCGATGAGCCTGGTTATCGATGCCGGCGTCGCACTGAAGTTGCTGATCGCCGAGAAGGAATCGGACGCGGCGCACCGGCTGGTGGCAGGCGGCGAGGCGCTGCACGCGCCGCGCCTGATGGTGTCCGAAATCGCCAATGCGCTGTGGCGCAAGGCCCGGTCGGGTGAGATCGAGCGCCGCCGGGTCGGCGCGCTGTCGGCAGCCGTCGCGGCGATGCCCGTTCGCTGGCATGCCGATGAAACCCTCGGCGCCGACGCGGTTCGCCTCGCGCTCGCCCTCGACAGGCCGGTCGGCGATTGCGTCTATCTGGCGCTGGCTCACCGCCTCGGCGCGCGGCTGGTGACGGCAGACAGCCGGTTGGCCGATGCGCTGGCGTCTACCGAACACGGCTACACGGTGTCGGCACTCGGGGACCTTGCGAAGACGCATCCCTGATCGGGCGATAGAGCGCGGTTCGGACCGCCCGGTCGGACAAAGAAACCGGGGACCGGATTTGACCGCGTTGCCGCCGGGGCGGGCCGTCGCTATGGTCGCGGCCATGAGCGATATGGGCAAAGGCTCGGGCAAGCGGCTGATCGTCGGCCTCAGCGGCGCATCGGGCATCGTCTACGGCGTGCGGGTGCTGGAAGCGCTGCGCGCGACCGATGTCGAGACCCATCTGGTGATTACGAAATCCGCCGAGGTCACGCTGGCCTACGAGATGACGGCCAAGGTGGCGGATATCCGTGCGCTGGCCGATGTCGTGCATCCGGTCCACGATATCGGCGCGGCGATCTCTTCCGGCTCGTTCCGCACCGAAGGCATGATCATCGCGCCCTGTTCGGTGCGCACCATGTCCGAAATCGCCGCCGGGACGACCGGCAGCCTGATGACCCGCGCCGCCGACGTTGTATTGAAGGAGCGCCGGCGGCTCGTCCTGCTGGTGCGCGAGACGCCTTTGCACACCGGGCACTTGCGCACCATGACCCACCTTTCCGAGATGGGCGCGATCGTCGCGCCGCCGGTGCCGGCCTTCTACCAGCGGCCCGAGACCGTCGACGATATCGTCAACCAGACGGTCGGCCGGGCGCTCGACCTGTTCGGCTTCGATCTCGGCATGGTCAAGCGCTGGGGCGAAGCGGCGGCGGACGGCGGGGTCGGCAAACCGGCCCAGACCTCCCGCAAGGGCTGAACGGCCCGCCGGGCGAACCGGCTGCGCCCTTTCCGTTCTTGACCGGTGCGGCAATTCGTCGGAAGAGAAACCGCTGATCGAGGGACGCGCCGCAAGGCGCCGGAAGGACAGGCCGCCGGGAGCTGCGCAGGAGAAGCAGCGGCGGCATCGGGAACGGCGGGGCGATGGCGGCAACCCATATTCACGATCTCGCGCTGATCGTCGACGACCTGGAGCGCAGCGGACGGCTGACTCGCATCGCCGGCAGCGTCGATCTCAAGCACGATCTGGCCGGCTTCGCCGCCGAGCTGGAAGGTGAGCCGCGCGCCGTGCTGTTCGAGAAGGTCGCCGGCCACGAATGGCCGGTGCTGACCGGCCTCTACTGGTCGCGCGAATTGCTGGCCGACCTGCTGCGGCGCGAGGAGCGGACGCTGCCGCAATATGTCTCCGACTGCATTCGGCAGTGGCAGCAATCGCCGGTCGATCCGGTGGTCGTGCCGTCCGGCCCAGTGCTCGACGTAACGGAGCCGGATGTCGACATGGCCCGCATGCCGATTCCGATCCACGCCGAGAAGGACGGCGGCCCCTATTTCGACGCCGCCGTGGTGATCGCGAAAGATCCGGACACCGGTGTGCGCAACGCCTCGATCCAGCGCTTCCAGGTCGTCGCCAAGGACCGGATGCACGTCAATATCGATGCCGGCCGGCATCTGGAACTCTATCTGGAAAAGGCGGAAGCAAAGGGCGAGACGCTCACCTTCACGCTCAACTGCGGCGTCGGCCCCGGCCTGCATTTCGCCGCCGCGGCGCCGGCCGAAGCGGCGCCGGCGGAAGCGGACGAGCTCGGCATCGCCAGCGCCTTTCACGGCGCGCCGCTGGAACTGGTCGAGGCGTCGAACGGCCATGACGACATGGTCGCCCACGCCATGTGGGCGCTGGAGTGCGAGATTGTGCCCGGCGAGGTCGCGGACGAAGGACCGTTCGCCGAGGTCACGGGGTACTACGCCACCGTCGCGCCGCGGCCGGTCGTTCATGTCCGCAAGATCCACCGGCGCGCCAACCCGGTGTTCCAGACCATCCTGTCCGGCATCGAGGTGTGGAACTCGGTCGGCCTGCTCGGCGAGGCCAACATCCTGCAACTGCTGCAGAAGCAGGTGCCCGGCGTAACCGATGTCTATATGAGCCATGGCGGCGGCGGCTTCTATCACTGCATCGTCCAGCTCGCCCAGAAGCGCCAGGGCTGGTCGAAACAGGCGATCCTCGCCGCCTTCTCCGCCTTCCCGCCGCTCAAGATGGTGACGATCGTCGACGACGACGTGAACCTGCGCAGCGCCCAGGACGTCGAATGGGCGATGGCAACGCGGTTGGACCCGAAGAAGGGAATCGTCACCATCGACGAATCCTTCGGCCACGGGCTGAACCCGTCCTTCCCGGACTATCTCGGCCCCAAGGTCGGTTTCGACGCCACCAAGCCCTATCCGCCCACATGGGCCTATGAGCGGGCGACCTACAAACCCATGTCGCTGGAGGCCGTGGAAATGGTGCAACCGGATATCGTTCGCCGTGCAGGTTCGCCGCAACGGCAGGAAACGCAGGCCGGCGCGTCGCGCGCCGAGGCCGAAGCCTTCGAGGCGTCCCTCGCCCGGCCGCAGGCCATCGACCTCACGCCGGTCCGGCCCGGCGGCGCGCGTCCGGCAGCGGCGGCGCACGACCCGGACGCCTGGATCGCGCAGCCGGCGCCCGTCGATCTGACACCGGTGCGCGCCACCGGAGCGGCAGCGGCGCGCCGGCCCGCCGACGATCCCGATGCCTGGATCGCCCGGCCCCGCCCGTTCGATCTTGCGCCG
>FZLR01000003.1 GCA_900197615.1 Rhodospirillaceae bacterium Spongia-Bin9
CGGCCGCCCGGATGCCGCGGACCGGCTGGCCGATCTCGTCGCCGGCGTCGCCGAGGGGAGGCCCGCCGCATGATGGCGAAACCTCCCTTCGATCTGGGCACCATCCATTTCACCGGTATCGGCGGCATCGGGATGAGCGGGATTGCCGAGATCCTGCACAATCTGGGCTACCGGGTGCAGGGCAGCGACATCGCGGCCAACGCCAACGTCAGGCGGTTGAAGTGCCTGGGCATCGATATTGCGGTCGGCCACGACGAAGAAAATATCGGCGATGCGGCGGTCGTCGTCGTGTCGACGGCCGTCAAGCCGGGCAACCCGGAAATCGCGGCTGCACGCGCGCGCCTGATTCCGGTGGTGCGTCGGGCCGAGATGCTGGGCGAACTGATGCGCCTGAAGTGGGGCATCGCCGTCGGCGGCACCCACGGCAAGACGACGACGACATCCCTCATTGCCGCCCTGATGGACGGCGCCGGCCTGGACCCGACGGTCATCAACGGCGGGATCATTAACGCCTACGGCACCAATGCCCGCCTGGGCGACGGCGACTGGATCATCGTGGAAGCCGACGAATCCGACGGCTCCTTTCTAAAACTGCCGGCCACCGTCGCCATCGTGACGAATATCGATCCGGAACATCTCGATCACTACGGCGATTTCGATGCGCTGCGCCTCGCCTTCGAAAGCTTCGTCGGCAACATTCCTTTCTACGGCTGCGCCGTGCTGTGCCTGGACGATCCCGAGGTTCAGGCGATGATCCCGCGCCTGTCGGACCGTAGGCTCATCACCTACGGTCTGTCGCGCCAGGCCGATATCCGGGGCGTCAATCTTCGTTACCGGGCGGACGAAACCGTCTTCGACGTCGAGATCGAGGAACGGGTCCGGGGGCGTCAGGCGCGGTTCGACGATATCGCGCTGCCGATGCTGGGCGAGCACAATGTCCGCAATGCGCTGGCGGCCCTTGCCGTCGGCTGGGAACTCGGGCTGGACGAAACGGCCATCGGCAATGCCTTTGCCGGCTTCGAAGGGGTCAATCGCCGCTTCACCCGCACCGGCGTGGCAAACGGCATCACCGTCATCGACGATTACGGCCATCACCCGGTGGAAATCGCCCACGTCCTGAAAGCGGCCCGGGCAGCCTGCCGCGGCAAGGTGATCGCCGTCGCCCAACCGCACCGCTACTCGCGGCTGAACGACCTGTTCGAAGATTTCTGCACCTGCTTCAACGACGCCGACAAGGTCATCGTCGCCGACGTTTATCCCGCCGGCGAGGAGCCGATACCCGGCGCCGACCGGGACAGCCTGGTCGACGGCCTGCGCAATCGCGGCCACCGCAATGTGCGCAGCCTGGATTCCGAAAAAGACCTGCCGGGCGTGATTGCCGACATTGCCGGCGAGGGCGACTTCGTGATCTGCCTCGGCGCCGGCAACATCACCGCCTGGGCGCATGACCTGCCCGGCCGGCTCGAAGCCCTGAACGGGGGCGCCGGATGAACGCGGTCCTGCTTCCCGGCAACGAATTGATCGTCCGTCTGCCGCCGGTTCGCGGCCATCTCGCGGCGAACGCGCCGCTGGAGCGCGAAACCTGGTTCCGCGTCGGCGGTGCGGCTGAAGTCCTGTTCCGACCGGCCGACCGGGACGACCTGATCGAGATGCTGCGCGGGATGCCGAAAGGCACGCCGGTCACGGTCATCGGCCTGGGCTCCAACCTGCTTGTGCGCGACGGCGGCGTGCGGGGCGTCGTCGTCCGGATGGGCCGCGAGATGGCCGTCGTCGATGCGGACGAGGACCGGGTCAGCGCCGGCGCGGGCGCGCCCGATCCGGCGGTCGCTGCCGCGGCGCGGGACGCCGGCCTCGCCGGCCTGGAATTCCTCTCCGGCATTCCGGGCACGATCGGCGGCGCGCTGCGCATGAATGCCGGCGCCTACGGCGGCGATATGGAAGGCATCCTGGAATGCTGCGAAGCCGTCGATCCGGAAGGCGAGGTCTATCGGCTCGGCCCCGGCGACATGGGCTTCGGCTACCGGCATTGCAGCATTCCGGAAGACTGGATATTCACCGGCGCAGTCCTGCGAGGCAGGCCCGGCGACCGGAAGGCGATCGCCGCGCGCATGGCCGAAATCCGGCAGAACCGCGAGGCCAGCCAGCCGATGCGCACCCGCACCGGCGGCAGCACCTTCCGCAATCCGAACGGCCACGCCGCATGGCAGCTGGTCGACGAAGCCGGCTGCCGCGGCCTGGCGTGCGGCGGCGCCCGGGTTTCGGAAAAGCACACCAATTTCCTCATCAACACCGGCGACGCCACGGCCGGCGATCTGGAAGGCCTGGGCGAGGAAGTTCGCGCCCGGGTCAAGGCCGGAAGCGGCATCGACCTGCACTGGGAAATCCGGCGGATCGGCGAGCCCCTGCCCGGCAGCGGGCCGGCCGGCGGCCCTATTCGGGAGCGCCGGCCATGACGCGCGTCGCGGTGCTGATGGGCGGATTTTCCTCCGAGCGCGAGGTTTCGCTGTCGTCGGGCAAGGGCTGTGTCGAAGGCCTGCGCAATGCCGGGTTCGAGGTCACGGCCATAGACGTGACGCGCGACATGAACGCCTTGCTGAAAGCGCTCGATCCTGCGCCGGACGCGGTATTCAACGCCCTGCACGGCCCGTTCGGCGAAGACGGACGCATCCAGGGCCTGCTCGATATCCTCGGCATTCCCTACACCCATTCCGGCGCCACTGCCTCCGCCATGGCAATGGACAAGTCCGTCAGCCGGGCGATGTTCGCGCTCAAGAAGATTCCGCTCGCCGAAGGCTGGGTCGTGCCGCGGCCGGAGCTCGACGCCTTTCCGGAGCCGGCCCGGCCCTATGTGATGAAGCCGCTGTGCGAGGGCAGTTCGGTCGGCGTCGAGCTCGTCTTCGAAAGCGACGACAAGTCGTGGCCCGACCTCAAGCGCGCTTACGCGAAATACCGCGATACGCTGATCGAGCGCTACATCCCGGGACGGGAAATTCAGGTGCTGGTGATGGGCGGCGAAGCCCTCGGCGCCATCGAAATCCGCACCGACCGCCGTTTCTACGACTATCGCGCGAAGTATTCGGAAGGCGAATCGGTTCATCTCATGCCGGCGCCGATCCATCCCGACGCCTACGACCGGGCCCTCGAGCTGGCAGTCCGGTCGCATGCGGCGCTCGGCTGCCGGGGCGTGAGCCGCGTCGACCTCCGCTACGACGATACGGCGGGCGAGCCCGGCAGGCTCGTCGTCCTGGAGGTCAATACGCAACCCGGCATGACCCCGACCTCCCTGGCGCCCGAAATCGCCGGCCACGCCGGCTGGCCGTTCGAGCGCCTGTTGACCTGGCTGGTGGAGCACGCGGCATGCGACGCCTGAACCTCGTTGCGAACAGCCGCCGCGCGCGCGAGCTCGAAGACTGCGCGGCGCTGAGCGCGGGTGCGATCATCTCCCGGGCCGCCGCGACGATGCCGGACGGCACGCCGCCGGAAGATACCCGCGTGCCGCCGACCCTCCGGCCCGACCCGGCCCCGGTCCTGCCGGCCGATCCGCCGGTTCGCCGGAACCGACGGGCCCGGCGGCGTCCGCTGCACCTGATCGGGGCGGAAATCCGCGCGCGCTCCGCTACGGTCGCACGCTTCGTGCTGCTGATCGGGCTGTTCGGTTTTCCCGTCTGGCTCTGGCAGACCGGACGGACCGAATCGGCCATCGCCCTGATAGACCGCAGTGCAGGGCGGGCGGGCGAAGCGCTCCGCACCGCGCTGGCCCTGCGCCTTGAGCATGTTTTTGTCGCCGGCCGCCACCTTACGACGCGCAGGGCATTGTCGGCGGCCGTCGACATCGACCGCGGCACATCGCTGACGTCTATCGACATTCCCGCCTTGCGCAGCCGGCTTCGTGCCCTGCCGTGGGTGGAGGATGCAACCGTCGAACGGCGCTGGCCGAACGCCTTTTACATCCAGCTGCGAGAACGAAGGGCCATCGCCCGATTCGAAGACAGTGGCCGGACAAAACTGATTTCCAGGGGCGGCGCCATCGTCGATATGGCCGCTCACGGCAATCATTGGGACAAGCTGCTGGTTGAGGGCGCCGGGGCTCCGGAACGGACCGCCGCCCTGATCGCGCTGCTTCAGACTCGGCCGGTGCTGGCCAAACGGGTCGTTCGGGCCACCCGTCAAGGGCGACGTCGCTGGGATCTCAGATTCGATAACGGCGTCTTCCTGAAATTGCCGGAACACCGGCCCGACGCCGCCTGGCACCGCTTCGCCGATCTGGATCGCGCGCACAACCTGCTCGCCAGAGGCGCGCTGGGCTTCGACATGCGGTCCCGCTTCGAATTCGTTATCCGCACGCCGGACGGCGAAGCCGAAAAGGGGTTCGGCGCGACGCGACGCACCGCCAACCGCAACGGCGATCGGGGATAGGAGGCCGGTAGACCAATGGCCAAACGAAACGGCGCCTCTGCCGCTGCCAGGAACCAGCTGGTCGCCGCGCTGGATATCGGAACCAGCAAGGTCACCTGCATCATCGCGCAGCTCCTGCCGGCCGGCCAACTGCGCGTGGTCGGCATCGGCAAACGCGACATGAAAGGGATGGCGCGCGGATCGGTGGTGAACATGGATGCGGCGCGCGATTCGATCGCCAACACCGTGCATATCGCCGAAAACATGACCGGCGAGACCGTGAAATCCGTGATCGTTTCCGTGAGCTGTGGACAGCCGCAATCGGAGATCATGTCGTTCAACGCGCCCATCTCGAACGGAGAAGTCGCGCCGGCCGATATCCGCCGCGTTCTGCAGCGCGGGCAACGTATCGAAAACGAACTCGACCGCGCCCTCATCCATTCCATTCCTGTCGGCTTCCGGCTGGACGCGACTCGCGGCATCAGGAATCCGCGCGGCCTGTTCGGCGAAACGCTGGGTGCGGAAGTCCATACCATCACGGCCGAAGCCGGCCCGGTGCGCAGCCTGGCGGCCTGTGTCCGGGGCTGCCATCTGGAGATCGATCGCTTCGTCATGGCGCCCTACGCCGCCGGCCTGGCGACCCTCGTGGAAGATGAATTGACGCTGGGCGCAACGGCGATCGACATGGGCGCGGGCGTCACCGGCGCGGCCGTATTCGTGGACGGCGAGATCGTATTCGCCGATACCGTCCCGGTCGGCGGCAACCAGGTCACCAGGGATCTGGCTCACGGCCTGTCGACCCCGATCGAGCAAGCCGAATTGCTCAAGGTCCGCTACGGCAGTGCGATCGTCGAGCCGGGCGACGACAGAGCGATCATCGAAATTCCCGCGATCGGGGCGGATGAAAATGCGCCGTCCCAACCTGCACCCAAGAGCCTGCTGACAGGTATCATCCGGCCGCGCATGGAAGAAACGCTGGAACTGGTGCGCAGCCGGCTTCAGGACACGCCGTACCTCCGACGCGCCGGCGGCCGCATCGTTCTGAGCGGCGGCGCCTGCCAATTGAGAGGCGTGCCCCAACTGGCCAGCACCATTTTCGACAGCAAAGTCAGGATAGGCCGCGCAATTCCGTTCGATGGCCTCGCCGAAACGGCTATGGGCCAGTCCTACACGGTGTGCACCGGATTGCTGCGCTTCGCCGCCGAAAACCGGGCAGACACCGACGGGATCGGCGGCGCACTCGGCGCGCTTGCCGCAGCCCAAACGCGTAGCCCCGGCCTGTTCGGCCGGTTCGGCGGCTGGCTGAAAGAACATCTGTGATGAACCGAATCCTTCTTTTCACCCCTAACCGAAATCCGACGACCCGCCCTTCGCCGCGCGCCGCCACAGCAGCAGCCGGACGGAAAGGATCACCAAGGAGGCCACGATGACCCTCACACTTTCCATGCCCAAATCTCCTCCCGAACTGCGACCGCGTATCGTGGTCTTCGGTGTCGGTGGCGCTGGCTGCAATGCGGTCAACAACATGCTGAATTCCGATATCGAAGGGGTTGTGTGCGTGGTGGCGAACACCGACGCCCAATCCCTCGCCCAGTCCGATTGCGAGCGCCAGATCCAGTTGGGCCTGAGCATCACGCAGGGCCTCGGCGCCGGCTCGCGGCCGGAAATCGGCCGGGCATCGGCCGAAGAGGAAATCGATCGGATCGCCGAGCAGCTAAACGGCAGCCACATGGTGTTCATCACCGCCGGCATGGGCGGCGGCACCGGCACCGGGGCAGCGCCGGTGATTGCGCGGGCAGCCCGGGACAGCGGCATCCTGACGGTCGGCGTCGTGACCAAGCCGTTCCATTTCGAAGGCGCCCAGCGTATGCGCCTGGCCGAAGCCGGGCTCCAGGAACTGCAGGATGTCGTGGACACGCTGATCGTCATCCCGAACCAGAACCTGTTCCGCGTCGCTAACGAGCAAACGACGTTTGCCGATGCTTTCCGCATGGCCGACGACGTCCTCCATTCCGGCGTGCGAGGCATTACCGACCTGATGGTCATGCCCGGCCTGATCAATCTGGACTTTGCCGATATCCGCTCGGTGATGTCGGAAATGGGCAAAGCCATGATGGGCGCGGGCGAGGCCCAGGGCGACAACCGGTCGATCGAGGCGGCCGAGTCGGCGATCTCCAATCCGCTGCTCGACGACGTTTCGATGAAAGGCGCGCGCGGCCTGCTGATCAACATCTCCGGCGGCCCCGACCTGACCCTTTACGAGGTCGACGAGGCGGCCAACCGGGTGCGCGACGAGGTCGATCCGGCGGCGAGCATCATTTTCGGCTCGACCTTCGATTCGAACCTGGAGGGCAAGATCAGGGTTTCGGTTTTCGCCACCGGGATCGATAGCCCGATGGCTGTGTCCCAACGTCCGACCGAACTCAAGATTCTGCGGCCGGCGACGCACGAAATCGAACACGCGTTGTCGCAGGATCGGGGCGCTGGCGAAGCAGCCCCGGCAACCGCGGCCATATCGGCGATCGGCGGCGAGAATGCGACCGCCGCGCCGGATGCGCCTTCCGACGTTCGACATCCGGACGTTGCAGCCGTTGAGAAGGGCGGCGATGCCGAGCCGCAGTCCGAGATGTTCGCCAATTCAGCCGCCGCGGAAATTTCCGCTGCAGAGGACACCGGCGATACGGCAGAGGGCATCGTTGCAACGGAGGTTGGCGGCAGCGCCGCGCCCGAACCGGCTGAAGCCGCCGCTGGCGAAGCCGGGCCGTTTGAGACTGTCCCTGTCGAAAGACCGGCCGACCTCGCGCAGAAGGTGGAAGAGATGCTGACGCCCGGCCGGCCTGCGACTCCGGAGGAACCGCCGAAAGCGCTGCCGGAGCTGCGCTCGGTGTTGCGGCCGGAAGGGCGGCCGATCGCCGACCCTGTCTCGCCGGAACCGGAAGCCGGCACCGGCAAGCGCGAATCGATGTTCTCGTTCCTGCGCGGCCGGCGCAAGGACTCGGCCCGGCCGGCCGGGCGGGCCGCCAATCATGGCGGGGGGGACGAAGACAAGGACACTTCCCTTACGAAGCCGGGCTCGGGCGAACAAGCCGAAGCGACGGTCCGGCTGATCACCGACACCGACCGTTCTCGTCGCGAAGCCGCCGACCGGGCATCCCGAACCCAACCGCCGGCGTCGGGAAGAGACCGGAACGAGGATCGGTCCGCTGAAGACGACCTCCTTGAAATTCCGGCATTTTTGCGCCGTCAGGCGAACTGAGGCGGGCGCTGACGGGATTGTGTAACACGGCGTAACAAAGCGTGATTTGAGCGTTCATCCGCCATTTTGCTAGAAGCTGGGCCGGCGACTCATCGAGTCGCCGGCTCTTTGTTTGGATTGCGCCGATGTCGGGGGGCGTAGCGGCTGTAAGGCCGGTGCGGATATCCGGCACCTCCATTCGGAGCCGAACGAGAATTCGGGGAAACACCGCATGGATGCGATGGACACGCCGGATAAATTCCGGGCGAAAGGATTCGCACCGCGGCCCGCGCAACGCGGCAACGTCCGTCAGACGACGTTGAAGGACGGAATCTCCTGTACCGGACGAGGGCTGCATTCCGGCGCGAAAGTCGGCATGGCCCTGCTCCCCGCGGAAGCGGACTCTGGAATTGTTTTCCGGCGGACCGATCTCGCAGGCCGCGGCGCAGAAATCGCCGCGCGGTGGGACAATGTCGTGGACACGAAGATGTGCACGACAATCGGCAATGCCGAAGGCGTTACGGTGGGCACGATCGAACATCTTCTGGCGGCGCTGGCCGGCCTCCGGATCGACAATGCCACAGTGGAGGTAAACGGCCCGGAACTGCCCGTGATGGACGGCAGCGCGGAACCCTTCGCCTTCCTGATCGAGTGCGCCGGGATACAGGAGCTGGACGCACCGCGCCGGGTTATCGAAATCCTGAAGCCGGTGTCGGTGGGCAATGACGAGAAATCCGCTGTCCTGATGCCGGGCGCCGGAAGCACCTACAGTTTCGAGATCGAGTTCGCCTCCGGCGCGATCGGTCGGCAATTGCGCGCTTTCGACATGTCGAACGGCGCTTTTCGCCGCGAACTGGCGTCTGCGCGCACCTTCGGCTTCCGGGAAGAAATCGATGCGATGCACGCCTCCGGACTGGCGCGCGGCGGTTCGCTGGCCAATGCGGTGGTGGTCGACGGCAACACGGTCCTGAACCCGGACGGTCTGCGGTTCCGGGACGAATTCGTTCGCCACAAGCTGCTCGATTCGCTCGGCGACATGCGGCTGGCCGGCTACCAGTTGCTCGGCCATTTTCATGGCTATCGGTCCGGCCACGCGCTGAACATCCGGCTGCTGCGCCGATTGTTTGCCGACGACAGCGCCTGGCGCCTGGTCGAGACTGCCGGCAAATTCACGGCGGGAGAGAGCGCAGAAGCCCGTATGCGCGCTGCCCGGGCCATCGCCTGAAGCCGCAACCGGCCGGCTCTCTGGCCGGTCCGGCGGTTTCGGCCGCGAAATTCTTCCAAACCATCGACTGGATTGCGCAGCGAAAGACCCGTGGCGCCGGCCGCAAGGCCTATGCTATGAATCCATCGCGTTGATTCGGCAGCGTTTATCGCGTTTCGAACCAAGCAGCGCCCCAGCGTGAGATCTGCCCGCATGTTCGCCAGATTTTTTCGAGCCCTGATTCGACCCTTTGTGCGGACCGCTGCGGTTGTCCCGATATGCGCAGCGCTGGCAGTGGGAGGATGCAGTTCGCTCGACCTGTTCGGCCAGGAGGCTGACGAGACCTATATCGAAGGTTCGGTCGAGCAACTCTACAACAGGGCCATGGACCTGTTGGAGGACAAGGAATACGCGGAAGCGGCCAAATTTTTCAGCGAGGTCGATCGGCAGCATCCCTATTCCGTCTGGGCGCCGCGATCGCAATTGATGATAGCCTACGCGAATTACAGGGCGAAAGATTTCGAATCCTCCCGGCTGACGGTGGACCGGTTTCTCCGGCTGAATCCGGCGCACAGCGACGTTCCCTATGCGCACTATCTCAAGGCGCTGTGTTTCTTCGAGGAAGTGCGCGACACGAAACGCGACCCGGGCCCGACCGCAGCCGCGTACGAGGAGTTCACCCTGGTCGCCGAACGTTTTCCGACGTCGAAATATGCCAAAGATTCGCGGCGCAAAGCGGCCGTACTGCGGGAACATCTCGCCGGACACGAAATGGAAATCGGCCGATTTTATCAGGGTAAGAACCAGCATTTGGCGGCGATAAACCGGTACAAGAGCGTGGTGCAGGAGTATCGGGAGTCGCGCTATGTTCCGGAAGCTCTGCACCGTATGACCGAGAGCTATGTCGCATTGGGATTGCACGGCGAGGCGCAACGCACCGCAGCGGTCCTGGGCCGGAATTTCCGCAACAGCAGCTGGCACGGCGATAGCCGGGCACTGTTGAAAGGCGAGCGCTCCGCGCCGGTTGGTACGACTTCCGCGCCTGCCGCGCCGAGCAGCAGCCCGGACAAGAAGAAATCAGCGAAAGAACCGCCGAAAACGACGGCCACGGGCAACAATAAGTCCTGGTTCGGCCGCCTGTTCGACCGGATTTTCTGATGCCGACGGGCGTTGGCGCAACAGCCCTGTAACCGCTGGCTTGCGGGAATGCTCACCGGCCTTTCGATCCGCAACCTCCTTCTGATCGAAGCGCTCGACCTGCAGTTCGAAGCCGGGCTGACCGTATTGACCGGCGAGACCGGCGCCGGCAAATCGATTCTGCTCACCTCCCTCGGCCTGGCGCTGGGCGGCCGGGGCGACGCGCGCTTCGTTCGGCGCAACGCCGACCGGGCCAGCGTCTCCGCCAGCTTCGAGATCGGCCCAGGCCATCCGGCCGGCGCCCTGCTCGCAGACCAGGGCCTCGAACTGCATGACGGCGAGTTGATCCTGCGCCGCGTTTTGGGCGCCGACGGCCGCAGCAGGGCTTTCGTCAACGATCAACCGGTCGGCGTCGGCCTGCTGCGGTCGCTCGGCGCCCGGCTGGCCGAAATTCACGGCCAGTTCGATCAGACCGGCCTGCTCGATACTGCAACCCACCGGCAGCTGCTCGACAATTTCGGCCGCCATCGCCGGGAGAGGGATGCCGTTGCAGACGCGTGGGTTCGGCTGACCGAAGCGCGCGAGGCGTTGGACCGGGCCGAGCGCGAAGCGGAAGAGTCGCGGCGGGACGAAGACTATCTGCGCCACATTCACGGCGAGTTGAGCGAACTCGCCCCGGCAGCCGATGAAGAGGAAGCGCTCGCCGCAGAACGCGCACGGCTTGCCAACAGCGGCAAACTGATCGAAGTCGCGCAGGAGGCGATCGCGGCAATCGGCCCGGACAGTAGCGCCGACGAAGCGCTGGGCACGGCCGCACGCGCGCTCGAAAGGGCTGCTGTCCTGGCGCCGGACCTGCTTCAGCCCGCCGTCGCCGCGCTCGACCGCGCCACCATCGAACTGAACGAAGTCTACAGCGCCGCGATCGATCTGGCGGCGCAGGCCGAAGCGGAACCGGCGCGATTGGAGACGGTCGACGACCGGCTCGCCGCCTTGCGCGATGCGGCACGGAAACATCGTTGCGAGGTCAGCCAGCTGCCCTTGCTGCTCGACAGGATAACGGAGCGGTTGTCGTCGATCGACGACCGCTCCGGTGCGCTCGCCGGGATGCGCCGACAGGCCGACGAAGCCACCCTGGCCTATCGCAGCGCTGCCCGGACGCTAAGCAAATCCCGGCGCGCTGCGGCCGGCGCGCTCGACGCGGCCATCGCGCAGGAGTTACCCCCGCTGAAACTGGATCGCGCACGATTCTCGACGCAGGTGTCGGCGCTGGACGAGCGCCAGGCATCGGCCAACGGTCTCGACCGGATAGCGTTCGCAGTGGCAACGACGCCGGGCGCGGAACCGGGACCGATCGGCCGTATCGCCTCCGGCGGCGAACTGGCGCGCATCATGCTGGCGTTGAAGGTTGTCCTGGCCCTGGACGACGGCCCCGAAACCGTGATTTTCGACGAAGTCGATTCGGGTGTCGGCGGCGCCACGGCCGCTGCCGTGGGCGAGCGGCTGGCCCGTCTCGGCGAGCGGGCCCAGGTGCTGGTTGTCACCCACTCGCCACAAGTCGCCGCCAGGGCCCGCCGGCACTGGCGCGTCGCGCGGGCCGACCTGGACGAAAGCGCCGTCGCTTCCGTTTCGTTGCTAGGCGAAGGCGAGAGGCAGGAGGAGATCGCCCGGATGCTCTCCGGCGCCGCGATTACCGACGAAGCGCGCGCCGCAGCCACGGCTCTGATGGCGACGGGATCGTGACTGCCGGCATTCCCGTAGAGGCGCTTACCGAAGCTGAGGCGAAGGCCGAGCTTGCACGGCTTGCTGCCGACCTGAAGCGGCACGACGAGGCCTATTATCGCGATGACGCGCCGCAAATCGTCGATGCAGAATACGATGCGCTGCGTCGGCGCAACCGGGCAATCGAAGCGCGCTTTCCGGCGCTGCGGCGCGCAGACAGCCCGGAAAACCGGGTCGGTGCGAAACCGCGCGAGGGCTTCGCGCAGGTCGAACACCGCGCGCCGATGCTCTCCCTTTCCAATGCCTTTTCGCGCGAGGACGTCGAGGAATTCGTCGAGCGCTTGCGGCGGTTCCTGTCCCTGGGCGTAACCGAGCCGGTAGAGATCGTCGCCGAACCGAAGATCGACGGTCTGTCCGCTGCCGTCCATTACCGCGGCGGCGCCTTCGTCCTGGGCGCGACGCGCGGCGACGGCGCCGTCGGCGAGGACGTGACGGCCAATTTGCGGACCGTGGTCGACCTGCCGGAAACGCTCGAAGGCGCCGCGCCGCCGCCCTACATCGAAATCCGCGGCGAAGTCTATATGCGCGGGGACGATTTCGCGGCGCTGAACGCCGGCCGGGAAGCGGCCGGACTGGCGCTTTACGCCAACCCGCGCAATTCCGCAGCCGGTTCGCTGCGCCAGCTCGACCCGGCAATCACGGCGGAGCGAAAGCTGCGCTTCTTCGCTTATTCGTGGGGCGTGCTCGAAGACGGCGGCGCGACTGCCGACATCGGCAGGACGCAGTGGGACTTTCTCGAGCGGCTCAGGGACTGGGGCTTCAGCGTCAACCGGTTCGCCACCCTGTGCCGGTCGGTCGACGACATGATCGCGCTGCACGACCGGGTTCAGGATGAACGCGCCGCCCTGCCCTACGACATCGACGGCGTCGTCTACAAAGTGAACCGCCTCGACTGGCAGGCGCGCCTCGGCACGGTCAGCCGCGCGCCGCGCTGGGCGACCGCTCACAAGTTCCCGGCCGAACGGGCGCAGACCGTGCTGAACGAAATCACCATCCAGGTCGGCCGCACCGGCGCGCTCACGCCGGTCGCCAACCTCCAGCCGGTGACCGTCGGCGGCGTCGTCGTCTCGCGCGCGACCCTCCATAACGAGGACGAGGTCGCGCGGCGGAACGTCCGCGAGGGCGATACCGTCGTCGTCCAGCGCGCCGGCGACGTCATCCCGCAGGTCGTCGAAGTACTGCTCGACAAGCGGCCCGCCGACGCAAAGCCCTATACCTTTCCGGAAACCTGCCCGGCCTGCGGCAGCCATGCAGTCCGGCCCGAAGGCGAAGCGATCCGCCGCTGCACCGGCGGCCTGATCTGCCCGGCCCAGAATGTCGAGCGGCTCAAGCATTTCGTGTCGCGCAATGCCTTCGATATCGAGGGCTTCGGCTCGAAACACGTCGTCGCCTTCCTCGAAGACAAGCTGATCGCGACGCCGGCCGACATTTTCCGCCTGCACAGCCGGGAGGCCGACCTGAAGGAACGCGAGGGCTGGGGGGAGCAATCGGTCGACAACCTGCTGGCGGCGATCGAGGACCGCCGCCGGATTCCGCTGCACCGGCTGATTTACGCCCTCGGCATCCGGCAGGTCGGCGAATCGAGCGCCAAACTGCTGGCCCGGCATTACGGTTCGCTCGACTCGTGGCGCGGCTCGATGCTTCGGGTGGCGGCGGAACGGGAACGACAGCCGGAAGCGGCCAAACCGGAAGACATCGGCGAGGCTTTTGCGGACTTGTGCAACATCGACCAGGTCGGGCTCGGGATGGCGGACGATCTGGCCGCCTTCTTCGCCGAGCCGCACAATCTCACCGTGCTCGACGAATTGGCGGAGGAGCTGGATGTCGAAGACGCCGAAGCGGTTGCCGCGGTGTCGCCGGTCGCCGCGAAAACAGTCGTCTTTACCGGGACGCTGGAACGGATGAGCCGGAGCGAAGCCAAGGCGCGGGCCGAATTCCTCGGCGCGAAAGTCGCCGGATCGGTCTCGAAGAAGACCGATCTCGTCGTTGCCGGGCCGGGCGCCGGTTCGAAAGCGAAACGGGCCGAAGAACTGGGCATCGAGCTCCTCACAGAGGACGAGTGGTTCGCCCTGATCGGCGGGTGATCCGCCGGTGCGGAACCGAAATTCCCGCTACGCCTATGCATAGGCCGTCTGCCAATCCGTCGCTTTGCTTCGGCGGAGCGGCGCGGCACACTCTGCGCCCTGCTTCAAGGCCCTGACCGGACCCCCTCTCCTTGCGCTTCAACCCGAATTCACTCGGCGGCGTGTCGCGTGCGCTGGCGCATCGCGAATACCGCTTCTACGTCAGCGGGCATGTCGTCCACGTCATGGGCTGGTGGGGCAACCGGATCGGCCTGGGCTGGCTGGCCTGGGAACTGACCCGCTCGCCCTCCTTCCTCGGCATCGTCGCCTTTGCCTCATTGATTCCGGTGATGATCATCGGTCCGTTCGCCGGCGCATTGGCCGACCGTTACGGCCACCGGCGCGTCGCGCTGCGCTCCGGAACCGGCCTGTTCCTGACGACCTTCGCCATCGGCGCGATCGCCCTGTCCGGACACATGACGGCGCCGCTGCTGGTCGCGCTGACACTGCTTCAGGGCCTGTTCTTCGGCATCGACTTCCCGGCGCGCCAGTCGCTGATCCCGCAACTGGTGGACCGGGCGTCGATATCCGCCGCGGTCGCGCTCAACGCCAGTTCGTTCCACATGGGCGCATTCGTCGGGCCGGTAATCGCCGGCGTCCTGATCACCAGGATCGGCAGCGGCGCATCGATCCTCATGTCCGCCTGCACCTCGGCCTGGATGCTGACGATGATCTGGCTGATCCGGCGCGATCCCGTCCGGCCGCGCGATCCCGATGGGCCGGGCATCTTCGCCGATCTGCTGGAAGGGTTCCGCTATGTCGGCCGGACGCCGTCGCTGGTGTTCCTGCTCGGCATGTCGTTTGCCGGCGGCCTGCTGATCCGGCCGTTCCACGATCTGCTGCCCGGCTTCGCGGATACCGTCTTCGGCCGCGGCGCAGAAGGACTGGCGACGCTGAACGCCGCCGCCGGCCTGGGCGCCCTGATCGGTGCGCTGTTCCTATTGGTTCGCGGGCGGACCGAAGGACTCACGCGGATCATGCTGAGCGGCGCCTTCCTCGCCGGTTCCGCCCTGTTCCTGTTTACACTCACAGACCGGTTCTGGCTGGCAGCCGGACTGATCTTCGCGGTGTCCCTGTCGCTGCTGACGGTGCAGGTCGGGTCCAACAGCCTCCTGCAAACCATCGCCAGGCCCGACATGCGCGGCCGCACGATCAGCATGAGTTCGTCGGTATCGGTCGGCGGTCCGGCGCTCGGCGCCCTGATCATGGGTTTTCTGGCCGACCGGTTCGGCCTGCAAACGGTTCTGGGGATCGCGGCGGTGGCCGGTACGCTGATCTATCTCGCCATGGCGCCCGCCCTGCTCCGGCGCCGCAAGAACATGGAGCAGGACGAGCATCGCCAGATCGACGTGGCCCCGGCTAGCTGACCTTCAGTACGACCCTTCCGACAGCTTCGCGCTTTTCGAGCATGGCGAATCCGTCGCGGAAGTCTTCCAGCGGCAGTTCGGCGTGGATCGGCATTCCGGTCTTGCCTTCCTGGGCCAGCGCCCAGATGGCGTCGAGATTCTCGCGGCCCCGCTCCGGGAAGCGACGGCCGTATTCGCCGGCCCTCACGCCGACCACGCTGAACCCCTTGATCAGCGGCATATTCGTTGCGACGTCGGCGATCCGGCCCGAGGTGAAGCCGATTACGAGCAGGCGGCCGTCGAAAGCGATACAGCGCACCGATTCGTCGAACGCATCGCCGCCGACCGGGTCGAAGACGACATCGGCGCCGCGCCCGTCCGTCAGGTCCTTGACCGACTCCCGGAAGCCCTCGCCGATTTCGAGCACATGACCGGCGCCTGCCGCTTCGAGCGCAGCGGCCTTGGTCGAACTGCCCGTTGTGGCGATGATCCGCGCGCCCAGCGCCTTGCCCAGGCCGATCGCCGCCATGCCGGCGCCGCCGCTCGCGCCGTGGACCAGCAGGGTCTCGCCCGGCTGCAGGGCGGCGCGGCGGACCAGCGCGACATAGGCCGTCAGATAGGCGACCTGGTAGGCCGCCGCCTCGGTATCGGACATGCCGGGCGGCTTCGGGCGCAATTGCCCGGCCGGAACCCTAACGAAGCCGGCAAAGCTGCCGAAGCGCGCGGAGCCCGCCACGGCATCCCCGAACCCGAACTCGGTAACCCCGGGTCCGACGGCGGCGACCGTGCCGGCGACATCCATGCCCGGCGTGAAAGGCAGCGGCGGTTTGAGCTGATAGCCGCCCCGGCACATCAGCAGGTCCGGAAAGTTGATGCCGGCCGCCCGGACCTGCACCAGCACGTCGCCGGGTCCGGGTTCGGGCAGGGCGACGTCGCGGATCGCCGTGCCGGAGAAATCCTCGCTCAGCCGGCCGCAGACAACGGCACGCATTCCATTTACCCTTCCTGTCGCGAACTCGGACCTTGACGGCCCGCCCCCCTTCTAGAGGATGGAGGGATGGCAGGACATCCCGCAGCGCCGCCGCCTCCGGCGCTTGTTGCAGAAGACATTCACAAGAGCTTCGGTGCGCTTGAGGTTCTGAAAGGCGTGTCCCTGTCCGCAGCGGTCGGCCAGGTTATCGCGATCATCGGCAGTTCGGGCTCGGGCAAGAGCACCTTCCTGCGCTGCATCAACTTCCTGGAAGTCCCGGACCGCGGCCGGATCGCGCTGGACGGCGAAGAGATTCAGGTCCGCACCGACCGCGCCGGCCGGCTCACCGGCGTCGACCGCAGGCAGATCGTTCGCCTCCGTTCGCAACTCGGCATGGTGTTCCAGAGCTTCAACCTCTGGGCTCATATGACGGTGTTGCAGAACATCGTGGAAGGGCCGGTCCAGGTGCTGAAACGCAGCAAGGCCGCCGCGCGCGAGGAGGCCATGGCGCTCCTCGAAAAGGTCGGCCTGGAAGACAAGCACGACACCTATCCGGCGCAGCTTTCCGGCGGCCAGCAGCAGCGCGTCGCCATCGCCCGGGCGCTGGCGATGCAACCGAAGGTGCTGCTGTTCGACGAACCGACCTCGTCGCTCGATCCCGAACTGGTCGGCGAGGTGCTGCGTGTAATGCAGGATCTGGCCGGGGAAGGCCGGACCATGATCGTCGTGACCCACGAGATGGGCTTCGCGCGCGAGGTCTCCGACCGCACGATTTTCCTGCATCGGGGCAGGATCGAGGAGGAAGGCCCGCCGGCCGACCTGTTCGGCGCGCCCAAATCCGAACGGTTGCAGCAATTTCTGTCTAGCCAGATGTAACCGCCGCTGTAAGCTGGTTGCCGGCTGTCACCCTTCGGCCGGGATACGGAAGCCCTTTCGTGAGCCGAGCGGCCGATCGGCGAAACATCGATTCCGTCAGGGAGACTCATCGCAATGATCCGCAAAATCGCACTGTTTGCCGCAACCGCCTTGGTCGGCGCGGCCATTCTCTCGGCGCCGGCTGCCGCCCGCGACCTCCGGATCGCCACCGAAGGCGCCTACCCGCCCTTTAACAGCAAGAACGCCAAGGGCGAACTGGTCGGCTTCGATGTCGATCTCGCCCACGCCATCTGCGCGCATATGAAGGCCAAATGCACCCTGGTCGCGCAGGATTGGGACGGCATCATCCCCGGCCTGCTGGCAAAAAAATACGACCTGGTCGTCGCCAGCATGTCGATTACCGAGGAGCGCAAGAAGAAGGTTGCTTTCTCCACGCCCTACTATTCGAACTATCTCCAGTTCGTCGCGAAAAAGGGCAGCGGATTCAAGCCGACGGCCGATGGCATCGAGGGCAAGACACTCGGCGCCCAGCGCGCGACGGTCAGTTCGCAATATCTCGAAGACAACTACCGGAAGGTCGCCAAGATCAAGGTCTACGACAAGCAGACCGCCGCCTGGCTCGACCTGAAGGCCGGCCGCGTCGACGCCATTCTGTCCGACCTTCTGCCGTCCTACGACTGGGTCAAGAAGAACACGGGTTTCGAGATGGCCGGCGGCCAGATCAGCAACGAGGACAAGATCGGCATCGCAGCCCGCAAGGACGACGCCGCGCTGCTCGAAAAGGTGAACGCCGCCATCCTGGCCCTGCGCAAGAACGGCACCTACGCGAAAATCAACGCGAAATACTTCCCGTTCGACATCTACTAGACGCCGGTACTAAGCGCCGGTACTAGACGCCGGACGCCCGATGCGTGAAAGAAGCCCCCTTCTGCCGGCGGAAGGGGGTTCTTTCTTCGGCTGCCGGAAATCCGGCAGCATCGAAGCGCCGCGATGATCCCCGAAATTCTCCAGTTCGGCGACACGGGTTTCGGCGACGAACTCGTCGTCGGCGCGTTGATCACGGTAGAAATCGCGATTTATTCGCTGGCGATCGGGCTTGCTCTCGGCCTCGCCGCGGCCGGGGCGAAACTCTCGCGGTCGCCGATTCTGCGCGGAATCGCGGAAGTTTACAGCCTGCTCATCCGGGGCATCCCGGAACTTCTGATCATCCTGCTGGTCTATTACAGCGGCGGCGCGGCAATCGAGGCGCTGCTCAAGCTCTTCGGCCATGACGGCGGGTTCGATTTCAATAAACGGCTGGCCGGGTCGCTGGCCCTCGGCCTGATCTTCGGCGCTTTCGCGTCCGAAGTCTTCCGCGGCGCGTTCATGGCCGTGCCGAAAGGCCAGATCGAGGCGGCGCTCGCCGTCGGCATGACCCGCCGGCAAGTCTTCCTGCGCATCCGCTTTCCCCAGATGATGCGATTTGCCCTTCCCGGGCTGGGCAACCTGTGGATGGTGCTGCTCAAGGATACCTCGCTGGTCAGCGTTATCGCGCTGGACGAACTGATGCGCGAAACCAGCGTTGCGGCGGAGGCGACCCAGCGGCCGTTCGTTTTCTATCTGGCGGCTACCGTCATCTATCTGCTGCTCACCGTCGTCTCCGACATTTTCCGCGCCCGGCTGGAACGGCACGCCAATCGCGGCGTGGCCGGCGGGGAGAGATTGCGCCGGCCGAGGCGGCCCTTGCAGCGGGCGGCCTGACCCCGATGCTCGATCTGTGGATCAGGTATGGCGACCGGCTGATCGACGGGGCGGTCATCACCGTCAAGCTGGTCGCGCTGGCCTGCATCGTCGGCCTGATCCTGGCGGTTCCCCTGGCGCTGGCACGGCGATCGGACCGGCGCTGGATTGCCGTGCCGGCCTATCTGTACATTTACTTCTTCCGCGGCACACCGCTGATCGTCCAGCTGGCCCTGCTCTATTACGGGCTCGCCCAGTTCGAGGCCGTCCGGGAGAGCCCGTTCTGGCTTGTCCTCGGCGACGCCGAATATTGCGGCCTGCTCGGCCTGACCCTGAACACGACCGCCTATGTTGCCGAAATCCTGCGCGGGGGCATCGCCGGCGTACCCAGAGGCGAAATCGAAGCCGCCGAAGCCTGCGGCATGTCCAGGGTGAAGGTCTACCGCCGGATCGTCCTGCCGCGGGCGTTCCGCATCGCCTGGCCAGCCTACGGCAACGAAGTCATCCTGATCCTCAAGGGCAGCGCCCTGGTGAGCACGATCACCGTCTACGACCTGATGGGCGAGACCCGCTCCGTCTTCTCGCGCGGCTACGACGATACGGTCTATCTCTACGCCGCCGCGATGTACCTGATCCTGGCGCTGGTCATTACCGGAACCTTCCGCCTGGGCGAGCGCCGGATGAACCGCTATCTCCGCGCGGCGGGCTGACCCGGATTTCTCACCACAGTCATGACCTGCGCGTCGCTGTCGGGCCGGCAGGGCAGGAAAGCCGGGCTAAGCGTTTAGCGCAGCCCACACCTTGGCGGGCGTGACCGGCATGGAGATATCGGTGATGCCGGCGTCCGCCAACGCATCGACCACGGCATTCACGATGGCCGGCAGCGCGCCGACCGTGCCGCTTTCGCCCGCGCCCTTGATCCCCAGGGGATTGGTCGCGCACGGAATGTGCAGATGGTCGAGCGCAAAGTCCGGCAGGTCGTCGGCCCGGGGCATGCCGTAATCCATGAAGCTGCCGGTCAGCAGCTGGCCGCTGCCTTCATCGTAGAGGGCCTGCTCCAGCATCGCCTGGCCCCAGCCCTGGACGATGCCGCCATGGATCTGCCCGGCGTAGAGCAGCGGGTTCAGAACCACGCCGGAATCGTCGACCGAGGTATAGCGGTCGACGGCGACATGGCCGGTCTCCGGATCGAGCTCGACCTCGACGATATGGCAGCCGTTGGGAAAGTTCGGCGTCGTCGGCGAGAAGCTGCCGGTCGCTTCGATGCCCGGTCCGAAGGCCGCCGTGGGCCCGCCACGCACAAAAGCGGCATGGCAGATCCGGCCCCAGCCCGCCTTCTTGTCGGTGCCGGCGACCGAGAACTCGCCGTTGTCGAACGCGATGTCCTCCTGCGCCGCCTCGAACAGGACGGAAGCCAGCAGCTTGCCGCGCTCGATCACCTTGTCGGCGGCGTCGCGCAGGGCATTGCCGCCGACGGTCATGCTCCGGGCCGCGTAGGTGCCGCGGCCGAAGCCGACCTTGTCGGTATCGCCCTGCTCGAAGCGAATCCGTTCCGGCGGGATTCCCAGCCAGTCCGAAACCAGTTGCGCGAAGACCGTCTCGTGCCCCTGGCCGTGATTGTGGGTGCCCGCCAGAATGGTGACGCTTGCGCCCTCGTCGAAGCGGATTTCCATCCGGTCGTTGAACAGGCCGCAGGTCTCGATGAAATAGGCCAGCCCCCGGCCGCGCTTCTTCCCGGCCCGCGCGCTTTCCGCGGCGCGCTGCGGATAACCGTCCCAGTCTGCGGCCGCCAGGGCCTTGTCCATCAGGGCTGCGAAGTTACCGGTATCGTAGGTCGGCCCGAAAGGGCCGGTATAGGGCAGGCGGTCCGGCGTCAGCATGTTGCGCCGGCGCAATTCGACGGGGTCGATCCCGGTCTCGCGGGCCGCCAGATCGACCAGCCGCTCGATGACATGGATCGCCTCCGGCCGGCCCGCGCCGCGATACGGGCCGACCATCGCCGTATTGGTGAAATAGGCGATGACCGACAGGTAGGCGGCCGGGATATCGTACACACCGGAATACAGCATGGAGCCCAGCAGGGCTGCCGCCGGCGCGGCCGAAGACAGATAGGCGCCCATGCCGTAGCGGGCACGGACGCGCAATCCGGTGAATTTGCCGTCGGCATCCAGCGCCAGCTCGGCATCCGCCAGCACATCGCGGCCGTGGGTATCGTTCAGCAGGCCCTCGGCGCGGCTCGACGTCCAGCGCACCGGCCGCTTGAAGACGCGCGCGGCATGGCAGACCAGCACATCCTCGTGGAAGGCGTTGTTCTTCATGCCGAATCCGCCGCCGACATCCGGGCTGACGACGCGGATCCCGGTTTCCGGAATGCCGAAGACATTGGCCGCCAGAACCGGCCGCACACCGTGCGGATTCTGCGATGCCGTGTAGACGATCAGGCGGCCGTCCGCCGGATCGACCGTGGCGACGGTCGCGCGCGGCTCCATGCTGTTGGGCGAGACCCGGTTGTTGTAGATCTGCAGCGAAACCGTCGTCGCGGCGGTCTCGAAGGCCGCGTCGGCCTTGGCTGCGTCGCCGCGCTCGAAGGCGAAGCAGACATTGTCTTCGGCATCCTGCCAGACTCTCGTTGCATCGGGCGCCTCGGCCTGCGCAATGGTCGTTGCCGGGGCCGAATCCTCGTAGTCGACCAGGACGAGATCGGCTGCATCCTCCGCCGCAGCGCGGCTCCCGGCCACGACGAAGGCGACCGGCTCGCCGACATAGCGGACTTCGCCGCGCGCAAGGGCCGGGCGGGCCGGCCAGAATTTCGGCGGCGGTGCGCCCATGGCGACCGGCGAGGTATGGCAGGGCACGTCGCCGAGTCCCGCCGCGTCCAGATCGTCGATCGTCCAGACTGCCTCGACGCCCGGCGCCACGCGCGCGGATTCGGTGTCGATCGACAGAATCTTCGCCCGGGCATGGGGCGAGCGCACCACTGCGCCGTGCAGGGCGCCGGGAAAATTCATGTCGTCGATGTATCTGCCGCGGCCGGTGAGAAACCGGCGGTCTTCGCGCCGGGGCGCCGGCTGACCGATTCCGAATTGCATCGGCAAGGCTCCTGGAAATTGCTGGGCCGGGGATTCGGCCCGTCAGAAATCGAGCATGATTTTGCGGACGATGGCGTTGAGCACGACGCGGGACCGCCAGGCCCAGCGGGCCCGGCTCAACCGCTTGTATCGCTGACCCGCCTCGAGGGCGGCAAGGCGCGCGCGGTCATCGTCGATCAATACGGCAAAGACGATCTCGCGCTTCGACCGGGTCACCATGTAGCCGGCGAGGGAGCGGGCGTGATTGAGCGTGCCGGTCTTGCCGCGCACCTGCATCGCGGCCGCCCGGCCGGTCCGGTTCCCGGATTTCGGGCTCCGTCCCTCTGCCTGTCGTTTGGAGCCCTGCTCGGAGAGGGATTCCGGGCGTCCGCCCGTGCGCCGCTGCTTCTTCGCGGCTCGGGCCTTTCCGGTACCGACCCAATAGGGCTGCAGGATATCCCACAGCCGGCGGCCGGCATACTCGCGATCGCGCGCCCAACGGAGGATTGCCGCAATCTGAAGAGGCGAAATCCGCGTCTCACGGCTCAACCCCGAATGGTTGGCGATGCTCAGGCCCGTCCAGTCCACCGAAGGCAACTGCCGCCGGTACCATTCAGCCATCGCGGCGCCGGATTGTGCGAGCGTCAGCGGCTTGCCGGAAAGCCGGCGAGTCGCCGTCTGGCCGACGATTTCGGTGGCGACGTTGTTGCTGTATTTCAGGAAATGGCGCACCGCGTCGATCGAGGGGTCGGAGCGATGATCGGAAACGGCCGTGGCATCGGGAGGCAGGCCGCCGCGCTGCGGATCGGGCAAGGCAATGCCATGTTTCGCGGCGACCTGCTGAAAGACATGGGCAGCGATCGGCCCGGCCCGCTTCACCGGCACCCACATGGCGCCGCTGCGTTTGACCGTCGGCACGACCAGCCAGCGCGGCTTCGGGCCGTCGCCGTTCCGGACCACGCCGTGGCGCGCCCTCGTCCCGGCCGGCGCAACCCCGCTGGTCACGATGTCGACGGGCACGGCCATCCTGTCGGTCTTCGAATAGATCCGGACGCGCAGGCCCCGGTCGGACACGGTCCAGCGCAGGCGCAACCGGTTGAAATTTAGCGACAACGCGCCGACACCCGCGTTGTAGGCGACGTCCCCGTCATGGTTGGCGCTCAGCTTCCGGGCCTCGGGAAACAGACTGTCGTCGTACAGGAACCGTCCGCGCACCTTCCTCACGCCGCCGGCCTTCAGTGTCCGGATCATCGGGACGAAATCTTCCGTGTACAGTTCCGGATCGCCGCCGCCGACCAGGATCAGATCGCCGTTCAGAACCCCGTCCTTCACGGCTCCTGTCCTGTACAGGCGGGTCGCCGCGCGATGATCCGGCCCCAGGACGTCGAGCGCCATGATCGCCGTCAGCGCCTTGACGGCGGAAGCCGGAGTGAACCCTCCGTCCGCATTGCGCGCCGTCAGTAGAGCCCCCGTGGCGGCGTCCACGGCGATATATCCGACGCTGCGTTCGTCGATCAGGAACCGCTTGAACATGGCTTCGAGGCCGAGGGGTTCCACGCCGTCCGGCGCCGTTCCGCCGTCCGTGGCCGCAGCGCCCCCGGCCGGAAACATCCCGGCCGCCAGCGCCAAGAAGCCGGCCACCGGAATCGCCGTCAATCCGCCCGACCGCCTCACGACAGACTCATTCCCTGTTCCCACTGCTTGCGATGAGGATTCCGGAGCCGATCCTGCTCCGGAGAGATCGGATCGATCGGACGATTTCGTCACTATAACCCCCGGCATTCGGAATTGCACACCGGGCAACTTCGCCCCGTCGCTTCGGGCCGGCAGGTACGCCCCGAAGTACGCGATCGGGGCGAAACCGGGCAGAGACGCGCTGCCGCGCCGGCGAGAATTTCGGCGCCGGATGCAATCCGGCCCTGCGCCACAGCGGCTTGCCATTCTGCCCCGACGCTGAAACATTGCCGCCGCATCGCAAGGGAGGCACAGCGTGGCACTACTGGACGGCAAGACCGCCATCGTTACCGGAAGCGGACAGGGCATCGGCCGCGCCTATGCGCTGGCCTTTGCACGAGAAGGCGCTAATGCGGTCGTCGCGGACCTGGACGGCGCCAATGCCGAAGCGGTCGCCGGCGAAATCGCCGCGGCAGGAGGTTCGGCAATGTCCGTTCAAACCGATGTCGGCGACCCGGCTTCCGTCGAAGCCATGGCGGCAGCGGCGCGCGAAGCCTTCGGCGGAACGGACATTCTGCTCAACAACGCCGCGATCTTCACCCGGCTCGGCCGCTGCGGCTTCGAGGAAATCCCGCTCGAGGAGTGGGATCGGGTCATGCGGGTGAACGTCACCGGCGGCATGCTCTGCGCCGCCGCCGTGCTGCCGGACATGCGGGCGAAGAAGTGGGGCCGGATTATCAACATCTCGTCGAGCACCGTGCCGATGGGGCTGCCACGCTTCATGCACTATGTGACCTCGAAGAGCGCCGTGATCGGCATGACCCGGGTAATGGCGCGCGAACTCGGGCCGGACGGCATCGCGGCGAACGCCATCATGCCCGGCCTGATCGAAACCGAAGTGGAGAATGTCGGCCGGACCGACGCCATCCGCGAGAAAATGATCGAGGTGCAATGCCTGAAAGAACTGGGCACGCCGGGCGATCTCACCGGCCTTGCGGTCTTCCTCGCATCCGACGCCAGCGGCTACATCACCGGCCAGACCATCGCTGCCGACGGCGGCTCCATTCATCTTTAGGGAGCGCGTCGCGTGGCGAAGAGACCGAATTTCCTGTTCATCATCACCGACCAGCACCGGGCGGACCATCTGGGCTGTTACGGCAATCCGGTCGTCCGGACGCCGAACGTCGATTCACTGGCCGGCCGCGGCCTGACCTTCGACGAGTTCTACGTTTCCTGCCCGATCTGCATGCCGAACCGGGCGACCGTCCTGACCGGCCGCACGCCGAGCGCAAACGGGGTCCGCCAGAACGGCATTCCCCTGTCGCTGGATGCGGTCACCTTCGTCGATCTGCTGAAGGCCGGCGGCTACAGAACCGGGCTGATCGGCAAGGGGCACTTTCAGAACATCTCGAAACTGGACGCCTCGCTCGAAGCGCCGGAGCCGCCGAGCGTAAAATCGGCCATGGCGGTGCCGCAGCCGGGTATCGCCCCGGACCGGCCGCGCCGCACCCGCGGCGTCGACGCGTCCCCGATACCGCGCGACGACGCCCTATGGAACGCGACGCGCGAATGGCGCACCGGTCCGGGCTACGACCTGGAGTGGACGGGCCAGTGGCTGCGCAACCCGGACTACAGGGTGCCCACGCCCTATTACGGTTTCGACCATGTCGAAGTGGCCAACGGCCACGGCGACTGGGTCGGCGGCGACTATGCCGTCTGGCGCGCCCGGCAGGATCCGGACATTGCGAACAAGGTCGGCCCGGCGAACGGCCTCGACAGGGGCACTATCACCGCCCCGCAGGCCTGGCGCACGGCGGTGCCGGAAGAATTGTGGTCCAGCACCTGGGTTGCCGACCGGACCGTCGACTGGCTGGAGCGGCAGGCCGGATCGGACGAGCCTTTCTTCCTGTTCTGCAGTTTCCCGGACCCCCACAACCCCTTCTGCCCACCCGGCAGGTATTGGGACATGTACGACCCGGCGGATATTCCGCTGCCCGAATCCCACGGCCATGTGAACCGGGATGAGCCCGGCTATCTGCAAACCCTGCGCGCCGACGCGGCCGAAGGCAGGAAGCGCGACAATTTCATGTGGGGCTTTCTCGCCGGCGAACGGCACACAAAGGAAATCCTGGCGCTCACCTACGGCCTGGTCTCCTGCTTGGACGACCAGGTCGGCCGGATCCTCGCCCGGCTGAAGGCGCTGGGCCTGGAAGAGGACACGGTGGTCGTCTTCACCTCCGACCACGGCGATTTCATGGGCGACCACGGCCTGATGCTGAAGCAGGGCCTGCACTATCAGGGCGTCATCCGGGTGCCGTTCGTCTGGGCCGATCCGGCGGGACCGTCGGACCGCCGCAGCGATGTTCTGGGCGGTTCGATCGATATCGCCCAGACCATCCTGAACCGCGCCGGCATCGATCCCGCCGCCGGCATGCAGGGTGTCGATATCGTCGGCGCGGCCGGGGCCGGCGCCGATCCGCCGCGGGCCGGCCTGACGATCGAAGAGGACTGCCCGGCCGTTCATATCGACATGGATTTCGGCCTGCGCACCTGGACGCTGATCCACGACGGCTGGCGGCTGACCCGGTTCATGGGCGAGGAAACCGGCGAGCTGTTCGACCGCAACACCGACCCGCAGGAGATGAACAACCTGTGGTCCGATCCGGCGGCCGGGACGAAACTTCAGGAAATGAACGACCGTATGCTCAGCGAACGCATGCGGCTGACCGACACGACGGTGCTGACGCCCTTCATGGCGTGATCCAGCACACGCAACCGATACTGGGGAGGAAACCGATGGGACGAGTTGACGGCAAGGTGGCGATCGTGACCGGCGCGGCGCAGGGAATCGGCGCGGTCTATGCCAAGGCACTGGCGGCCGAAGGGGCGAATGTCGTGATCGCCGATATTCTCGACGGCAGCGCACTGGCCGGCGAAATCGGCGAGTCCGCGCGCTTCATCGAAACCGACATTTCGGATATCGGCGCGATCCGGGCGATGACCGACTTCACGGTGCAGGAATTCGGCACCGTCGACATTCTGGTCAACAACGCAGCGATATTCGCCAGCCTGACGCCCAAGCCGTTCCTTCAGATCGGCGCCGAGGAGTTCGACCGGATGCTGCAGGTCAATGTGCGGGGCCAGTTCCAGTGCATCCAGACGGTCGCGCCGATCATGATGGAGAAGAAGGCCGGCAAGATCGTCAACATCGCCTCCGGCGTCGTCCATGTCGGCCCGCCGATGATGCCGCACTACACGGCGTCCAAGGGCGCGGTCTGGGTCATGACCAAGTCGCTCGCCCGGGAACTGGCCGAACACAATGTGCAGATCAACAGCCTGTGTCCGGGGTTTGTCCTCAGCGAGCCGATCCTCGCCAATCCGGACAAATGGGGCCGGTTCATCGAGATGGCGCCGCAGGCGCGGCTGATCAAACGGGACCAGCAGCCCGAGGACCTGATCGGCGCGCTCCTCTTCCTGTCGTCATCGGACAGCGACTTCATGACCGGCCAGTCGATTACGATCGACGGCGGCACCACCCTGCGTTGAGGCCGGGCTCGGCGGCCCCGACCGGCGGCGTAGCTTCGCGACTCGACGGCGCCGATCTAGCCGTGCTTTGTTGCGGTCCCTTGCGCAATCCTCCTCCGGCTTCCCGGGTCGGGGACGGGCAGACCGCCGGTTGAAGCCTCGCGCAGCCTGAACCGACACGAACCTGAAGGACGCTCGCTCGAGCCCCGTATGAACGACGACGCCACCCCGCCACGCGACACCGTCGCGCTGCCGAAAGCGCTGACCATCCCGCTCCTGACTGTCGTCAGCCTGTCCGTCTTCGGCATGATGGCGCTGGTCTTCGCCAATGTGTTCAGCCGCTATCTGCTGAACCAGCCGATCGCGGGCGCCGAGGAAGTCATCAAGTTCCTGATGGGGCTGACCATCTTCGGCGGCCTGCCCATCGTGACCTGGAACAAGAACCACATCACCGTATCGCTGTTCGAGGAGTTTTTCCGCGGTCGGTCCAAGCAGATCCAGGTGTTCTTCGTCACCCTGTGCTCGATGGCGGCGCTCGCCCTGATCTGCTACCTGATGTACCAGCAGGGTCTTCTGCTGGCCGAGGCCAAGCAGATCACCAACTATCTCGGCTGGCCGTTTGCGCCCATTGCCTACGTCATGTGCGGCTTCGCCGGGGCGACTCTCGTCATTCAGCTGTTGCTCGCCTGGTTCCTGGCGCACGGCATCGCCACCCGGCCGGCCGGCGTGTCGATGATGTCCCCGGTCGACTGAGCCGGGCCGGCACGATGGACGCAACCCTCGTCGGCTTCCTGGCGCTGTTCGCCATCTGCTTTTCCGGAGTCCCGCTCGGCTACACGCTGATCATCGTCGGCACGGTCGGTTTCGCCTACGTCCGCGGCGAGGCCGACGATGTCGGCTTTTTCGAGGCCATCGCCGAAGGCGCCGAACCGGCCATGACCATGGCCGGGCAGCAGATCATCGACATGGGCCTGAACGACGGGCTCGCGGTGCTGCCGCTGTTCGTCCTGATGGGCGTTTTCATCCACCGCGCCGGCCTTTCGGACGGCCTCTATGCCGCCGGCAACATGGTGTTCGGCCGGGCGCCGGGCGGCCTTGCAATGGCGACCGTGGGCGCCTGCGCCGGATTTGCCGCCGTGTCGGGATCGTCGCTCGCCACCGCTGCGACCATGGCCAAGGTCGCCATGCCGTCGATGAAGCGCTACGGCTATGCCGACAGCTTGGCGGCCGGCTCGATCGCCGCCGGCGGCACGCTCGGCATCCTGATACCGCCCAGCGTGCCGATGGTGATCTACGGCATTCTGACCGAAAGCGATATCGGCAAGCTGTTTATCGCCGGCGTTATTCCCGGCATCCTGCTGACCGTCCTGTATATCGTCGCCATCGTTGCCGTTATCCGGGTGAAACCGTCATTGGCGCCGCCTTCGGAAGTCGAGCGGCCGGACAACGTGACCGAACTGTTCATCAGCGTCGGCGGGGTCATCGTCCTGTTCGCGATCATTCTGGGCGGCATCTATCTCGGCGTATTTACGCCGTCGGAAGCCGCCGGCATCGGCGCTGCAGCCAGCCTGGTGTTCCTGCTCATCGCCCTGTTCAACCGCAGGGATTTCAGCTGGCGCGCAATCGTCGAGCCGCTCATCGAAGCCGGGATTACGACGTCGATGATTTTCGTCGTGGCGTTCGGCGCGCTGATCTTCGCCAACTTCACCAACCTGGCCGGCATGGTCGACGGTATCGTCAGCTTGATCGAGTATTTCGAGCTGTCGCCGGTCGGCGTTGTGCTGGCGATGTGCGCGATCTATCTGCTGCTGGGCTGCGTGTTCGACAGCCTCGCGATGCTGCTCCTGACGATCCCGATCTTCGTGGCGGTGATCGAGCCGATGGGCGTGGACCTGATCTGGTTCGGCATCGTCGCCATTATCATCGTCGAGATCGGGCTGATCACGCCGCCGATCGGCATGAACGTCTTCGTGGTGAAAACGGTGCTCGCCGATGTCCGGATCTGGGCGATATTCGCCGGCGTCTGGCCGTTCGTCGTGGCCAGCCTGATCGGGCTGGCGCTCATCATCGCCATGCCGGAAATAGCCCTGCTGCTACCGGGCCTGATGGGTTGAGGGCCGTTCCCCGGAATAGGCGCCGCCGGGAGACCGGGCCGGGCTGACGCCAGTCCGGGCCCGAAAAAAAGTCCCGGAAAACGATGTTTCCGGGACCCAGGAACAGGGAGGCTTCACGTCTGGGAGGACATCGGGCGTTCGGCGAATGCACCGGCCGGAACCGCAGCTCTCGTCTTAAGCTCCGGCATCGACGGGACAGCGTCGAGCCATAACGTCCACAATATACATTATGGCGTCGAAACCGGCGGCGCAGTAGGGGCGATGAAACAGCATCGCCATGCAAATTTCGCATGGCTGGCGTATGCTCTGTAAAACCGGTTGAATTGCACGCCCGATCAGAAACGGGTTTCGCCGATCTTGTGGATCAGGAAGTCGCGGAACACAGCCACGCGCGCCGATTTGCGCAGGGTTTCCGGATAGACGAAATAGGCCGTCATCGCCGGCCCGTCGGTCTCCGAGAGAACGCGCACCATGTTGGCGTTGCCATCCACCAGATAGTCGGGCAGCAAGGCTAGGCCGACACTGCTGCGCACGGCCCGGAAGATGCCGTACACACTGTTGACGCGCAGAACCGGGGTGCGCGGCCGGGAATCGTTTGCGCCCGCGGTCAGGATCCAGTCGGCGTTCACGAACACCGGCGGCGGCGGATGGTCCGTAAAGGTAACCAACCGGTGGCCGTCGAGATCGCCCGGCGTTTTCGGCATACCGTGTTGGCGCACATAGTCCGTCGAACCGTAGACATGGTTGTGGATCGTCATCAGCGACCGGCGGATCAGATCCGGCTGGGTCGGTTCGATCAGACGGATTGCAACATCCGCTTCGCGCATGCCCAGGTCGAGTTGGTCGTCGGTGAAAATCAGGCTGACGTCGATATCCGGAAATTTCTTCAGGAACTCACCGATTCGCGGCGTCAGCCAACTGGAGCCCAGACCGGTCGGCGCGCTGACCACCAGCGGTCCTTCCGGTTTCTGCTTGCTCTCGGCGATCAGCGCCTCGGTTTCGTTCAGCCGGCCCGCCATATCCCGGACATTGCGATAGAGCAATTCGCCCTGTTCCGTCAGGATCAAGCCGCGCGCGTGCCGGTTGAACAGGGCCGCATTCAGCGACTCCTCGAGCGCGCCGATCTGTCGGCTGACTGCGGATTGGCTCAAGTGCAGGTTGTCGCCGGCATGGGTGAAGCTGCCCGCATCGGCGACCGCCAGAAAGACCCGAAGTTTGTCCCAATCCATCATCGATTTCCGCCCCCGGCCACCCGATGCCGCCTCCGCCCCTATTCCGCTGCCATCGACGTCGCTGTCTCCTGCTCGGCCAGGAACTTCTCGGCATCGAGCGCCGCCATGCAGCCCAGTCCGGCGGCGGTGACCGCCTGCCTGTACACCTTGTCGACCACATCGCCCGCGGCAAAGACGCCGGGAACGCTGGTTACCGTCGTGTTCGGCTCCACCAGGATATAGCCCTCGTCGTCCATCGCCAGCTTGCCCCGGAAAATCCCGGTAGCCGGGTCGTGCCCGATGGCGATGAAGATGCCGTCGACAGGCTTCTCCCCGATCTCGCCGGTGACGACATTGCGCAGCCGGGCCGCCGTCACCCCCGGCGGATCGCTCTCGCCGACCACCTCTTCGAGCACGGTGTTCCAGAGCGGCTCTATTTTCGCATTGGAAAACAGGCGGTCCTGCAGGATTTTCTCCGCCCGCAATTCGTCCCGCCGATGCACCAGCGTGACTTTCGTGGCGTGATTGGTCAGGTAGATCGCTTCCTCGACAGCGGTATTGCCGCCGCCGACGACGACCACCTCCTTGCCGCGGTAGAAAAAGCCGTCGCAGGTCGCGCAGGCCGAAACGCCGAAGCCCATGAATTTCTCTTCGCTGGGCAATCCCAGCCAGCGCGCCTGAGCCCCGGTCGCGACAACGACGGTATCGGCGAAGTAGATGTCGCCGCCGTCGCCGATGCAGCGGAACGGCCGTTGCGAGAAATCGACATCGACGATCAGGTCGTGAGTAACGGTGGTCCCGACATGCTCGGCCTGGGCCTGCATCTGCTCCATCAGCCACGGCCCCTGGATGACGTCGGCGAAGCCGGGGTAGTTCTCGACGTCCGTCGTAATCGTCAGCTGCCCGCCCGGCTGGAGGCCCATTGCCATGCGGGGCGAGAGGTTTGCGCGCGCTGCATAGATCGCGGCGGTGTATCCGGCTGGGCCGGAGCCGATAATCAGAACGCGGTCGTGGAATTTCTGTGGCATGAATCGCAATCCGGGGTGGGAACCTGCCGGCGGTGGGAGCGGCGCGGCGCCGGTACAGAAATACGGTCAGGCCGGCCCGGAGGCAATGCCAGGGTCAACCTGAGCGCATGGCGGCGGCAGCCCGATGACGCGCCTGCAACCGGGCGCGGATTGCGTCAGCCGCGGCGGCCGTATCGTCCGGCGGATCGTAGGTCCAGCAGTCCAGCGCCCCGTCGAACACGCGGGTATAGCCGTCCGCCTGCAGGCCGGCGTGAAACCGGTCGATCCGCCGCGATACACCTTCGAGCGGCAGGACATAGACCGGCTTGCCGGTCGCCAGCGCCTCCGAGGTCATCGACACCGAATCCCAGGTAACGACGATGGTGTCGGCGACCGCAAGCCAGGCGAAATACGGATTGTCGCCGGATCCGTCCCATATCTCCGCCCCGGTCCCTGCGAGCCTTTCGGCCAAGATACGGACGATGGCCGGGTTCGTTCGGCGGGACGGCGTGAGGCGCAGGTCGATCGGCCGGCGCCGGCACAGGCCCGCCAGGCTCTCGCCGAATCGGGCAGCGATCTCTTCGGTAAAGCGATGCCGCCTGTTCGAGCCGCCGATCAGGACGGTAACCGCGTGGCGGGCCGGGTCTGCGCGGTCGACGGCGTCGCGGCGGCCCTTCGCCAGCCGCTCTGCTGTCACGCGATGGACGGCGGCGCGGGTAACGTGGACATTCGCGCCATGCAGATTGTCGTGCCGCGGCACGACGACCAGATCGAACCGGTCGCTGGGCATGTACGGCCGCTGGATATGCACCGACAGGATGGCGCCGCCGCTCCGTTTCCGGACGGCCAAGTTGGGCACCGCCGCCCGCCGGCCGCAGCTGACCAGGACATCCGGCCAGGGCGGTTCCAGCGTGTCGCCCTCTCCGCCAAGCGCCGTCAGCGGGACAGGCCAGAGCGACGGAGGCAGCCAGCGCCAGGGGGCGCGGACCGCGATGCGCTTTACGACGATCGTGCCCGCGCCGGCGCCGATCAACGCTTCAGCCACACCGCGCGCCTGATTTTCCGTGCCGATATGCCCCTCGGTCACCGCCCAAACGGTGAGCGGCTGCGTCATCGCCGGTACGCCTTAGCGTTTGTGAATGATTCGGAAATCATTGAAACTTTATTGCGTGTCTGGCATTGGACAGGCAATCCCGGCGGAAAAACCGATTGTCACAGGGAAATATTCTGAATCGCCTCGGAGCCCGAGGCGGCGGAACCCAGGAAGGATGACGACCGTCTATGCCAGCACGCCCGACAACAGCAAGCGGCAAGCGGGTCCGCCTCGACGCCATCGACCTGAAGATTTTGCGGGATCTCCAGGAACATGGCCGCATGACCAATGTCGAGCTCGCCCAGCGCGCCGGCATTTCGGCGCCGCCCTGCCTGCGCCGGGTTCGCGCGCTGGAGGAAGCCGGCTACATCCGCGGCTACCACGCCCAGGTCGATCCGGAGGCGCTGGGCTTCGAGGTGCTGTTCTTCGTCCTCGTCGGCCTGGACAGCCAGGCCCAGGAGGTATTGAGCGCCTTCGAGGACGAAATGGGCAACTGGCGCGAGGTGCGCGAATGCCACATGGTGCGCGGCGCCGGCGATTTCCTGCTCAAGATCGTGGCGCGCAACACCGCGCACGAAAACGAGATCACCACCCGGCTGACGTCCGCCCGCCACGTCACGACGGTCCAGAGCATCCAGGTTATCCGCAGCGGCAAGAACCGGCCGGGCGTGCCGGTCGATATGGAATAGACGGATCTTGCGCCCGGCGTGCGGGAGACCCCGCCGACAGGCTCTATTGAGCCTCGGCCTGCAGCACAAGCCCTCTTGGCACCGGCGACCCGCCGCTTCCGTCGGCATAGCCTTTACCGCCCCGGCGCAGGACATGGTTGTAGAGCCGGGTATTGGCATGGCCGCTGGCGCACAGGCCCTTGCGGCTCTGGTAGCGCTGGATGGCGCGCCGGCTTTTCTTGCCCAGAACGCCGTCGGCCTTGAGGCGGCCGTAGCCCATGCGGGTCAACCGGCGTTGCAGGTCGGCGCGCTCCCATTTGGACAGGGCGTAATCGCGCCGGGGCCAGGATTTGCGGATCGCAAAGCCGTGCTTGATCTTTTCCGCCAGCACCGAAACGGCGAAGGCGTATTCGATCAGGTTGTTGTAGCGCATGATGGCGCGGAAGTTCCTCGTCAGCAGGAACGCAGGTCCGCGACAGCCGGCAGGCATGTAGATGGAGGCATTTTCCCGGCTGCGCGGCAGGGACTTGCCGTTGATCCGGCGAACGCCGGCGCGCCGCCAGCTGTTGAGCGGCCGCAAATTGTAGAAGCCGGTCCGGCTCACCGGCAGGCGGCGCGGCAGGCGCACCTCGTAGATCGCCTTCCCGATCCGGGTGTCCCATCCGCCGCGCTTGATGTTGTAGTTGGCCATCGAGGCGAGAACGTCGGCCTTGCTCCGCCAGATATCGCGCCTTCCGTCGCCGTTGTGGTCGACGGCGTAATAGATGTAGGCCGACGGCATGAATTGCGTCTGGCCCATGGCGCCGGCGTTGCTGCCGTACATCCGGCTGAGCCGCGCAAACCCGCGGTCGGCGATCATGAGGGCGCCGAGCAGTTCGCCCGAAAAGAAACGCCGGCGATGGCTGCGATAGCCAAGTTTGGCGAGGGTCGGCACGACCCGATGGCGCCCGGTGACGGCGCCGAACTTGGACTCGACGCCCCAAAGGGCCACCAGGTAGTGGGCCGGCACGCGGTATCGCCGCTCGATATCCCGCAGAAGGCTCCGATACCGGGACATCATCCTTCGACCCTTGCGGACGAGGTTCGGCGTGATGCGGTGTTCCACATAATCGCGCACCGCGTTGCCGCCGCGCCGCCTGGCGATCAGGACGCCCTCGGCGCCCATTGCGTCGGCAATCTGCTCTTTCAGCTTGATTCCGTCGGTCTCGGCGATGTCGGAAGCAGCCGAGTCGCGGCCGCCCAGGCGGCCGAGCGCGGCATGAAGCGTGGAACTCCTGATTCCGCACCGGCGCCCGACTTCCTTGGCCCGGCGCAGATAGCCGTTGAAGCTGCCCGAGTAGCTGTAAAGTGCGCGGGTCTGCTTCAGGCAGGCGCGGTATTGGGCCGAGGCATCCTTGCCGGAACCCCAATTGCCGCCTCCGCATGCGGCGAGCATGGCGCCGGCGATGGACAGAAGCGCGAGGTTTCGGAACGGCCGCCACGATCCGGCCGGCCGGTTCCCGAGATGAAGGAACAGCATTTCGAGTCACCCTGTTTCAGCGATCCGCCGGCTCTCCGCGCGGCAGATCGACCGTCTGCTCTCTCTTCACCCCGCCGCCTACCGGGAAACGGCCTTCCGGACCGCCTCCAGCAGATTGTGGTTGGCGTAACCGTCGGCCGGTTTGCCGGCCCTTTTCTGGAAGGCCCGTATCGCCTTCCTGGTATCCGGGCCGACCTTTCCGTCGACCGGCCCCGGATCGAAACCCAGCGTCATCAGTTTTCGTTGCAGTTCCGCCTTTTCGGCGCGCGACAGCGGACGGACGCCGGCGGGCCAGCGGGCAACCAGATTGCCCTGCCCTTCCAGCCGCTCCGCCAGCAGCCCCACCGTCAGCGCATAGGCGGCCGCATTGTTGTAGCGCAGGATGGCGCGGTAATTCTGCGTCACCAGGAAGACCGGCCCATCCCAACCGGACGGCACGATGAGGCTGACCGGCCGGGGAATCTCCGGCAACGGCTTGCCGTCGGCGCGTCGGACGCCCAACGCCTGCCATTCGGCGACCGTCTTGCTCTCGCCGATATGGGCCTGGCTGAAGTCGAAGCCCGCCGGCAGCCTGGCCTCCCAGCCGAACGGCAGGCCCGGTTGCCAGCCGGATTTCCTGAGATAATTGGCGGTCGAGGCGAAAACGTCCGGCAGGCTGCCCCACAAGTCCCGGCGCCCGTCGCCGTCGAAATCGACGGCATGGTCCAGGTAGGTTGTCGGGATAAACTGGGTATGGCCCATGGCGCCGGCCCATGAGCCGACCAATCTGCCGAGCGGCGCGTGGCCCCGGTCGACGATCTGCAGCGCGCCGAACAACTGCCGGCGCCAGAACGGCCGGCGCTTCGGCGTACCGGCATAGGCCAGCGTCGCCAGGGCTTCGACCACCGGAAAAGTGCCGAAATTGGCGCCATAGTTCGATTCGAGCCGCCAGATCGCCAGAAGGTAGCGCGCAGGCACACCATAGGCCGCTTCGATCCTGCGCAGCAGGGCCGCGTGCTGCCGGCGTTTCTCGCGGCCGGCGTCCAGCGCCCGCTTCCCGGTCAGCGCGGCGACATAGGCGCCGACGGGCGTGACGAATTCCGGCTGACGCGACTCCAGCGCGAGAGTCCGGCGGTTCAGGCGCAGACCGCCGAGCGCCGCAGCCAGCGTGCTTTCGCCGATCTCCCTGGTCCGGGCTTCGGCCTTGAGCGCGGCGATCCACGCCGCGAAGGACGGGCGGGACTCTTGCGTCGATCGAGGATCCGAATTCGAAACTTCCTGCCCGGCAGCCGCAGCCCCGGCCAGAATTCGAGACTCGTCGGCAAGCGCCGAAACAGCGTTCGCCGCAGCGAATACTGTTGCAACCATCGTAACCGCGCCAACTCGTCTCAAATTCATTGACATCCGGTTTGCCCGGTGACACCGGAGGTTAGAACATCATTCTAATATTCTACACCAATTCTTCAAGAATCCAAAATCCGTTCGCGGCGATATTTCGGTAGCACTATTCGAACCTGGAATACCTCAGTAGTTGCGATCTGCGGATTGCTGTGCAGGTTCGGCCGGCGTCGTATCCGACGGCTACCGCGCGTTCGATCCGCCCGAAGCGGCCGTTACAGCCCGTAGTAGAGCGGCAGCACCAGGCTGACGGTCGCCCATACGAAGATCAGCATCGGCAGCCCGGCGCGCACGAAATCCTGGAAGCGGTAGCCTGCCGGGCCCATCACCAGCAGGTTGGTCTGATAGCCCATGGGCGTCGCGAAGGCGCAGTTGGCGCCGAACACCACGGCGACCGCGAACGGCTCGATCGGCGCCCCGAGACCCTGGGCCAGCGAGACGGCGATCGGCGTGAACAGCACGGCGACCGCCTTGGTCCCGACCAGGTTTGCCAGCACGGCGACAAGAAGGAAGAAGGCGGACAGCACGACCGGTATCGGCGCGCCCGCCAGGGCGGCGGCCAGCAGATCGGAAAGGATGGTGGCGCCGCCGGTCGCCTGCAGCGCCTTGCCCAGGGCCAGGGCGGCGGCGATCACCAGCACCAGATCGGCGCCGATGGCGCGCGCCGCCTGGCGCAGGGTCATGACCCTTGTTGCCAGCATGGCGGCGGCGCCGGCCAGCGCACCGATCTCGATCGGCAGGATGTCCAGCGCCGCAAGCCCGACCGCAGCGGCGAAGATTGCCAGCGCGCGCCAGGCCTCGGGCGCCGATGGCACCTCGCTCGCCGACCACTCGATCGGCAGGATGCCCGGCCTGCCGCGCAACGCCGCCTTGGCCTCGGCTGTGCCCTGAACCAGCAGGACATCGCCGGCGGCAAGCGGCAGGTCGGTGATCGGCCGGCGCAGCCGGGCGGCGCGGCGCTGCACGCCGACGACGACGCAGTTGTAGCGATAGCGGAAGCCGATCTGCTCGAGCGTCCGGCCGATCAATTCCGAGCCCGGCGTGACCATGACTTCGCCGAGCAGTTGCCGGCCGCGCAGCCAGGGCGGCTTGCCGTGGGTCTCGTCCTCCCTAGCCGCCCAGGCGTCGCCGAGGGACGGGTGCAGCAGGTCCATCTGGCCGCGCACGGCCTCGGTCAGCGCGGCCCGGGTCGCGCTCACGATCAGTATATCGCCGGGCTGCAGCGCCGCGTCCTCCTCGAACGGCGGCAGCAGGCTCGCTTCGCCGCGCTGGATGGTGTGGACGGTGACATCGGCAATTTGCGGAAAAAAGCCGCCGGCCGGCCTAAGTCCGTCCAGCGGCCGGTCCCGGACAATGTCGATCTGGGCGAGGAACTGGCGGCCGGTCGCATGGCCCGCCTCGCCGCCGGCGCTGCGGTCCGGCAGCAGCCGGCGGACCACCAGCAGCGCGAAGAGCAGGCCCGGCAGCGCCACCGCCAGGCCCGGCACGGTAAAATCGAAGAAGCCGAAGCCCGGCTGGCCCAGGTCGGTCAGCATGCCGGAGACCAGCAGGTTGGTGCTGGAGCCGATCAGCGTCGTCATGCCGCCCAGGATCGAAGCGAAGCTCAGAATCATCAGGGAACGGCTGGGCGCCGTACCGCCGCGGCTGGCGAGCGCCTGGAGGATCGGGATGAAGATGACGACGACGGGCACGTTGTTGAGCACGCCGCTGATCAGCAGCACGGCCAGCAGCGACAGCGACACGGCGACCCCGGACCGCCCGCCCGCAGCGCCGAGCAGTGCGCGCGCGCCGCGATCGAGCGCCCCGGTCTGCGCCAGACCCTGACCGATGACGATGAGCCCGAGGAGCGCGATCAGGGCCGGATTCGCGAAACCGGCCAGCAGGTCCGCCGGTCCCAGCCTGTTGCGGCCGTCGCCTCCGGTTTCGGGAAATATGTGGAACGCCAGCAGCAGCAGGCAGATGACCGCCAGCGAGGCCAGTTCCATCGACACCCTGGGGGCGGCGTAGAGGACCAGCGCCACGACAATCGCGCCGAAGGCCAGGACCGGCCCGATTTCGCCTTCGATAATGCCGAACACAAGCTCCCCGCCCGTTCCTGCCCTGCCGAACGTCGCGAACGCCGGACTCAGGATAGCCCGGCGCGCCGTCCGGCGCAGCAGCTAGAACGTCATCAGATCCTCGCCGATAGCCAGCCGCCCGCCATAGTCGCGGCGGATAATCTCGCGCAATTCGCGCGGTTCGGAATCCGGCAGCATGTGGGTGGTGACGAGCAGGCCCGGCGCAGCGTCGCGCGCCACCAGCGACAGCCGTTCGGGCGACGTATGGGCCCGCAGCGTATGGCTCTTGTCGATATGGGGCGCTGTCCATTTCTCGTATTGGACGCATTCGTGAATCAGGATATCGGCCCGGTGGGCGTGGCGAATCAGGTTTTCGCAGGGGCTGGTGTCGCCCGACAAGACGATGCGCCGGTCCCTGGTTTCGAAGCGGTAGCCGAAGGCCCGGTCGAGCGGATAGTGCGCGACATCGAACGCCGCGACCCTGACCCCGTCGGTATCCAGCGCCGGACCCTCGGTCAGTTCGTGGACCCGGATATCCGGCATCTTCCGGCGCACCGTGCGAATCCTCATCCGCAGTTCGAGGTCCGGGCGCAACAATTCGAGAAGCTGCCCGACCATGGTGCGGATGCCTTCCGGCCCGTAGATGTGCCAAGGCCGGTCGTCGCCGATAATCCAGCGGCAGACGATGAAATGGCCGAGGTCGATATAGTGGTCGGAATGCAGATGGGTGATGAACAGATGGTCGATCTCGTTCGGCATGAGCCCCAGTTCGACCATCCGGTGAACGACGCCCGAGCCGCAATCGACCGCGAAATTGTTGGCGCCGGCCCGCAGGACGTAACCCGGCCCGCGCCGCCGCGGGTTGGGGAACGGCAAACCGGTGCCCAGCAGGCTGACCTGCATCTTCGCCTCCGTCGCGGACGCGCTGCGGCGCCGGCGCTAGAGAAAATCCCGCAGCATGGCGACCAGCGGCGCATCGGCCGGCGGCATGGGATAGCCTCCGAGGCGCATCGGCCGGACCCATTTGATGGCCGCATGTTCCCGGGGTGCCGGCTCGCCAAGCCATTTCCGGCAAATGTAGAGCGGCATCAGCAGGTGAAATTCCGCATAGGCGTGGGACGCGAAGGTGAACGGCGCCAGGCAGCTTTCGGACGTATCGATGCCCAGCTCCTCGCGCACCTCGCGGATCAGGGCGGCGTCCGGCGTCTCGCCCGGCTCGACCTTGCCGCCCGGAAACTCCCAGAGTCCGGCCATCGCCTTGCCCGCCGGCCGCTGCGCGATCAGCACGCGGTTGTCGATATCGACCAGGGCGATGGCCGCGACCAGCACGATGGGCAGGTCTTCCGGCAGCGCCGGACTATGCCCCGGATCGCAGCCCGCAGTCCCGTCGGAGTAAGCCGCCCTAGCTTCGATAGTCGGCATTGATGCTGATGTAGCCGTGGGTCAGGTCGCAGGTCCACACCGTCGCCCGGCCGCGCCCGATCCCGATATCGACGTCGAGATCGATCTCCGTCCCCTTCATGTGTTCGGCGACCGGGGTTTCGTCGTAACCGGGCACGAGCTGGCCGTTTTCCGTGATGGTGACGCCGCCGATTGCGATGGAGAGCCGGTCGCGGTCCGCCTTCTCGCCGGCCTTGCCGACCGCCATAACGATGCGGCCCCAGTTGGCGTCCTCGCCGGCGATCGCGGTCTTGACCAGGGGCGAGTTGGCGATGGTCAGGCCGATCCGGCGCGCCGCCCGGGCCGAGGCCGCGCCGGTCACGGTCACGGTGACGAATTTACTCGCCCCTTCGCCGTCGCGAACGATCTGCTGGGCGAGATCGATCATGACAGAGTCCAGCGCCTGCTCGAACGCCCGGAGGCTCCGCAGATCGGCCGGCGGCGCATTGCCGGCCGCGCCGGTTGCGCACAGCAGCACGGTATCCGACGTCGAGGTGTCGCCGTCGACCGTCACCGCGTTGAAGGAGCGGTCGTTGGACCGGGCCAGCAGCTTCTGGAGCAGCGGCGCCGGGATATTGGCGTCGGTGAAGACGAAGCCCAGCATGGTCGCCATGTCCGGCGCGATCATGCCGCTGCCCTTGGCGAAGCCGGCGATGCGGACCGTCGTAGCGCCGATACGCGCTTCGGCGCACGCGCCCTTGGGGAAGGTATCGGTCGTCAAGATCGCTTCGGCGGCGTCGCGCCAGGCGTCGTCGCGCAGATGGCGGGACAGTTCCGGCAGGCAGCCGCCGATACGGTCCGGCCCGACCGGTACGCCGATCACCCCGGTCGAGGCCAAGAACACTTCCCGGTCCCGGCAGCCGAACAGGGCGGCGGCGGCTTCGGCGGTCCGCTCTGCCGTCGTATCGCCCGCCTTGCCGGTAAACGCGTTGGCGTTGCCCGAATTGCACACGATCGCCCGCGCCCGGCCGCCGGGCAGCGCTTCCCGGCACCAGTCGACCGGAGCCGAGGGACACATCGAGCGGGTGAAGACGCCGGCGACCGCCGTGCCGGGCGCCAGAACGGCCAGCATCAGGTCCTTCGCGCCGCTGCGCTTGAGGCCGCAGGCGCGGCCCGCCAACTGCACGCCGCCGATCGCCGGCAGGTCGGGAAACCGCTCGGGTGCGAGCGGCGATTTTTCTAGAGCCATGATGCGTACTGCGGCCCGCCGCCGGCTTCGGTCGCCCCGGAGGGGCGCCGGGTCAGGCCGTGCGGAGACGCCTGTTCCCTGATCTTGTCGCCTTACTTCTTTTCTTTCCGGTCTTCTTTCTTACCGGACGCGCCATCGTCAAGCGGGTTTCCGTCCGGGCCGAACCGGACGATTTTCGCCGCTTTGCGCAGACGTTCGATCTCGGCGACCGCCAGCTTTTGTCCCAGTTCCGCCTTGAGTTCGTCGCGCTTCGCCTCGAAGGGCGGCGGCGGCGTGCTGCGGCGATCCTCCAGCAGGATGACGTGCCAGCCGAACTGGGTTTGTACCGGCGTCTTCGTATAGGCGCCTTTCTTGAGCGCGAACGCCGCGTCGGCGAACGGCTTGACCATCTGGCCCCTGGCGAACCAGCCGAGGTCGCCGCCGCCGGTCTTGGACGGGCCGATCGATTTCTCCTTCGCGAGCTCGGCGAACTTGCCGCCTTTCTCCAGCGCTTCGACGACCGCCATCGCCTCCTTCTTGGTCTTCACCAGAATATGCCGGGCTTTCGCCTCTTCTTCGCCTTTGTGGTTCGCGGCAAACGCTTCATAGGCCTTGGCGAGTTGATCTTCGCTCACGGCCTTGTCGATATGCTTTGCCAGATAGGCCTGCTGCAGCACCCGGTCGGCCAGGTTCCGCAGCCTGCGCTCAATGGCCGGGGTCTTGTTCAGCCCGGCGGCCCGCGCCCTGGCGGCCAGGAGCTTTGTCTGGATGACCTGCTGGAGCAACGGCTGGTAAATGCGCTCGATGGGCATTTTGCGGATCTGCTCCGGCAGATCGGCGTGGAGCGCCTGCAAATCCGACAGCATCACCTTCTCGCCGTCGACGGTGGCGACCACCGGGTCTGCGGCGGGCTCGGTCTGCTGCGCCTGCGCCGGCGCAGCAGCGGACAGGGCGAGTGGCAAAGCCAATGCCAGCGCCGCGGCGGCGGCGCGCAGGGAAAGGGCGGAAGTCATTGCGGGAGAAGCTCCGAATTCGCGGGTGACGCAGGTCGTATCATCGTTCACCGAAAGGCGATAGCCGAAACCCGCCGGACGCCCCGGATGCGGAAGTGTCATGAAATGTCATGGGCGGCCCCGTTCTGTCCGGCGGCGCGGCCGTTCTGCATGCGGGGCGCCCAGGCCGTGTGGGGGACCGGCACGGCGGCGCAGGGCGCGGCGTCGGCCCGGTCGTCGCCGTTCGCCGGATGCCGGCATAGGGCGCGGCCATGCCCGATGCCCCGGCGACCTCGCCGAACTCGTCCTCGTCCGGCACGAGACAGTTATCCGGGCGGTGGTCCCGGCCTTCGCGCGCCAGGCCCGAGCGCTCGGCATAACCGGCCCGGCGCGCCGCCTCGGCGGCCCAAAAAAGATCGGGCCGCAGGCGACGAAATGGCGGCAGAACGCCTCCTGCCGGGTCGACAGCAGTCCATAACGCCCCATTGTCCGGGGCTCGGGCACGGGGAAGGAAACGGTCATGGCCCGAATCCATGCCTGACGATACCGCCCGGCAATCGGCCTACTCCGCCGCCTCGCGCATCTCGGCCGGCGCGCCGTAACCGCCGCCGCCGGGGGTTTCGACGACGAACACGTCGCCGGGGCCGACCTGGCATTTGTCGGTGCCGGTCATGGCGACGGTGCTGCCGTCGGCGCGCTCGACCCAGTTGCGGCCCTTGGCGCCCGGCTCGCCGCCCGCCGCCCCGAAGGGGGCGTAGATGCGGCGCGACGACAGGATGGCGACCGTCATGTCCTCCAGGAAGCGCAGCCGGCGCACCGAGCCGTCGCCGCCGCGCCAGCGGCCCGCGCCGCCCGAGCCGTGGCGCAGGCGGAAATCGTCCAGCATAACCGGAAAGCGCCATTCGAGAACTTCCGGATCGGTCAGGCGTGCGTTGGTCATGTGGGTCTGGACGGCGCTGGCGCCGTCATGGCCCGCGCCCGCGCCCATGCCGCCGGCGACGGTCTCGTAATACTGGTGCCGGTCGTTGCCGAAGGTGACGTTGTTCATGGTCGACTGGGCCGAGCCGAGCACGCCCATGGCGCCGTAGAGCGCGTTGGTGACGATCTGCGAGGTCTCGACATTGCCGGCGACGACGGCGGCCGGATAGACCGGCTTCAGCATCGAGCCGTCGGGAATCACGATGTTGAGCGGCTTGAGCACGCCCTCGTTCATCGGGATGTCCTCGTCGACCAGGGTGCGGAAGACGTAGAGCACGGCGGCGCGGCACACGGCAGACGGCGCGTTGAAATTGTTCGGCAGCTGGGCCGACGTGCCGGTGAAATCGATATCCGCGGTGCGCTCCTCCCGGTGGACGCGGATCGCGACGCGAATCTCGCCGCCGGCGTCGATCGGGCTCGTGAATTCGCCGTCGCTGAGCCGGTCGAGCACCCGGCGGACCTGCTCCTCGGCATTGTCCTGGACATGGCCCATATAGGCGTGGACGACGGCGAGCCCGAACTGGCCGATCATGCGGCCGATCTCCTGCACGCCTTTCTCGTTGGCGGCGATCTGGGCCTTGAGGTCGGCGATGTTCTGGTCCGGGTTGCGCGCCGGATAGAGCGCGCCGGTCAACAGCGCCCGGGTCTCGGTTTCCAGGAAACGGCCGTCCTCGACCAGCAGGGCGTTGTCGAACAGCACGCCCTCTTCCTCGACGATGCGCGAATCCGGCGGCATGGAGCCCGGCGTGATGCCGCCGATATCGGCATGGTGGCCGCGCGAGCCGACAAAAAACAGAATAGTCTGTTTATTTTCTGCAAAGACCGGGGTGATGACGGTCACGTCCGGCAGATGGGTGCCGCCGGCATAGGGCGCGTTGAGGACATAGACCTCGCCCGGCCGCATCGTGCCGGCGCGGCGTCGGACGATCTCGCGCACGCTCTCGCTCATGCTGCCGAGATGGACCGGCATGTGCGGCGCGTTGGCGATCAGGTCGCCGGTCGGGTCGAAGATGGCGCAGGAGAAGTCCAGCCGCTCCTTGATGTTGACCGAGTAGCTCGTGTTCTCCAGCACCGCGCCCATCTGCTCGGCGACCGACATGAACAGGTTGTTGAACACCTCCAGCATGACGGGATCGGCCTGCGTGCCGACGGCGAGCCCGCGGTCGAGCGCCACGACCCGCTCGAGCACCAGGTGGTTGCGCTCGCTCACCGTGGCGGCCCAGCCCGGCTCGACGACGGTGGTCGCCGTCGCCTCCCGGACGATGGCCGGGCCGGCGATCCGGTCGCCGGGTTGCAGCCGGTCGCGGTCGAAAATGGCGGATTTGTGAGATTTTCCGCCCGAGAAGAAGTGCGCCCGGTCGATGGCCGCCGGCGCGTCATCGCTCCGGCGCGCGACGATCGCGTCCTCCACCTTGTCGGTCGCGCCGACCGCCTCGACGGAGACCGCCTCCACGACCATCGGCTTGTCCGGGACGGTGAAGCCGTAGCGCTGGCGGTGGGCATCCTCGAAGGCGGCGACCGTCTCCTCCAGCGTCCCGGCGGCGACGACGATCGCCGCGTCGGTCCCGTCGTAGCGGATGTGGGCGCGGCGGTGGATCGCGATATTTTCGGCAGGTACATTTTGTTCGGATATTTCCGATTTAGCCGAATTAGCCAGCCTGTCCAGGGTCGCGTCCAGCTCGCCGGTCAGGCTGGCGTCCAGGATCGCTTCCACGGCGGTCTCGCGCAGGGCGCGCATGTCGGCGAGGCCCATGCCATAGGCCGAGAGCACGCCGGCGAAGGGATGGATGAAGACCCGGGTCACGCCCAGCGTATCGGCGATCGGGCAGGCGTGCTGGCCGGCCGCGCCGCCGAAGCAGGCCAATGTGTATTCGGTAACATCGTAGCCGCGCTGGATCGAGATTTCCTTGATCGCGTTGGCCATGTTCTCGACCGCGATGGTGAGGAAGCCCTCGGCGACCTGCTCCGGGGTACGGCTGTCCCCTGTCGCGCGCTCGATCTCCCGGGCCAGCGCCGCGAAGCGCTGCACCACGGCCTCCCGGTCGAGCGGCAGGTCGCCGTCCGGCCCGAAAACGGCGGGGAAATGGTCCGGCTGGATCTTGCCGAGCATGACGTTGGCGTCGGTGACGGTTAGCGGCCCGCCGCGCCGGTAGCAGGCCGGGCCGGGGTTGGCGCCGGCGCTGTCCGGCCCGACGCGGTACTTCGCGCCATCGAAATGCAGGATCGAACCGCCGCCGGCCGCCACGGTGTGGATCTGCATCATCGGCGCGCGCATCCGCACCCCGGCGACCAGCGTCTCGAACGCGCGCTCGTATTCGCCGGCATAGTGGGACACGTCGGTCGAGGTGCCGCCCATGTCGAAGCCGATCAGCTTGCCGAAGCCGGCCATCTCCGCCGTGCGCACCGCGCCGACGATGCCGCCGGCCGGTCCGGACAGGATCGAATCCTTGCCCTGGAAGCGGCGCGCGTCGGTCAGCCCCCCGTTCGACTGCATGAACATCAGCCGGGTATCGCCGATCTCGCCGGCGACCCGGTCGACATAGCGGCGCAGGATCGGCGACAGGTAGGCATCGACCACGGTGGTGTCGCCGCGGCCGACCAGCTTCATCAGCGGGCTGACCTCGTGGCTGACCGAGACCTGGGCGAAGCCGATGCCGCGGCACAGGGCGGCGACCTGCCGTTCGTGGTCGGTGTAGCGGTAGCCGTGCATGAACAGGATCGCGACCGAGCGGTAGCCGGTCTCGAAGGCGGCGCGGATGTCCGCTTCGGCGGTGGCGAGATCGAGCGGCGTCTCGACCGTGCCGTCGGCCATCACCCGCTCGTCGACCTCGACGACCCGGCTGTAGAGCAGCTCCGGCAGCACGACGTTGCGCGCGAACAGGCGCGGGCGGACCTGGTAGGCGATGCGCAGGGCGTCTGCGAAGCCCCTGGTGACGACCAGCAGCGTGCGCTCGCCCTTGCGTTCGAGCAGGGCGTTGGTGGCGACGGTCGTGCCCATCTTCACGGCGTCGATCCGCGCCGCCGGGATCGGCGCGCCGGGTGCGAGGGCGAGCACGTCGCGGATGCCCTGGATCGCGGCGTCGGGATAGCGCTCCGGGTTCTCCGACAGCAGCTTGTGGGTCGCCAGCCGCCCGTCCGGCGCCTTGGCCACGACATCGGTAAAGGTGCCGCCCCGATCGATCCAGAATTGCCAGCCGCTCATGGTTCCGTTCGTTCGTCAGATTTCCTGCAATAGAAGGCAGCGCCCGCCAAATCTCAAGGCGGCCGAGTGACCTCCTTCGAGACGGCCCCGAGGAATTGTAACGAGAAATGGCGCACCTTTCCGCTGCGAAGTTTACACCCTAAAACCAGCGCAAACCGACAACCTCAGGTGCCCCGCCATGCGCCGGATCGAAACGCCTTTCGTTCATCCCTTTGCCGGCTTCGACATCCCGGCGCTGGTTGCCGCCCGGGCGGCGAGCCATTCGGACAAGCCGTATCTGGTGTGGGAGCCGTTCGTCGGGCCGCGCGCGGCCTGGACCTTCGCCGAGTTCGCCCACGAGGTCGACCGGGTGGCGGCGGGCCTGGCGGCGCGGGACATAAAGGCCGGCGACAGCCTCCTGGTCCATCTCGACAACTGCCCGGAAATCCTCTTCGCCTGGTTCGCCTGCGCGAAGATCGGCGCGATCTGCGTGACCACCAACGCCCGCTCGGCAGCCGACGAGATGACTTATTTCGCCGACCGTTCCGGCGCGGTGGCCGCGATCACCCAGCCGAAATTCGCCGCCATGATCGGCGGCGCCTGCAAGGACCTGCGCTGGGTCGCGGTCACCGATACCGACAATGGCGAAGCGCCGACGCCGGGCAGCGCGCCGGGCAGCGGGCCGAGCGGCGACAGCTTCGCCCGGCTGGCGGGCGATCCGGCGGATGCGCCGCGCCGTCCGGCCGACCCGATGGCGCCGCTTTCCGTCCAGTTCACCTCGGGCACGACCTCCCGGCCCAAGGCGGTGCTCTGGCTGCACGGCAACGGCCTGTGGGGCGCGAAGATGAACGCGCTGCACGAAGATCTGCGCGATACCGATTGCCACCTGACCTACCTGCCGATCTTCCACACCAACGCCCAGGCCTATTCCGTGCTCGCCTCGCTGTGGTCCGGCGCGACCTGCGTGGTCCAGCCCCGCTTCTCGGCCCGCCGCTTCTGGAACGTGGCGATCCGCAACGGCTGTACCTGGACCAGCATGGTGCCGTTCATGAACCGGGCGCTGATGGACCGCGACGTGCCGGAGCGCCACCCGTTCCGCCTGATGGGCAACGGCATCTGCAGCCCGCCGACCGACGAGATTTTCGGCGTCAAGACGATCGGCTGGTGGGGCATGTCGGAGACCATCACCCACGGCTTCGTCGGCGACGTCCATCTGCCGAACCGGCCGCTCTCCGTCGGCAAACCCTCGGTCGAATACGATATCCGGATCCTGGACGAATCGGGCGACCCGGTCGGCCCGGACGAGACCGGCGACCTTTTCATCCGCGGCGTGCGCGGGCTCTCCATGTTCGCCGAATATCTCGGCGACGAGAAGGCGACCGCTGAGGCGTTCGACGACGAGGGCTTCTTCACGACCGGCGACAAGATCGCGGTCCACAGCGACGGCTTCTGCAGCTTCTCCGACCGGGCCAAGGACATGCTCAAGGTCGGCGGCGAGAATGTCGCCGCGTCCGAAGTCGAGCGGGTGATCGCCGAACAGCCGCTGGCCCGCGAAGTGGCCGTCGTCGCAAAGAAGCATCCGATGCTGGACGAGGTGCCGGTCGCCTACATCCTGGTCGACGGCGGGGCGGCCAACGCGCCGCCGGACTACGGCGAGCGCATCGTCGCGGCCTGCCGGCAATCTCTGGCCGATTTCAAGGTGCCGACGGAAGTCCGCCTGGTCGACGATTTCCCGCGCTCGACCATCGAGAAAATCGCGAAGAACGTGCTGCGCGCGGAGCTGGACGCCGAAGCAGACGAAGACGGCGATGGCTGACGGCCCGCCGCGCATCGGGTCCATCGACGAGGCGGCGATCCGCGCCCATCGCGCCGAGCGGATACGCCAGGAGCTTCGCCGCCGGGACCGCGCGGCGGTGCTGACGGTCGATCCGGTCAACCTGCGCTACGCGACCGGCACGCGGAACATGCAGGTCTGGACGATGCACAATATCGTCCGCTACGCGCTGGTCTTCGCGCACGGCCCGACGGTGCTGTTCGACCTGCCGACCGGCCGCCATCTGAGCGCCGGGCTGGAGAGCGTCAGCGACGTCCGGCCGTCGATCCCCTTCGATTACATGCTGGTCGCCGATAACGCCGAAGCGATGGCGCGGCGCTGGGCGGCGCAGATTCGCGGGACGCTGAAGGAACATGGCTGCGCGGCGGACATCCTGGCCGTCGACCGGGCGGACACCCTGATGGTCTGGGCACTCGCAGAGGAGGGCACCCGCGCCGTCGACGGCAAGGCGATCCTGGAACATGCGCGCGCCAACAAGTCGGCCGAGGAAATCGCCGCGTTCCGGCTGTCGCTCGAAACGTGCGAAGACAGCGTCCGCTCGCTGTACGGCTTCGCCGTCCCCGGAACCCGGGAGTCGGAAGCGTTCGGCCATCTGGTCGGCGAGAGTCTGGCCCGCGGCGGCGAATATCCGGAGACCCGCCTGCTCGCCGCCGGCCCGCGCACCAACCCGTGGTTCCAGGAAACGTCGGGCCGGGTCATGCAGGCGGGCGAACTGCTTTCCCTCGATACCGACCTGATCGGCCCGATGGGCTTCTACAACGACATCTCGCGCAGCTGGGTGGTCGGCGGTCGCCGGCCGACCCCGGCGCAAGCCACCCTGCTCGACCTTTCGCGGGCCCAGATCGAGCACAATATCGATCTGCTGCGCCCCGGCGTATCGTTCGTCGACTACGCCTCCAGGGCCTTCCGCCTGCCCGACGCCTATCTCGCGAACCGCTACGCCGACCTAGTCCACGGCTGCGGGCTGGGAGTCGAGTATCCGTTCGTGCTCTATCCGGAAGACGCGGACGACGGGATGTATGACGGCCATTTCGAAGCGAACGCGATCGTCTGCGTCGAAAGCTATGTCGGCGCCCTCGACGGCCCCGACGGCGTGAAGCTGGAACAGCCGGTCCTGATTACGGAAAACGGCCCGGAAGTGCTGAGCGCGCTGCCGCTCGATGCCGCGGATTTCTGAGCCGGGCGAGGGGCGGTTGAAGCGGGGTAAAGCCTACCCCAGCCCCTTCTGGCCCATGGCGAGGAATTTTTCGCGGCGCTGCTTGCGCAGGACGGGGCCGTCGGTCTCGAGCAGGGCGTCCAGCGCCCCGGCGATGGCGTCCGTCACGTTCGCGAAAATCAAGTCCCGGTTCCGGTGAGCGCCGCCGACCGGTTCCGGCACGATGCCGTCGATTACCTCCAGGTCGAACAGGTCCTGCGCCGTGAGCTTGAGCGCGTCGGCGGCATCCTGCGCGACGTCCGAATCGCGCCACAGGATGGAGGCGCAACCCTCCGGGGAAATCACCGAATAGACGGCGTGTTCGAGCATCAGCACCCGGTTGGCCGCGGCCAGTGCGATGGCGCCGCCGGACCCGCCCTCCCCGATCACGAGGCCGATCAGCGGCGTCTCCAGGTCGAGGCAGGTTTCGATCGACCGGGCGATGGCTTCGGCCTGGCCGCGCGCTTCCGCCCCCATGCCGGGGTAGGCGCCGGACGTGTCGATCAGCGTGATGACCGGCAGGCCGAACCGTTCGGCCAGGCGCATCAGGCGCATCGCCTTGCGATAGCCCTCCGGCCGGGCCATGCCGAAATTGTGGGTCAGGCGCGATTCGGTGTCGTGGCCCTTCTCGTTGCCGATCACGACCACGGAGCGACCGCCGAACCGGGCGAGGCCGCCGACGATGGCGCGGTCTTCGGCAAAAGCGCGGTCGCCGGCGAGCGGCAGGTAATCCTCGAAAAGGTTTTCGATATATTCCAGCGCGTGCGGGCGGTCCGGATGGCGGGCGACCAGCACCTTCTGCCACGGCGTCAGCTTCGAATAGGTGGTGCGCAGCATGCGCTCCACCTTCTCCTGCATCCGGCCGACTTCTTCGGCAATATTGAGGGCGCCGCCGTCGGTCAGATGGCGCAATTCTTCGATCTTGCCTTCGAGTTCGGCGATAGGCTTTTCGAATTCGAGAAACGACGGCATGGGCGGGAGAATAGCGACTGCCGGCACATATTTCAATCGGCGGAGAGGGCGAACACCGCTAACGACATGGTGAGGTTCCGGGTTTCGCTGCACTCTCGCGGCGCGGTTCCGCTTCGGTCAACGACTCCAGAAACGCCACCAGATCGGCCTGTTCGCGGGCGCTCAGGTCGAGCCGGCGCAGGATCCGTTCGCCGCCGGCGTGCAGCCGCTCCTCGTCGAGAGTCGAATAGTGCCGGACGACGTCGGCGAGGGTCTTCAGGCTGCCGGCATGCATGTAGGGCGCGGTGAGCGCCGCGTTGCGCAGGCCCGGTACGCGGAATTCGCCGAAATTGCTGTGGGCCAGGCGGACATGGCGGGTCTTGACGGCAGTGGTGCGGGCCGGATCGTCGTTGAAGCGGCCCAGCAGGGTGTAGGAGCTCTTGCGCAGTTTCCGGATGCCGCCGAAGCGGCCGGGATCGGCCCGGCCGGATCCGGCGAAATGCGGCACGCCGGCATCGGCGAACTCGCCGTTGGCGAAGGCCGGGCCGAAATGGCAGAAGGCGCAGTTGCCCCGGCCGACGAACAGGCGCAGGCCGCGCTTTGCGGCGTCGGGATAGCGGGCCCGGCCGGCGGCGTCGTTGCGGGCGAGCGCGTCGCGGAAATCGTCGAATGGCGTGCGTCCGGTGACGAGGGTTTCCAGGAACGCCGCCAGCGCCTTGCCGAGATCGACGAAAACACGTTCGACATCCGGGCCGGGCGCAACGCCGAAAGCCAGCCGGTAGCGGCAGGAGAGAGTGCGGTCGCCACGGACGAGCCGCGCCGCGCCGGCCGCGCCGATGCCCATTTCGCGCCGGTCGAGCAGTGGCCGGAGATTCTGCGCCCACAGGGTGTCCTGCGCCCCGTCCCAGCCGAACCAGCGGTTGAAGCGCAGGTTGAACAGGCTGAGCGCGTTGCGGTCAACCGCCCGCTGGCCGCGGCTGCGCGCCCGGCCATCGGTCCAGCCCGCGTCCGGCCGGTGGCAGGTTGCGCAGGACACCGAGCCGGAAGCCGACAGGCGCGTGTCGAAGAACAGCACCCGGCCGAAGGCGATCGCGGCGGGATTGCCGGAGACCCGGTTGCTCGGATCGGGCGTCGCCGTCTGCGGCCACGGCCCGTGGCGCAGGATCTTGCGCGTTTCGGCAGCCGTAAAATCGACGGCCCCGGCCGGAAGCGCCGCAACGGCCCATTGCATACAGAATGCAACTAGAATTAATCTAACGATATCAGTCATTTGTCAGCGATCGATTTGAATTTCGCTGCACCGTCGATTTCTTTCCGTCATTTCGACCGGAGCACCGTAGCTGAAAGATTTCTCCGCTCCGCCGCCCTGCGGGCGGCTCCGGTCGAAATGACGGGGAGGGCCGGTCAGGTCGAAACGACGATCGGCGACGAATGGCAGCCGATACCCGATCGGCCGGCGGCAAGACACAGCCGATGCCCGGACGCCGTCTCACTCCAGCACCGTTTCGGCGACCAGCTTCTCCCGGCCGGCCGCGCCGGCGATATCGAAGACGAGCTGCCAGCGGCCGGGCATGTGGAACAGCAGGCCCCGGACTGCGCCTGTCGGGCCGGCGAGGGTAACGGCAGCCCGGTAGTTCATGCCGTGACGGTGGTCCGGCATCCAGCCACGCACTTTCACCCGCGCGACCGGCGGCCCGCAGAGCCGGAAGCGAAGGGAAAAATGGGCGCCGACCGGTATGGCGGCCGGGGCGGACTGCCACCGCACGGTCCAGGTCTTTCCGACGATCTTGCCGCCGCCTGTCCATCCCTGCGGGCGCTCGCAGGCGTTCGCGGCGCCGGCCGCGAGGACAAACGCAAGAGCCGCCGCGAAAGCCGGCCCGCGCTGGCGCCGCCCGGCCATCGCGCGCTAGCGCAGTTGCGCCAGGTGCGGCCGGATCATCGCCTCGCCGTTGCGCCAGGCGATCTTCTCGGCCAGGCCGGGCGGCAGGTCGCGCAGCCATTCCCGGGTCCAGTTGGCGTGCTCGACGACGTGGTGCCAGCGTTCCGGGGTGAAGGTGTCGGTGCCCACCGTGACCCGGTCGGGGAAGGCGGCGAACAGGCTGCGCCAGCTGTCGTCGACCCGGCCGCCGTGGGCGTGTTCGCTGCGGAAGGCCAGGTCGGTCCAGAGGTTCGGATGTTTCTCCAGCATCGGGCCGACAGTGTCGGGATCGTCGAAGCCGGAATGGGCCCACAGGACCCTGGCGTCCGGCCATTGGGCGAAAATCCCGTCGACGGCGCCGGTGTCGGAATGGGCGTGCAGCAGAAGATTGTGCTCCCGCGCCAGTTCGATCATGCGCCGCGGCACGGCCTTTTCCGTCTGCCCGGCGAACAGGTGGAATTCGCCGACCGCGACCCAGCGGAACCGCTTGAGCCGGTCTTCCAGGAAATCGACCACCGACGGATCGTCGACCCAGCGGCTAATCTCGCCGCGCCGGCGATAGGGGCGCAGGCTGGGCAGGACCAGGTCGGGCGCGGCGGCATAAAGGGCGCGGGTGCCGGCATCGCCGGAACTCGACACCAGCGCCCGCTTCAGCCCGGCCCGTTCGAGAATCGCGACGGCCTCCTTAACGGAATGGCGCTCCGCCGCGTCGTGGCTGAAATGGATATGGGCGTCGAAGATCGGCATCGGCACGCCGACGGCAGCGGCTGCGGAGGGCAGCAGCGTCGCCGCGGCCGAGGTTGCCAGAAAGCGGCGGCGCGAAAACATGGCAGGGCTCCTTCCCGCTGGGATGCCCGAATCCTGTCACTCCAACCGGCCGTATGGCAAGCCCGCAGGCTGCCCTTTCCGCTTGCGGGGGCGACGCCGTCCTTCGTCAGACCCTGCCGTGGCAGTGCTTGTACTTTTTCCCCGATCCGCAGGGGCACAGCGCGTTGCGCGAGACCTTGCCCCAAGTCGCCGGATTGCCCGGATCGACCCTGGAGGCAGCCTTACGGGTGCGGACCGGCGCGATCACGCCGCCGTTGCCGTTGGTGTATTCCGGTTCGGGTTCCAGCGCGTCCAGCTCCATGCCGGCCATGCGGGCCATGTCTTCGAGCGAGCCGAGAGGCGGCAGGCCGAAGGGCGCAAGGTCGTCGCCCATGCCGGGGCCGGATTGTTCCCACTCGGCGCTGCTGTCCTGGGGCAACAGGCTTTCCGGATCGGCGTCCAGCTCGATCTCAAGATGGGAGAGCGCGCCGACCGTGGTTTCCTTGAGGCCGGAAAGCATGACCTGGAACATGTCGAAGGCTTCGCGCTTGTACTCGATCAGCGGATCCTTCTGTCCGTAGGCGCGCAGATTCACCGCCTGGCGCAGATGGTCGAGCTGGAGCAGGTGCTCCTTCCATTGCTGGTCGAGGATCTGCAGCAGGACGCTCTTTTCGGCGAGGCGCATCAGTTCCGGCGAATAGGACGCCGTCTTCTCCGCCATCCGCCGGTCCACGGCCTCGAGGATGCGTTCGTAGATTTCCTGGTCCGCGATGCCTTCCTCGGCCGCCCAGTCGCGGATCGGCAGGTCGAGGCCGAAGACGCCCAGGGTGCGATTGTAGAGGCTGTCGATATCCCACTGCTCGGCGTAGGCGCCCTCGGGGATCGAATCCTCGACGACGGCCTCGATCGCCTCCTCGCGATATCCCCGGATCGTCTCCGAAACGTCGTCGGTCTTCATGATGCCGATGCGCTGGGCGTAGATCACCTTGCGCTGATCGTTCATCACATCGTCGAACTTCAGCAGGTTCTTGCGGATTTCGTAGTTGCGCTCCTCGACCTTGCGCTGGGCGCGCTCGACGGCCTTGTTGATCCAGCCGTGGACGACCGCCTCGCCCTCCTTCAGGCCCAGGCGCTGGAGCCAGCCATCCATGCGGTCGGAGCCGAAGATGCGCATCAGGTCGTCCTGCAGGGACAGGAAGAAGCGCGAATTGCCGGGATCGCCCTGCCGGCCCGAGCGGCCGCGCAACTGGTTGTCGATCCGCCGGCTCTCGTGGCGCTCCGTGGCGATGACGAACAGCCCCCCGGCGGCCACCACCTTCTGCTTCTTCTCCTCGACGTCGGCGCGGATTTCAGCCTCTTTGGCGTCGCGCTCCGGGCCCTCCGGCAGATCGCCCAGTTCCTGCACGATGCGCATGTCGGCGTTGCCGCCCAGCCGGATATCGGTGCCGCGGCCGGCCATGTTGGTGGCGATGGTGACAGCGCCCGGCTCGCCGCCCTGGGCGATGATGAAGGCTTCGCGCTCGTGGTGCCGGGCGTTCAGCACCTGGTGCGGAATGTTTTTTCTGCCGAGCTTTTCAGCCAGCAGTTCGGACTTCTCGATGCTCACCGTGCCGACCAGGGTGGGCTGGCCGCGCTTCGAGCAATCCTCGATCAGGTCGAGCACGGCGACGTCGCGCTCCTCGCCGGTCCGGTAGACCTCGTCGTCCTCGTCGACGCGCTCCACCGCCACGTTGGTCGGCACGTCGACGACTTCCAGCTTGTAGATGTCGATGAATTCCGCCGCTTCGGTCATGGCCGTGCCGGTCATGCCGGCCAGCTTCGGATACATGCGGAAATAGTTCTGGAAGGTGATCGACGCGACGGTCTGGTTTTCCGTCTGGATCTCGACGCCTTCCTTGGCCTCGAGCGCCTGGTGCAGGCCGTCGGAATAGCGCCGGCCCTCCATCATCCGGCCGGTGAACTCGTCGATGATGATGACCTGGTTGTTCTTGACGATATAATCCGTATCGCGGCGGAACAGTTTGTGGGCGCGCAGCGCCTGGTTGGCGTGGTGGACGACGCTGACATTCTGCATTTCGTACAGGTCGTGGCCGCCGAGCAGCCCGGCTTCGGCCAGCAGGGCTTCCAGATGCTCGTTGCCGGCGTCGGTCAGCGCGACGGTCTTCTGCTTTTCGTCGATCTCGTAGTCGTCGGGAACCAGACCCGGGATGACCTTGTCGACCGCAATATACAGTACCGAGGTGTCGTCGGTCGGGCCGGAGATGATGAGCGGCGTGCGCGCCTCGTCGATCAGGATCGAATCGACCTCGTCGACGATCGCGAAATTGAACGGCCGCTGGACCATCTCCTCCAGGTCGAACTTCATGTTGTCGCGGAGATAGTCGAAGCCGTACTCGTTGTTGGTGCCGTAGGTGACGTCGCAACCGTAGGCCCGGCGGCGTTCGTCGTCGTTCAGCTCGTTGGTGATGCAGCCGACGGTGAGGCCCAGGAACTTGTAGACCTGGCCCATCCATTCGGCGTCGCGCTGCGCGAGGTAGTCGTTGACCGTGACGACGTGGACGCCCTTGCCCTCCAGCGCGTTCAGATAGACCGGCAGGGTCGCGACCAGCGTCTTGCCCTCGCCGGTCTTCATCTCGGCGATCATGCCGCGGTGCAGGATCGTACCGCCGATCAGCTGCACATCGAAATGCCGCTCGCCCAGGGTGCGCCAGGCCGCTTCCCGGACGGTGGCGAAAGCGTCGACCAGCAGGTCGTCCAGCGCCTCGCCCTTCCCGTAGCGCTGCCTGAGCCAGTCGGTGCGCGCGGCCAGTTCGGCGTCCGACAGCGCCTGCATCTCGGGCTCCAGGCCGTTGATCCGGTCGATCAGCGGCTGAACCCGGTTGATGTAGCGTTCGTTGGCCGAGCCGAGAAATTTCCGGGCGAGATTGCCGAACATGAAAGGCGTTCCTGAAACAGGTAAGGTGTTGCGCCCGGCCGGTCGAAAAGCGGGCGGATGGGGCCTTCGAAGCGGGTGGGCTGCGGCGTGAAACCGGATCGATGACAGATAGGGGGAGCACCCGAACCTGTCAACGAACCGGGCCGTCTATGCCGCGGTCACGCCTCGCCGCGCAGGATGGCGCCGGTCGTGTCCCGCGTTGCCGCCCGGTAGCCGTCCGCCGTCACGCTCAGACGGTCGCGCAGGACCGCATGGAACGCCGGCAGCCTGTGGAACGGCACGGCCGGATAAGCATGATGCTCGACATGGTAGGGCATGTTCCAGGCGATGAAGCGCACCGGCCGGTTGGTGAAGGTCGTGCGCGTGTTCTCCAGCATGTTGGCGACGTGCGGGCAGCCGGTGTGCTCGGCCAGCAGATACAGGCGCAGAAAGGGTTGCCCGAGGAGCGCCGGGACCGCCCAGAGCCACAGCAGCGCCGCGCTGCCGGCGAGGACCGAAACCGTTGCCGCGGCCAGATAGACGGCAAGGAACGAGCGGGCCTCCCAGACCACGGCCGCCCGCGCCGACGGCGGCACGAACCCGTCGCGGTTGCGGCCGGCGGCGTTGACCAGCAGCGTACGGACCTGGCTGGTGAAGTAGACGCCGCCGGCGATGAGCCAGGCGAGGCCGGCCTTCGATTTCGGCAGCGGCCGGGCCAGTTCCGGATCGCGCGCCGGATCGTGGGTGTAGCGGTGGTGGTCCATGTGGAAATGGTGGAACCAGACCGGCGGCAGCAGGTTGACCAGCCCGGCGCCCCAGCCCGCCGCCGCGTTCAGCCAGGCGCTGCGGAACGGCGTCTTGTGCACGGCCTCGTGCTGCAGGCAGAACAGGAAGACCAGCAGGATGCCGTGAAGCGGCAGCAGGACCGGCCAGCCGGGCGCCTGCAGGGCGATCGCGCAGCCGGTGGCGCCGAGCGCGGCCAGATGGCCGGAGAGGTGGAGCAGGCCCTTTCGGTCCGAGCGCTGCAACAGGCTGCGCCGCTGGTCGCGGCCCAGCCGGCCGACGACTTCGCGATGGTCCGGCGTCCGATGCGGCGATCCGTCTGCGTCCATCGATCCCTGTCCGGTCCGCGGGCGGGCATTGAGCGTCCGCCGGTTCTGGTCCCTAATGGGGCTGCATTTACCGTCCCGATCGTAACACAAACCGGATGTCGATGAACCTGTCCGAATCGGTGCCTGACTCGTGGTTTTCGGCCGACTATGCCGAGGCGCGCGCGAAATTCCGCGCGGCAGCGGAACGGGCCGGCGCGGCGCTTTCCGCGTACCGCAATCCCGACACCCGGCAGGCCGACGGCGGCGACCTGACGACCGATGTCGCCCGGCTCGGCCCGGCGCCGGGCGCGGCGGCGAAAGTGCTGATCGCCTCGTCCGGCACCCACGGGGTCGAGGGTTTCTGCGGCTCCGGCTGCCAGGTCGGAATGCTGGAGACCGGCGCACACCGTCTCCTGCCGGCGGGCTGCGCCCTGGTCCTGGTCCACGCCATCAACCCCTACGGCTTCGCGTGGCTGCGCCGGGTGACGGAAGACAATATCGACCTCAACCGCAACAATCTCGATCACGGCGCCGGCCATCCGGCCAATCCGAAATACGCCGGGATCCACGACTTGCTGACGCCGCGCGACTGGCACGGGCCGGGGCGCGAGGCGGCCGACACCGCCATCGCCGCCTACATAAAAGAGCACGGACTGTTCGCCTTCCAGGAAGCGGTGAGCGGCGGCCAGTACGATTACCCGGACGGCCTGTTTTACGGCGGCCGGGCGCTGTCCTGGTCGGCCCGGACCTGGCGGGAGATTATCGAAGCGCATTGCCGGGGCGCCGGACGGGCGGCCCATCTGGATTTCCACACCGGCCTCGGCGACTATGGCGCCTGCGAGATCATCAGCGTCGAGGGCGCCGGCGCGGAGCGGGCGCGCCTCTGGTATGGCGACGAGGTGAAATCGCCGGAAAAGAACGACAGCCTGTCCGCCGTCGTGACCGGGTCGATGGAGAACGGGTTCGACGGTATCGCGCAGGAGACCGAGGTGACGACCGTGGCGCTGGAATACGGCACCAGGCCGCTTTACGACGTTCTCGAAGCCCTGCGCGCCGACAACTGGGTGCATCTCCACGGCGATCCGGCTTCGGAGGAAGGCAAGGCGATCAAGCGCCAGATCCGCGACGCCTTCTACGGCGACGAACCGGAATGGAAAGCCACGATCTGGGCGACGGCGGACCGGGTCGTGCGCCAGGCCGCGGCCGGTCTGGCGGGATAGGCGAACCATGACGGTACCGAGCAGACCGTACTTGCGTTGAGTAATCCGGTTAGCTGGCTCGCCGCCTCATCGCCCGGAAAACTGCCCTGCGTCTTGACCGTTCGGTGCAGCCAACGGCATAGGTACTGGCCGGCCTGTGCCTATCGACCGGCGCGCACGATTTCTCACCAATTCGCGGGTTTCCGGATATTCGTACCGGGAATCGGGTCCGGCAATTGCGAATGTCGCAAGCCGTTGGTCCGGATGCGCCGCGCGAAGTCGGCATAGGCCAGGAGTTGGCGCGACGGTCCCCTGTTCCCCGGCGTGACCAAACCGATTCGTTTCCCGCGGTGCAGCTTCACGAGGCGCATGCCCTCCGCCAAATCGCTGTCGTTGCTTACCACGACCGCACAATCGTAAAGGTCCAGCCATCCGTCATTCAGGAGATGGGCCGCGAGGTTCACGTCCGAGCCCTTTTCTTCTGTCCTGACCACCTCGGCGGAGCGCCGATTCCCTGTCGGTCTGGCCAGCGGCATGCGTACCGTGTGGCTCAGGAAGTGCCCGAAATACACCTCTACCTCCGGCCGGAGGCGTTGCACGGCACGGAGATAAGCATCCTGACGCTGCGGTTTCGACGGGTCGCCGGCCGTTCCCGAGACCCTTGCGGTAAAGTACTTGACGGCGACGATATCGTGCTGCGGCTGTAACAACCTTTCGAATAGCGCGACCGGGTCCAGCCATCTCCACGGTGTACCCTTGAGGGCACCGTAATAGAGATTGAAACCGTCCACATAGACGAACGTGCGCATTCCGACCGGCCCCAAAAAGCAGGGGCCTCCGAAGAGGCCCCGCGCCCTGCGGTCGAAACCGCAAGGGGTGTTGCCTGCAACCTACACCTGCTTTTCGGGAATTTCAATCGCGTTCGGCCTGAAACCGGCAGGGACGGGACTATCGAAGGCGGCCAGCCGGGTATCGCGAGCGGGGACAATTCGTGATAGTCGGATGCGAGGATCGGGCTCGGCGCCGGCACGATCGGCAGATTGTCTCGGATCGATAGGGATCCTGCGGCCGGAGATCGGTTGTCGCCAAGTATCCGGGGAGCGAGACCGGTGCCGACATACAGGATCGCAAATTCGCTTCGATCAGTCTGCACTATGAAGGCGGATCGATTTTGCGAGCGATTTAACCCGTCATTCGACAGCAATTGTTGGTTCGAAAAAGACACATCATGACTGCATCGACCGCCGAAGTCGTTCTGCCGAGCCCGGATTTCGACGCCGCGCTCGCCTTCTTCCGGGAAACCCTCGGCTTCCGGCTCGACGCCATCCATCCGGCCGACGATCCGGCAGTCGCCAGCCTGTCCGGCTACGGGCTGCGCCTGCGGCTGGACCGCGACGCCGAAGGCCCGCCGCCGCAGCTGCGGATTGCGAGCGGCGAGCCGTCGACGCTGCTGAACGGTGCGCGCGAGGTCACAGCGCCCAACGGCGCAACCGTGACCGTGGTGGACGCCGACCCGCCAATCGACCTGCCGCCGCTGGACCAGAGGCTGACGATTCTGAAGGCCGACGGCGGCAACGGCGGCTGGGGCGTCGGCCGGGCCGGCATGCTCTATCGCGACCTGATCCCGCAGCGCGAAGGCGGGCGCTTCATCGCCTCGCATATCCGGATTCCGGACGGCGGACCGGTGCCGGACAATGTCCATTTCCACAAGATCCGCTTCCAGATGATCTACAATTACAAGGGCTGGGTCCGGCTGGTCTACGAGGACCAGGGCGAGCCTTTCGTCATGGGGCCGGGGGATTGCGTGCTCCAGCCGCCGGAGATCCGCCACCGGGTGCTGGAATGCTCGGACGGGCTGGAAGTGGTCGAGATCGGCTGTCCGGCAAACCACATGACCCTGCTCGACCACGACCTGCCCCTGCCGACCGGCCGCCACCTGCCGGAGCGGGATTTCGGCGGTCAGCGCTTCGTCCTGCACCGGGCGGAAGAGGCCGGCTGGACGGCCGCGGACATGGCCGGCTTCGAAGCGCGCGACCTCGGCATAGCGGATGCGACCGATGGCCTGGCCGAGGTTTCCGTCCTCCGGCAGTCGCTGGAAGGCATCGACATCGCGGCCCGCCATGACGGCGAGTTCCTGTTCCATTTCGTGCTGGAAGGCCGCATGACGCTCGCCTTAGGCGGCGGGGAAGCGCAGGACCTGGCGGCAGGCGACTGCTTCACGCTGCCGAAGGACCTGCCCTTCCGGATAAGCGCGGCTTCGGGTCCGCTGGAGCTGCTCCGGGTCCGGCTGCCGTAGGGCGCCAACCCGCCTCAGTCGCCAGCCAGCAATTTCTCCGCCGTCTCAAGATCCTCGGGCCGGTTGGCGTTGAAGAAAGGGTCGGGCGGGCCGGAGTCGAAATCGGCCACGGCCAGGCGGTAGCGCGACGTCCAGCGGTCCACCTTGCTAATCCCCTCGTCGCGCAAGGCGACTTCGAGGGCGCTGCGCAGGCCGACCGGCCACAGGCCGATCACCGGATGATGCCGCCCGCCCGACGCGGCACACGCCATGTCGGCTTCCTCGCCCCGGACTCCGGCGTGCAGGCGTGCGGCAAGGTCCGCCGGCAGGAAGGGCGCGTCCGTCGCAACGGTCAGGATCCAGCGGGCATCGGGCGCGGCGGCGACGGCCCAGGCCATGCCGGTCAACACGCCGGCAAGCGGCCCGAGCGCACCGGGCAGCAGATCGGCCGCAACCGGCAGGCCGAAACCGGCGAACCGGGCCGGATCGCCGTTGGCGTTCAGGACCAGACGATCGACCTGGGGCCCGACCCGCTCGACGACATGGGCGAGCAACGGCCGGCCGGCGAGCGGACGCAGGCACTTGTCGCCGCCGCCCATGCGGCGCGCCCGGCCGCCGGCCAGCAGAACGCCGACGGTATCGGGATCGGGGTTTCCGGCTGACATGGACTTCTGCGCTGCGGCCCTGCGATGGTGCGAAGCGCCATTTCTACGGTAAGTGCGACTGGGGTGGAAGGAGGGCGTCCTACGAGGCGGGCGCGCTCATCTTGCGCGGTTCCGGCGGGCGGACCGCCGCGCTATGCTGCCGGCCTGCCCGAACCCGGGCGAAAGACCGATCCGCGGACAGAGCGATGACGACCCCGACCCGAGACGACCTGCTGGAGCGCGATTCGAACGATCCGCTGGCGCGGATGCGCGAGCGCTTCGACCTGCCCGACGGCATGATCTATCTCGACGGCAACTCGCTCGGCGCCCTGCCTCACATCGCCAAGGACCGCATCCGCCAGCTGATCGAGGACCAGTGGGGCCTCGACCTGATCAAGAGCTGGAACGCCCACGACTGGTACCACATGCCGCGGCGCTGCGGCGCCAAGCTCGCCCCCTTCATCGGCGCCCGGCCGTCCGAGGTCGTCTGCGCCGATTCGACCTCTGTCAACCTCTTCAAGCTGCTGGCGGCGGCACTGGCCGAGCGGCCGGAGCGCACGGTCATCGTTTCGGAAAAGGGCAACTTCCCGACCGACCTCTATATCGCGCAGGGCCTGACCGGCATGCTGGGCCGCGGCCACGAACTGCGCCTGATCGAAAGCGACGCCGAGCTGGCCGACGCGATCCGGGACGATGTCGCCGTCGTCATGCTGACCCATATCGATTACCGCAGCGGCCGGATGCACGATATGGCGGCAGTGACCCGGCAGGCCCACGCGGCCGGCGCCCTGGCGCTGTGGGACCTGGCGCACAGCGCCGGCGCCGTGCCGGTAGACCTCAACGGCGCCGACGCCGACCTCGCCGTTGGCTGCGGCTACAAATATCTCAACGGCGGCCCGGGCGCGCCGGCGTTCCTCTACATCGCCGAACGGCTGCAGGACAGCATCCGGCCGCCGCTCTCCGGCTGGATGGGCCACGCCGCGCCCTTCGAATTCGACTGGTCCTACGCCCCCGCCGAGGGCATCGCCCGCAACCTGTGCGGCACGCCGCCGGTGCTCAGCCTCGCCGCGCTCGAAGCCAGCCTCGATACGATGGCCGATCTCGATATGGCCGCGGTCCGCGCCAAATCGCTGGCGCTGGGCGACCTGTTCATCGAGCTGGTCGAGAGCCGATGCGCCGGGCACGGCTTCGCGCTGGTCTCGCCGCGCGACGACACCCGGGGCAGCCAGGTCAGCTTCGCCCATCCGGATGGCTTCCCGATCATGCAGGCGCTGATCGCCGGCCATGTCATCGGCGACTTCCGCATGCCGGATATTCTGCGCTTCGGCTTCACCCCGCTCTACACCCGCTATGTCGATGTCTGGGATGCGGTGGACGTGCTGGCGCAAATCATGGACAGCGGCAGCTGGGACCGGCCGCGCTTCCACGCCCGCGGCGCCGTTACCTGACGGGCCCGGACCGCCCGAACCGCCCGAACCGCCCGGACCGCGAGTAATGCGCCGGGCAGGCGGCTTGACACTGCTTCGCCGCGCCGTTTGTATGCGGCTCGGCTGAGAGTGCGGGACCGCCCGGCGGCAGGGACGCCGGGCGCAGTCTTCGTTCGACCGGGCTGTCTGCGCGAGAGACCGCCCGAATCGGCTGGGAGGGAAACGCCGGGCTTATGGGCCAGTTGATTTTCGAGACGATTCTGAACGGGCTGCAGTTCGGAATTTTCCTGTTTCTGGTGGCCGGCGGCCTGACCCTCATTCTGGGGATCATGAGCTTCGTCAACCTGGCCCACGGCTCCATGTTCATGATGGGCGCCTATGTGGCGGCCTGGGTTTTCCAGCAGTCCGACAGTTTCCTGCTCGCCGCCATCGTCGGGCTGCCGGCGATCCTGCTGCTCGGCATTGCGCTCGAATATCTCGCCTTCCGGACCCTCTATACGCGCGATCATCTGGACCAGGTGCTGGCCACCTTCGGCTGCATCCTGTTCTTCAACCAGATGGTGCTGGTCGTGTTCGGCGCGGAAAGCCAGGAATTCAAGCTGCCGGAGTCGATCAATTTCCCGTTCCCGATGCTCGGCTTCACCTATCCCTTCTACCGGCTGATCGTGATTCTGGCGGGGATCCTGGTCGCGGTCGGCTTGTTCTTTGCCATTACCCGGACCCGGGTCGGCATGCGCATCCGCGCCGGCGCGTCCAACCGGGCCATGGTCGGCGCGCTCGGCGTCAACGTGATTGCGCTTTATACGATCGTATTCGGCATCGGGGCGGCGCTGGCCGGCTTTGCCGGCATCATGATCGGCCCCATCGAATCGGTCGAAAGCGGCATGGGCGAGGAAAAGCTCCTCCTCGCCATCGTGGTGATCGTGATCGGCGGCATCGGCTCGGTCCGCGGCGCCTTCATCGCCTCGATCATCGTCGGCCTGGTCGAGATCGGCGGCCGGGTTTTCCTGACCGATATCCTGCGCTTCTTCCTGAACGAGGATTTTGCGCAGACTGCGGGGCCGGCGCTCGCCTCGATGATGATCTACATCCTCATGGCCGCCATCCTGTTCTCCAAGCCGGAAGGCCTGTTCCCGGCCAGCACCGGCTAGGCGGGGCGGGGGCGCGCGACCATGGCCGGACACGGCAATTCCAATCTGAACCCGCGGATCAGGTTCTCTTTCGCCGATCCGCGCTTCGTCATCATGGTCCTCGGCCTGGCCGGGCTCGCCGTGCTGCCGATCGTCGCCGGCGCTGCCGACGACGTGTTCATGATCTCCTTCATGGCCAAGATGATGATCTTCGCCATCGCCGCGGCGAGCCTGGACCTGATCCTGGGCTACGGCGGCATGATCAGCTTCGGCCACGCCGCCTATGTCGGCCTCGGCGCCTACGCGGTCGCCGTTTCGGCGCGCTATTTCAGCGACCTGTGCGTCGACGTGGAGGAGGGCCAGGCCTGCGCCTATGGCTTTCTCGCCAGCGGCTATTTCCAGTTCGCGGCCGCGATCGTCGGCTCGGCGGCGGTCGCCCTGGTGATCGGCGCGATTTCGCTGCGCACCACCGGCCTCTATTTCATCATGATCACGCTCGCCTTCACCCAGATGCTGTTCTTCCTGGGCATCAGCCTGGAGCCGTTCGGCGGCGACGACGGCATGACGGTCGACGAGCGCAGCGATTTCGCCTTTTTCACCGTCGGGGACGACCTGATCTACGAGGGCGACGGGGCGAGCCTGTATTATGTCTGCCTGGGCGCCCTGCTGCTGTCGCTGGTGCTGCTGCGCCGTTTCGTCAATTCGCGCTTCGGCATGGCGATCCGCGGCAGCTATTCCAACCCGGTGCGCATGGCGGCGCTCGGCTATCCCGTCTACCGCTACCGCCTCACCGCCTTCGTCATCGCCGGCACGATCTGCGGCGTCGCCGGCGCCCTGTTTGCGAACCACCAGGAATTCCTGACCCCGGAATACATGATGTGGATCCGCTCCGGCGAGATCATGATCATGGTCATCATGGGCGGCATGGGGACGATCTTCGGCCCGGTGTTCGGCGCCCTCGCCTTCCTGAGCATCGAGGAGTTCCTGCAGGAGCTGGTCGGCCAGGATTACTGGATGATCGTGTTCGGCCCGATGCTGATCCTGCTGGTGCTGTTCGCCAAGCGCGGCCTGTTCGGCCTGATCCCGGACAACTGGGCGGCGATGCCGCGCTTCGCGATCGGCTTCGTCCTGCTCGCCGTCGCGTTCGCGATCTTCCTGTTCCTGATCACGCTGGCGACGCCGCTCACCATCGTGCTGGCGTTCATCCTGCTGGCGTTCGCCGTCAAGCTGGGCGTGGACTACGGCGGCATGCCCAATCCGCTCAAGCGGCTGGCGGCGCTCACCGGAGGCAAGCCGGATGGCTGATCTCCACCTCCCCGACCTGCATCTCGAAGTCCGCGATCTCTCCAAGAGCTTCGGCCAGGTTCACGCAACCCGGAACGTCAACCTCGGCGTCGAGCGCGGAGAGGTTCACGCCGTCATCGGGCCGAACGGCGCCGGCAAGACGACGCTGCTCGCCCAGCTGAGCGGCGCCCTCAAACCGGACAACGGCGAAATCATCTTCGACGGCCACAATATCGCCGGCCTGCCGGCCCACAAAATCTCCATGCTCGGCCTGGCCCGCTCGTTCCAGGTCACCAGCATCTTTCTGGACTTCACCGCCGAGGACAATGTCGCCCTCGCCGTCCAGGCCCACGCAGGCAACTCTTTCAAATTCTGGCAACCGGCGCAGACCGACCGGCGATTGCGCGACCCGGCGCGCGAAGCGCTGGAGACGGTCGGCCTGGCCGACCGCGCCGATATGCTGGCCGCCGACCTGTCCCACGGCGAGCAGCGCCAGCTCGAAATTGCCATGGCGATCGCCACCGGGCCGTCGATGCTGCTGCTGGACGAGCCGATGGCGGGCATGGGCGCCGAGGAATCGACCCGCATGGTCGAGCTGTTGCGCACCTTCGCCCGGAGCCACACCATCCTCCTGATCGAGCACGATATGGATGCCGTTTTCGCCCTGGCGGACCGCATCACCGTGCTGGTCTACGGCGAGGCCATCGCGACCGGCGCGCCGGACGAGATCCGCGGCAACGACGAAGTCCGCGCCGCCTATCTCGGCGAAGACTGACAGGCAGACCGGCGGCGCGGCGCGATGTTGACCCTCGAACACGTCGAGACCTTCTACGGCCAGAGCCAGGTGCTGTTCGGCATGGACCTCGCGGTCGAGGACGGCGAGGTCGTCACCCTGCTCGGGCGCAACGGCATGGGCAAGACGACGACGATCCGCTCGATCATGGGCCTGACCCCGGCGCGCCGCGGGCGCATCGAGTTCGACGGCGAGGACATCCGGAACCGTCTGCCCTACCAGGTGGCGCGGGCCGGCCTCGGCCTGGTGCCGGAGGGCCGCCAGGTCTTCCCCAATCTCACGGTCGAGGAAAACCTGGTCTCGACCCACGAGAACCGCCACGGCAGCGACGATCCCTGGACTCTGCAAAAGGTCTACGACCTGTTTCCGGCGGTCGCCGAGCGCCGCCGCAACATGGGCAACCAGCTTTCCGGCGGCGAACAGCAGATGGTGGCGATCAGCCGGGCGCTGATGACCAACCCGAGGCTGCTGATCCTCGACGAGGCGACGGAGGGGCTGGCGCCGCTGATCCGCCAGGACATCTGGCGCACCCTCGACATGCTGAAGGCCCACGGCGAATCGATCCTGCTGGTCGACAAGAATGTCGATGCCCTGACCCGCCTGGCCGACCGCCACTACATCATCGAAAAGGGCAGGGTCGTCTGGTCCGGCGACAGCCTCGAACTCCGCGCCGCGGAGGACCTGCAGCACCGCTATCTGGGCGTGTGAGGCGGGCGGCGGCGTAGCCTTTCACCTCCCAAAATATGTATCGTGCCGACCCCGATTAAATCCGGGGCGTATCGAGGGGCGTCTCACCCCTCCTCCCGCCGCTTGCGCTCCGCTTCGTCCCAGACCGTCAGCGGCTGGAATTCGGGGACGAAACCGAGGCCCTTCTTCGAATCGGAGGATACGGCCTGCTGCGAGGTGACGACGTCGATGACGGCGGGGGCGCGTTCGAGGCCGCGGGCGATGGCGCCGGGCAGGTCGGCCGGATCCTCGATCCGCTCGCCGTGGGCGCCGAGCGCGCGGCCCATGGCGGCGTAGTCGCAGTGCCGGAGCAGAGTGCCGACGATGCGGCCGTCGTAATTGAGGTCCTGGTCGTGGCGCTCGATGTTCCAAGCGGCATTGTTCGACACGATGAAGACGGCCTTCGCGCCGTGGCGCACGGCGGTGTCGATCTCCATCGCGTTGAGGCCGAAAGCGCCGTCGCCGTTGACGGAGATGACCTGCCTTCCGGGATAGGCGAGGGCCGCGGCGACCGCGAACGGCACGCCAACGCCGAGGCAGCCGAAGATGCCGGCATCCATATAGGTGCGCGAGTCGAGGCCGATGCGCGCGAAGCTCAGCAGGTCGCCGCCGTCGGCGATCCCGATATAGTCCGGCTCGGCGGTCTCGCGGATCGCGTCGAAGATCGCCATCGGATGGATCTTGCCGTCCGCGCAGCGCGACGGCGCCGGAGATGCGGCGCTGCGGGCAAGGCGTTCGCGGTGCCTGCCCCGCAGGCCTTCCAGCCACCCGGTATCGCGCGCGCCCGCGTCGTTGCCGAGCGCCCCGGCAATGGCATCGAGCGCAAGCCCGACATCGGCGAGCATCTCGGGCGCGCCGCGACGGTTGTCGATCAGCTCGCCGGCATTGTCGGCGATGCGCAGGAACCGTGCGGCGGGAAACACCGCCGGCGAGCCGAAACCGAGCTGGTAATCGAGCTTGCGCCCCAGCGTGACCACCAGGTCCGCCTCGGCCATCGCGGCAGCACGCACCGAGCCGACGGCGGACGGATGCGCCGCCGGAACCAGTCCGCGGCTCTCCTGCGTATCGAGATAGAGCGCGTCGACCGCATCGAGGAAGCGCAGCACGGCATCGCCCGCGCCGCGCGCGCCGCGGCCGGCGATGACCAGCGGCCGGCGCGCGCCGCGGAGTGCGCCCGCGGCTTCGGCGACGCGGGCCGGCTCGGGCGGCAGCCGGCGCGGCGGCGCCGGCTCGATCCAGTCGTCGAGCACCAGGTTCGGGGCCAGGGGCCGGCGCAGCAGGTCGGTCGGAAACTCGATGTAGGCAGGGCCGGGCTCGCCCATATCCCCGGTCGCACGCGCAATGGCTTCGTCCAGTTCGCGCACGGCCTGTTCGACGACCTGGGCCGTGCGGGCGTAGCGGGTAACCGGGCGCATGATCTCGGTGTGGGGGATATCCTGGAGCGGGCCCATGTTGGCCTGCGGCCGCGGCGTGGCGCCCCCGATCAACAGCACCGGCACGCGGGCGAGCGAAGCGTTGGCGACCGCCGTGACCGTGTTGGTGACGCCCGGACCGGCCGTCGCCATGGCAACGCCTAGGTTGCCGGTGAGTTCGGCGTGGGCGTGGGCCATGTGCATCGCGGCGCGCTCGTCGCGTACGTCGACGATGCGGATGCCGGCCTGCGCCAGGCGATCCCAGATCGGCTGGATATGCCCGCCTTGCAGGCCGAAGACGCGATCCACGCCGCGCGTTTTCAATACGCGGACGATCCAGGCGGCGACGCTGGTCTCGTCGCTATTGGAATCCCGGCGTTCCGGGCTGTCGGCCGTTGAGGTGGTCATCGGTTTTCTCCGTTCGCATTCCAGGCGCAGTTTCGGCCGGCCCGCGCCTCAGGCGTCGCGGGCGCGCCGTGCTGCGAGCATTTCGCGCAGCATCCGGTGCAGGACCTTTCCGGTCTCGTTACGCGGCATCTCGCCTTCGGCCAGGAAAACGATCTCGCGCGGTCGCTTGTAGCCGGCGAGGCGACCCTTCGCCCAGTCGACCAGTTCGGCCTCGCCGATATCGTGTCCGGGACGGCGCACGACGGCGGCCTGGACGCATTCGCCCCACTTCGGGTCCGGGCGGCCGACCACCGCCACGTCGCGGACCGCCGGATGGCGCGCCAGAACGGTTTCTACCTCGGTCGGGTAGACATTCTCGCCGCCCGTGACGATCAGGTTCTTCTTGCGGTCGAGAATCCGGATATAGCCGTCCGGGTCGCGCATCGCGACGTCGCCGACCGTGAGATAGTCGCCGCGGAACGCCTCGGCGGACTTGTCGGGCAGGTTCCAGTAGCCGTCGAAGGCGTAGGGACCGCAGGAGAAGAGCTCGCCCGGCTCGCCGTCCGGGACCTCGCGGCCGTCGTCGTCGAGCAGCCGGACCGGCGCCGATCCGACCACCTCGCGTCCCACCGTGCCGATTTTCTCGAACTGCTCGTGCGGACGGAGCATGGTGACCCATCCGGCCTCGGTCGAGCCGTAGAGTTCGAAGAATCCCGAATTCGGGAACATCTCCATGACCGCGCGCTTGGTGTCGGTGCGCGCCGGGGCGGAGGAGACCAGCAGTTTCTCGATACGCTCGAAGCCTCCGGCGGCGCGTTCCGCTTCGGGCACGTCGAGCATCATCGTGTAGTGGGTCGGCACCAGCGAGGTGAAGGTGGCCCCGGTCTCGGCGAAGGTGCGCAGGCACAGCGCCGGATCGAAGCTCTTTTCAGAGAAAACGGTGTTCGTGCCGCCGCAATAGGCAAAGGTGGTGAAGAAGTTGAGCGAGTTGGCGTGGCACATCGGCATGACGAGCAGCGCGTCGTCGGCGCGGTGCAGCCCCATTTCGACCTGTGTCATCAGGGCCAGCATCGCCATGCCGCGGTGGCCGCGAATGGCCCCCTTGGGATGCCCCGTCGTTCCCGAGGTGTACATGAAGCACCAGGGATCGTCCGGCAGGACGGTTGTGTCGGGTTCGCTGTCCGCGCCCGCAGCCAACAGGTCCTCGTAGTCGCGCCATCCTGCGGAAGCGGCGGCGGCTCCGAGCGCGATGAAGCGGTCTTCGGGCAGGTCGATCCGGTCGCGAACGCTTTCCGCGACGGGGATGAGCGCCTCTTCGACGATCAGCGCCGCACAGCCGCAATCTTCGAGGATATAGAGCGCCTCCGGGCCGGTGAGGCGGAAGTTGATGGGAACGGCCACCACCCCCGACTTGGCGGCGGCGGCGTAGATCTCCAGCCACTCGACGCGGTTGTAGGCGAGGATCGCCACCCGGTCGCCCTGCGCCAGGCCGAGCCCGCGCAGCGCGTTCGCCAGCCGGCAGGCGCGCGCGTTCCACTGGCGGTAGGTCATCGTGCGGGTGAGATCGCGGGCGGCCACTTTCTCCGGTTGCAGGCGCGCCTGCGCACTCAGGATCTCGCCGAGGGTGAGGGGCGGAATGCTCATATGCCGTGCTACGGCCCGGCCGCAGCGACCCGGTCGTAGGCCAGCCCGGCCGCCGCCACGTCCTGGATCGCGATGCCGACCGAATCGTACACGACCGTCGCGCCTACCGGCACCGTGGCGGTCCCGGCGTAGATCTCGCCGACCTCGGCGAAGATTTCGCACCCCGAGCCGCGGACGTTGCCGGCCTGGTCCCGCGCCGCGTCGCGCGACTCGACCAGCACCGTATGGGCCATGGCATCGTCGTCCAGTTCCCGCCCGTCGGGGCCGTTCCAGCCGACCGACGCGACCAGCGCACCCTGCCGGAGCCAGGCGCCCTTGAGCACCGGTTCCGTCGCCGAGGTCGCACAGACGACGATATCGGCATCCCGCACCGCCTCTGCCGCATCGCTGAGGAAAACGGCGCCGAGGTCTTCGGCGACCGGCCGGCCATGGTCCGGGTTGCGCGCCCACAGGCGCAGTTCACCAATCTTCCGGACGGACCGGAGCGCGTCGGCATGGGCGCGCGCCTGCACGCCGTTGCCCAGTATGGCGACGGTCTTCGGTTCTTCGGACGTCAGCTTGCGCACGATCGCCGCGGTGCCGGCCGCCGTCCGCATTTCGGTAATCAGGCGGCCGTCCAGGACCGCGAGCGGCGCGCCGTTCGCCCTGTCGAACAGCAGGATAACGGCCTGGTGGGTCGGCAAGTCGGTGCCGGCGTTGCCGCGGAACAGGGTGACGACCTTAACGCCCATGGCGTCTCCGATTGCCGGCATCGCCCCCATGAAGGCGTCCTTGCCCGGCACCGGGATCATCTGGCGCACCGGCTGCACGACCTGCCGCGCCGAAAAAGCCATCATCGCCGCCTCGATGGCATCGATCAGGTCCGGCCAGCGCACGGCCGTCGCGATTTCGGCTTCGCCGATGAGAGGCAAACGGTCGAGGCTCATAACGGTTTGCGGCGCCGGTCCTGCACGGCGTCAGGCAAAGCCGCGGGTGACCAGAAAACTTTCGTCCTCGAACCACAGGCCGCCATGGCGTTTCAGCACATCGCGGGCGATTTCCAGATAGTCGCCGTCGCGCAGCACATCGACCATGCGGTCGTCTTCGATCTGGGCGACGTAGGTGGCAGCGTTCCAGGCCGCCAGCAGAGTCGAGGTGCCGATGCTCTCCCCGATCTCGTCGGGCAGGGCGTGCAACTCGTAGCGGAACAGCGAATCGTCGTTGGCCAGCGCGTCGTAGTTCAGATCGTTGTGGCTGCTGTCCAGCGCGGCTTTCATTCCCGCGATCAGGTCGCGGCGCGGCGTGGCGAAGGGGAACTCCTCCTCCCACACGGCGTTGATCAGTTCCATGCCCGGATCGTTGCCGGTCGACTGGATGACAATCATACGCCCGCCGGGAGACAGGGCGCGGGCCAGCGGCCCCAGCACGTTGCGCACCTTTACTTCCGCGCTGAGGCGCGCCCGGTAGGGCTGCGAGGCGATCACCAGGTCGTAGCCGGCCGGCGCGCCGGCAGCGCGCGGGATCACATCGTGCAGGCCGAAGGCCTGGTCCTTGCGGTGCAACACCAGGATCGACGGCTGGACATAAAGCGGGTTGCCTGTTTTCTCGCTGGTCCTGGTCTGCCAGCCTTCGGCCAGGATCGGCCCCAGGCCGCGCACCTGCTCGTCGAACTCGTGCGCCGTGCTGCCCTCCAGCGCGATGTCCCAGCGCTTCACCGGCAGCTTGGTCTCGGGCCGGTTGACGCGCAGCCACGGCGATTCGGCATAGTAGAGATTGGTGATAACGACGACGAGTTGCGGATGCTCCTGAAACCGGTCCGGCAGTTTCTCCAGCGTCAGCCGCACATCTTCCAGGCTGATCTCCTTGCCGACGACGCAGAAGGGTATGGCGGGGAACTGCCGGTGCAGGTTGCGCAGCACCCGGGTCAGCACCGTGCCGTCGCCGACGCCGGCATCGTACAGGTTGAGCGCCGGCGGCGTCGGCTTCAGAAACGGAATTTCGCGGCCGATCCGTTGCGCCACTTCCCACTTCTCCGAGCAGGTCGTGACGAACATCAGATATTTTTCGCGGTTGTCGAAGAAGCGGAAGGCGTGTTTCGCGCCCTCCGATCCCGCGTCGGGTTCGACCGGAACCGCCACTTTTGCCGCCTGCGCCATTTCCGCCTCGTTCGCCGCTATTGCACCCGGCGGATTGCCGCCGCAGGGCTTCCTGCTGTATGGCCGATAATCGGGGCCGGCGGCAGGGGCGGCCCGGCCGCAGGCGGCGGGAAGCGCGTATGACGGAAACGACGATGAACGATTCGGCATCGGAAGGCGAACTGAAATCCGGCGGCAAACTGGAACGGG
>FZLR01000096.1 GCA_900197615.1 Rhodospirillaceae bacterium Spongia-Bin9
CGGGAGAATCTGGCCAAACCGGTGCCGGACAAACGCGAAAAGTGCCAACTTGGGTTTCGCCGTTTCCGTTCTCGAACCGCCGATCGACGAACTACTTCGTCAGTCCTTTCGCGATCGACGGAACCCGCAATCGCCAACGACCGACGGTCCCCCGTAGTGACGATCGATCAGCGGGTCGGGCACACATTCGGCGCGTACCCGTTCGGGGTCCCGGAGTATCACTGTGCGTCCGGACACCGAAACGCCATACACCTGCAGCGAAGCGAATGCACGGGACACGCTTTCCGGAGTCAAGCCGAGTTCCATCGCAACCCGATACTTCGGGATAGGCAATGCGAAGGTCGCGCTGCCGGTCCGGTCGTGGAGAGCCATCAGATAGCAGCCCAGCCGCTGCTTTGCGTTGCGCAGGTTCAGATTCTTGATGCGGCGGACGATCATTCGGGCCTGCCGCGCCTGTTCTTCCATCATGTTCAGTGCCAGGCGATGATCCGATGCCACGCTCTTGCGGACGTTCTGCGAGGGAATCGATAACAGTTGTGCCGGCGCGACCGCCCACGCATCCGCCATATGCGGCGCGTCGGTGAGCACGGCGGACAGAAAGATACAATCCACGGGTTCGCAGCATTGTACGACGGTTTCGCGCCCGTACGGCCCCCTGCCGATCAGTTTCGCGCTCCCTTCGAGGAGCACGTTGAGAAATTCGGGCATGGCGCCCTGTTTCGCAATCCGCGTGTCGGGAGAAAAGCGCCGGATCAGCGCGCCGCGGAATACCCCCTCCAACGTTTCGCGCGAGACGCCGGAAAACGGACCTATCGAGGCAAATCGACTGGAATTCTCGCTGTTCAATGCCGCGCCACCGGTTTGGTTCGGCCGGCAAGCCGGATATTTCGACATTAACATGCCCAAAGTGTGCAGCACTTGATCTAGGTCATTTTTTTCGACGGCCTTGCCGAATATGTTTCGAATGAATTGCGAATAAGTCGCCACGAATTCGGGGGGCCTCGCTCCATGCACGATCTGACAGCGGTCACCGGAGGCGACCGGTATCGCGCACTGGGTCTGAGCACATTTTCCTTCACCGTGTGTTTCACGGTCTGGACGATTTTCTCGATCATCGGCGTGAAGATCAAACAGGATCTCGGGCTGTCGGAAACCGAATTCGGCATCCTCGTGGCGACTCCGGTCCTCACCGGTTCCGTGAGCCGGATATTCCTGGGCGTGTGGACCGAGCAGTATGGCGGCCGCCTCGTCTTCACCGTTCAGATGCTGGCAACCGCGATTGCCTGCTGGTTGCTATCCGAGGTGCAGACCTACGAGGTGTTCCTGCTCGCCGCGCTCGGCGTCGGGCTCGCCGGCGGGTCCTTCATCGTCGGCATCGCCTACACCTCGCAATGGTTCGACAAGCAGCACCAGGGTATGGCGCTGGGCATCTTCGGGGTCGGCAATGTCGGCGCGGCGGTGACCAACTTCGGCGCGCCGTTCCTGGTCCTGGCGTTCGGCTGGGAGCAAACCGCGCAGATCTATGCCGTCCTGCTGGCGCTGACCGCCGTCGCCTTCTTCTTCCTGGCCAAGCCGGACCCGTCGGAAGTGGCGCGCAGGCGCGAGGGGCGAAAGCCGGTGTCGACCAAAGAGCAGCTCGCCCCGCTCAGGAACATGCAGGTCTGGCGATTCGCCACCTACTACTTCTTCGTGTTCGGCGGATTCGTTGCCCTCGCGTCCTATCTGCCGCGATTTTATGTCGGCGCCTACGATCTGTCCCTGGCGACCGCCGGCATGCTGGCAGCGGCTTATTCCATGCCCGGTTCGGTGTTTCGCGCGCTCGGCGGCTGGATGTCGGACAAATGGGGCGCACGCTCCGTGATGTATCTGACTTTCATCGTGTCGTTGGCGTGCCTCTTCGCGATGAGTTATCCGAGCACCCAGTACACGGTTCAGGGCATTGCCGGGCCGATCCAGTTCACTTTCGGCATCAGTCTGCCGGTTTTCGTCATCCTGAGCGTGCTGCTCGGCTTCGTGATGTCGCTCGGCAAGGCGGCCGTCTACAAGCACATCCCGGTCTATTACCCGCATCACGTCGGCTCGGTCGGCGGCCTGGTCGGCATGATCGGCGGCCTCGGCGGGTTCGTGCTGCCAATCACGTTCGGCATCCTGAACGATTGGATCGGCGTCTGGACCAGCTCTTTCATGCTGATGTTTGCGATCGTGCTGGTGAGCACGGTCTGGATGCATGTGGCGATCCGACTAATGGAGCGCCGCCGCCATCCGGGCCTCGCCGACGAACGCTATCTCAGCGACGTCCCGAACGCGCCGGAGCCGCCGCCCGCCGCTGCACAGTAACGCGCCTCGCGCCGGCGGCCGTTGGCCGACCGGTTCAGAGAGAGGGAATTAGATGGCCAAGAACCTGGCGACCTGGGATCCGGAAGACGAGGCGTTCTGGCGCGCCGAAGGCAAGCGCGTCGCAACCCGGAACCTCTGGATCTCGATTCCCTGCCTGCTGTGCGGCTTCGCCGTGTGGCTGTACTGGGGGATCATCACGGTCCAGATGATCAATTTGAAGTTCCCCTTCTCGCAGGCGGAACTGTTCACCCTTGCCGCGATCGCCGGATTGAGCGGCGCAACCCTGCGCATCCCCTCCTCCTTCTTCATCCGGATCGCCGGCGGCCGCAACACGATTTTTCTGTCGACGGCGCTGCTTATCGTTCCGGCCGCTGGAACCGGGTTCCTGCTGCAGGATCCGAACACGCCGCTGTGGCAGTTCCAGATCGTGGCGCTGCTGTCCGGCTTCGGCGGCGGCAACTTCGCCTCCTCGATGTCGAATATCTCCTTCTTCTATCCGAAGAAGGTTCAGGGCTACTCGCTCGGCATGAATGCCGGCCTCGGCAATTTCGGCGTCACCACGATGCAGATTCTGGTGCCGCTGGTCATGACGGTTGGCGTCTTCGGCGGCTCGTCTCTGATTCTCGGAAACAGTTCGGGCACCCTGGTCGGGAAAATCCCGGCCGGGACCGAAACCTATATTCACAACGCCGGTTACATCTGGGTCGCCATCCTGATTCCGCTGGTGATCGCCGCCTGGTTCGGCATGAACAACATCACCGCGAGCCATGTCTCGCCGGGCCTCGGCTCGACGGCCGGCGCCTTCGGCAAGATTCTGGGCATGCTGGCGATCGGCCTGATCATGGCGGCGGTCGGGCTGTGGCTGCTGCTGCCGGAGAATGCCGGCGGCTCCGGCCTTGAGCTGAGCAAGTGGATCGTCCTGCCCCTGGTGATCGCGGCAACGGTGTTCGCGCTGCGTCTCATCCCGGGCACGATCCGCCAGAGCCTCGACCAGCAATATTCGATCTTCCGGAACAAGCACACCTGGGCCATGACGGTCATCTACACGATGACCTTCGGCTCCTTCATCGGCTACGCCGCCGCCTTCGGGCTGGCGATCAAGGTGGTGTTCGGCTTCCAGCATATCGAAGTCGACGGTGCGATGACCCACACGACGGTCAACCCGAACGGGCCGAGCGCACTGATGTATGCCTGGACGGGCCCGTTCATCGGCGCGCTGATCCGCCCGATCGGCGGCATGATCTCCGACCGGCTCGGCGGCGCGCTGGTCACGCAGATCGTCTCGGTCATCATGGTCGCCTGCGCCTTGGGTGTCGCGTATTTCCTGTCGTTGGCCTACGCCTCGCCGACACCAGAAGAATATTTCACGCCGTTCCTGATCCTGTTCCTGGTCCTGTTCGCCGCGACGGGGATCGGCAACGGCTCCACCTTCCGCACCATCGCCATCGTCTTCGACAAGGTGCAGGCCGGTCCCGTCCTGGGCTGGACCTCAGCGGTCGCCGCCTACGGCGCCTTCATCATCCCGAAGGTTTTCGGCGAGCAGATCAAGGCGACGACGCCGGAATACGCGCTCTACGGCTTCGCAGCCTTCTATTTGGTTTGCATCGGCATCAACTGGTGGTTCTATCTGCGGAAGAATGCCTACGTGAAAAACCCATGAGGAGGCAAACCCGATGAGCCATTTCCTGGATCGGTTAACCTTCTTCAGGAAGACCGTTGATACGTTTTCCGACGGGCACGGCATCGTCACGAACGAGGATCGCGACTGGGAGGATTCCTACCGGGCGCGCTGGCAGCACGACAAGATCGTGCGTTCGACCCACGGCGTGAACTGCACCGGCTCCTGCAGCTGGAAAATCTACGTCAAGGGCGGGATCATCACCTGGGAGACGCAGCAGACCGACTATCCGCGGACCCGGCCGGATCTGCCGAACCACGAGCCCCGCGGCTGTTCGCGGGGCGCCAGCTATTCCTGGTACATCTACAGTGCCAACCGGCTCAAATATCCGCTGGTGCGCAGCCGGCTGGTCCGGCACTGGCGCGAGGCGCGCAAGACCATGGCGCCGGTCGCGGCCTGGGCGTCCATCGTCCAGGACGCCGCCACGCGCAGTGACTACCAGCGGGTCCGCGGGTTAGGCGGCTTCGTGCGCTCCGACTGGGACGAGGTCAACGAGATCGTCGCGGCGGCCAATGTCTACACGATCAAGACCCACGGACCGGACCGCGTCATCGGCTTCTCGCCGATTCCGGCCATGTCGATGATCTCCTATGCAGCGGGCTCGCGCTACCTGTCGCTGATCGGCGGCGTCTGCATGAGCTTCTACGACTGGTATTGCGATCTGCCGCCGTCCAGCCCGCAGACCTGGGGCGAGCAGACCGACGTGCCGGAAAGCGCCGACTGGTACAACTCGACCTTCCTGATGATGTGGGGCTCGAACGTGCCGCAGACACGCACGCCGGACGCCCATTTCATGACCGAAGTCCGCTACAAGGGCGCGACCACGGTAACGGTCACGCCCGACTACAGCGAGGCCTCGAAATTCGCCGACATCTGGCTCAACCCTAAGCAGGGCACCGACGCTGCGATGGCGATGGCGATGGGCCACGTGATCCTCAGGGAATGGCACCTGGCGGGCAGGAGCGCGTATTTCGAAGACTATTGCCGCCGCTACACCGACATGCCGTTTCTGGTGACGTTGCGAAAAACCGACGGCGGTTTTGTGCCCGACCGTATGCTGCGCGCCGCCGACCTGCCGGACGCAATGGGGCAGGCCAACAATCCCGAATGGAAGACGGTCGCGGTGGACGAATCGCGGGGCGATGCCCTGGTCTGCCCGGTCGGCTCGATCGGCTTCCGCTGGGGCGAGGCCGGAAAGTGGAATATCGAGGAAAAGGACGGCAGGGACGGCGACGCGACGAAGCTGCGGCTGAGCCTGATCGATATCGGCGACGACGTCGCCCCGGTCGGGTTCCCGTATTTCGGCAGAACCAGCCACGACTATTTCGCCGGCACCGACCATGACGAGGTGTTGTGGCGGAACGTGCCGGTAAAGAAAGTTGAGACACAGGACGGCGAAGCGCTGGTCGCAACGGTCTACGATTTGTTCATTGCGAACTATGGGCTGGACCGCGGGCTCGGCGGCGCGAACGTGGCCGCGGGCTTCGATGACGATGTGCCCTATACGCCAGCCTGGCAGGAGCGAATCACCGGAGTCGCGCGCGACAAGGTGATCGCAGTCGCGCGGCAGTTCGCAGAGAACGCGCACAAGACCGAGGGCCGCTCGATGGTCATCGTCGGCGCCGCGCTCAACCACTGGTACCACATGGACATGATCTACCGCGGCATCATCAACATGCTGACGATGTGCGGTTGCGTCGGCAAGCCCGGCGGGGGCTGGTCGCACTATGTCGGGCAGGAGAAGCTGCGGCCCCAGACCGGTTGGCAGCCGCTCGCCTTCGCCCTCGACTGGAACCGCCCGCCGCGGCACATGAACAGCACGTCCTTCTGGTACAGTCACACCGACCAGTGGCGGTACGAGAAGATTGCAGTCGACGAAATCATCTCCCCGCTAGCGCCCGAAGGCGATTGGGAGTCGCTTAGCCTCATCGACTTCAACGTCCGGTCGGAGCGCATGGGCTGGCTACCGTCGGCCCCGCAACTGGAGACCAACCCGCTGGAAGTTACCCGGGCTGCCGGAGACGGCGATCCGGTCGGGGCGGCGGTCGCCGGGCTCCAGGACGGCACCCTGCGTCTGTCCTGCGACGATCCCGACGAGCCGAAGAACTGGCCGCGCAACCTGTTCGTCTGGCGCTCCAACCTTCTGGGCTCGAGCGGCAAGGGCCACGAGTATTTCCTGAAGCACCTGCTGGGCACCCAGCACGGCGTGCAGGGCAAGGAGCTCGGTGAGACCGGCGGCCGGAAACCGGTCGAAGTTGCGTGGCACGATGCGGCGCCGGAAGGCAAACTCGACCTGCTGGTCACGCTTGATTTCCGCATGTCGACGACCTGCCTCTACTCGGACATCGTGTTGCCGACGGCGACCTGGTACGAGAAGAACGATCTCAACACCTCGGATATGCACCCCTTCATCCACCCATTGTCGGCCGCGGTCGACCCGGTGTGGGAAACCCGCAGCGACTGGGAGATTTTCAAGGGGATCGCAAAGAAATTCTCCGAAGTTGCCGAAGGCGAGCTCGGCGTGGAGCGCGACCTCGTGCTGGTGCCTACCCTGCACGACACGCCGGCGGAGCTGGCACAGGCGACCGAGGTCAGGGACTGGAAGAAGGGCGAGTGCGAACCCGTTCCGGGCAAGACCATGCCGAACATGGTGGTGGTCGAGCGCGACTATCCCAGCACCTACAGGAAATTCACCGCGCTGGGCCCGCTGATGACCAAGGCTGGCAACGGCGGCAAGGGCATCGGCTGGAACACCGACGACGAAGTCGAGTTCCTCAAGCAGCTGAACGGCGAGGTGCGCGAGGAAGGCGTCTCGAAGGGCCTGCCCAGGATCGAGACCGACATCGACGCGACCGAGATCGTGCTGGCGCTGGCGCCCGAGACCAACGGCCAGGTTGCGGTCAAGGCCTGGGCGGCGCTGGGCAAGGCAACCGGGCGCGATCACGAGCATCTGGCGGCGGCGCGCGAGGAGGACAAGCTGCGATTTCGCGATCTGCAGGCGCAGCCGCGCAAGATCATCTCCTCGCCGACCTGGTCCGGCGTCGAGTCCGAGCACGTCACCTACACCGCCGGTTACACCAACGTGCACGAGCTGATTCCCTGGCGCACGCTCAGCGGCCGGCAGCAGCTCTACCAGGACCATCTGTGGATGCGCGCCTTCGGCGAACAACTGTGCGTCTACAAGCCGCCGGTCGATACGAAAACGATCAGGCCGCTGATCGACGACAAGGACAACGGCAATCCGCAGGTCGTGCTGAACTTCATCACGCCGCACCAGAAATGGGGCATCCACAGCACCTATACCGACAACCTGTTGATGCTGACCCTGTCGCGCGGTGGGCCGATCGTCTGGCTCAGCGAAACCGACGCCCGCAAAGCGGGCATCGAGGACAATGACTGGATCGAGGCCTACAACGCCAACGGTGCGCTGGTCGCGCGCGCCGTGGTCAGCCAGCGCGTGCCCGAGGGTATGACGCTGATGTACCACGCCCAGGAGAAGATCGTGAACGTGCCGGGCAGCGAAGTGACGGGCTCGCGCGGCGGCATCCACAACTCGGTAACGCGCGCGACGGTCAAGCCGACCCACATGATCGGCGGCTACGCGCAACTGTCCTACGGGTTCAACTACTACGGCACCGTCGGCTCGAACCGCGACGAGTTCGTGATCGTGCGCAAGATGCAGACGGTGGACTGGATGGAAGGCCCTTACCGGGATCCCCCAATGGAATCGGCAATGGAGGCGGCGGAATGAAGATTCGCGCACAGATCGGCAAGGTCCTGAATCTCGACAAGTGCATCGGCTGCCACACCTGCTCGGTGACCTGCAAGAATGTCTGGACCAGCCGCGAGGGCATGGAATACGCCTGGTTCAACAATGTCGAGACCAAGCCCGGCGTCGGCTATCCCAAGGAGTGGGAGAACCAGGAGGTCTGGAACGGCGGCTGGGTGCGCAAGAAGAACGGCCGCATCGTGCCGAAGATGGGCGGCAAGCTGCGCATCCTGGCGAAGATATTCGCCAACCCAGACATGCCGCAGATCGACGACTATTACGAACCCTTCACCTTCGACTACGAGCATCTGCACAACGCGCCCGAATCGCAGGCCCCGCCGACGGCGCGGCCGCGCTCGCTGATCAGCGGCGAACGCATGGACAAGATCAAATGGGGTCCGAACTGGGAGGAAATCCTCGGCGGCGAATTCTCCAAGCGCAGCAAGGACGTCAATTTCGAGGCGATCGAAAAGGACATCTACGGTCAGTTCGAAAACACCTTCATGATGTATCTGCCGCGCCTGTGCGAGCATTGCCTCAACCCGAGCTGCGTTGCGGCCTGCCCGTCGGGCGCGATCTACAAGCGGGAGGAGGACGGCATCGTCCTGATCGACCAAGACAAGTGCCGCGGCTGGCGTATGTGCGTCTCCGCCTGCCCCTACAAGAAGATCTACTACAACTGGCGTTCCGGCAAATCGGAGAAATGCATCTTCTGCTACCCGCGTATCGAGGCGGGGCAGCCGACCGTCTGTTCGGAAACCTGCGTCGGGCGCATCCGCTATCTCGGTGTATTGCTGTACGACGCCGACCGGATTGAGGAGGCAGCATCGGCAGAAGACCCGCAGGACCTGTATCAGGCGCAACTCGACATCTTCCTCGATCCCCACGACCCGGCGGTCATCCGGCAGGCGCTGCAAGACGGCGTGCCCCAGGCATGGATCGACGGAGCCCAGCGTTCCCCGGTCTATCGCATGGCGATGGACTGGAAGGTCGCCTTCCCGCTGCATCCGGAATACCGCACCTTGCCGATGGTGTGGTATGTGCCGCCGCTGTCGCCGATCCAGGCGGCGGCCGAGGCCGGCGCGCTGGGCACCGAAGGGCTGATCCCGGATGTCTCGCAGCTGCGTATCCCGCTCAAATACCTCGCCAATATGCTGACGGCGGGCAAAGAAGCTCCGGTCAAACTGGCCCTGGAGAGGATGCTGGCGATGCGGGTCTATATGCGCGCCAAACATGTCGACGGCCGGCGCGAAGTGCGTGCCCTGGAACAGGTCGGGCTCACCGAGACCGATATCGAGGACATGTACCAGACCATGGCGATCGCCAACTACGAGGACCGGTTCGTGATCCCGACCACCCACCGCGAATATGCCGAGGAAGCTTTCGACCTGCGCGGCGAGTGCGGTTTCAGCTTCGGCGACGGCTGCAGCGGCGGCGGTGAAAAGATCGACCTGTTCAGCCACGAGGTGCGGGTCGGCCCCAGCGCCGGCGGCCGATCGGACAGGGCGGACGCTTCGCGATGAAGATATACAGGGCATTTGCGGCGTTGCTGCATTATCCCACCGCGGAACTTGCCGCGGCGGCGGGCGACATAGCCGCCCTGGTCAAGGAGGACATGCGGATGTCGCGGCGCACCCGCGCCGGGATCGACCGGTTGGCGGCGCAGCTGACGCTCGGCGATCTGCTGGCGGCGCAGGAGGCCTATGTCGGCCTGTTCGACCGGTCGCGCAGCCTGTCGCTGCATCTGTTCGAGCATATCCACGGCGAATCCCGCGACCGCGGCCAGGCGATGGTCAACCTTGCGGCGCATTACGAAACGCACGGGTACAGCATCGATTCCAACGAATTGCCGGATTACCTGCCGCTGTTCCTGGAGTTCCTGTCGCTGATCGAGCCCAAAGAGGCGGCGGACCTGCTGTCGGAGGTGGTGCATATCATCGCCGCGATCCGCATCCGGCTGGAGCGGCGCGGCAGCGACTATGCCGGCGTTTTCCAGGCGCTGGAGGAACTTGCCGCGAGGCGGCCGGACAGCGCGGCGGTCGAAAGCCTGCTTGAGCAGGACAAGCCGCCGGAAGCGGAAGCGGCGGAGCTTGACAAGGAGTGGGAGGAGGCGCCGGCCTTTTCCGGCGCCCCGGACGGCGGATGCGCCGCGGCCCGCGACTCCCTTAACCGAATGGCGGAGCTTGCGGTCGCCCCAGGCGATCGTCCATCGCGCGGACAGGACGGAGCATGACCATGGGTGACTGGTTCCATATCCTCGTCTTCGGCTATTACCCCTATTTCGCGGCGACGGTGTTTCTGGCCGGCAGCCTGATCCGGTTCGACCGCGAGCAATACACCTGGCGCAGCGGATCGAGCCAGTTGCTGCGGCGCCGGCAGCTCATCATGGGCAGCGTGCTGTTCCATGTCGGCATCCTGCTCCTGTTCCTGGGGCATCTCGTCGGCCTGCTGACGCCCAAGGAGATCTACCACGCCTTCGGCCTCAGTTCCGGCGCCAAGCAGATGATGGCGATCGTCGCCGGCGGCATCTTCGGCATCGTCTGCTTCATCGGCCTCACCATGCTTCTGCACCGGAGGTTGTTCGATCCCCGAATCCGGAAGACCTCGAGCGCGATGGACATCGCGATCCTGGTCCTGCTGTGGCTGCAGCTTGTGCTCGGACTGGCGACGATCCCGTTCTCCTGGGCGCACCGGGAAGGCGGCGAGGTTATGGTCGCGTTGTCGCTGTGGGCGCAGAAGATCGTCACCTTCCAGGACGGGGCGGCGGACTATGTAGCCGACGTGAACTGGGTCTACCAGGTGCACATTTTCCTCGGCCTCACGATCTTCCTGATCTTCCCGTTCAGCCGCCTGGTCCATATCTGGAGCGCGCCGGTCGGCTATCTGGGACGGCGCGGCTACCAGGTGGTGCGCACCCGGGAAGGCCGCCGTGCAGCCTGACCCGATCGTGACCGGAATCCAGGTCAACGGCCGCTGCATCGACGAGGACGATATCCTGCGCGAAATGCAGTATCACCCGGCCGGGAATGTCGCCGCAGCACGGCGCGCCGCAGCCGAATGGCTGGTGATCCGGGCGCTATTGCTCGACCGGGCCCACGCGCTGGAGATCGACGAGGCCGACGAATCGGCAGCCGTCCAGGCCGTGATCGATAGCGAAGTGGATATTCCAGAGCCTGCCGAGGCGGAATGCCGCCGCTATTACGACAACAACCCGGCGCGCTTCAGCAGCGCCGATCTGGTCGAGGCCGCGCATATCCTGCTTGCGGCAGCGCCCGACGACGAGGCGCAGCGCGAGCGGGCCGAGGCGCAGGCCGGAGACTTGATCGATACCTTGAATGGGGCGCCGGAGCGTTTCGGCGAACTGGCACGGGCCCATTCGGCCTGCGATTCGAAACACAATGACGGCCGGCTGGGTCAGCTTTCGCGCGGCGATACGGTTCCGGAGATGGAGACTTTTCTGTTCAATCTGGAAGAGGGGCAGCTCTCTCCGGTGCCTGTCAAGACGCGCTACGGCATCCATGTCGTGCGCGTCGACAAGCGCGTAACAGGCCGGTTGCTGCCGTTTGAGGTCGTGGCCGACAAGGTCGCGGACTATCTGAAAGAAGCGTCCTGGCGGCGGGCCTTCCGGCAGTATGTTCAGCTGCTCGCCGGAGACGCGCAGATTTCCGGCTTCGATATCGCCGCCACCGATTCGCCGCTGGTGCAATGAAGGGGGAAACCCCGAAGGATCCGCTCAGTCGGGAACGCGCACCGGCGCGGTCTCGCCGGGACCGTCCTTTCGGCGGGTGCGGTATACGTGCCAGCCGATCCAGAAGACCGCAGTCGCGACGGGGGGCGTAGTAGGCGGGTTCGTTCGATATGACGAGGGCGCGGCCAGCGCCAGCCGCAACCCGGTCTCCCATAGCGGCAGACCGGCCCTGTCGAAGCGGGCCGCCGAGGGACCCGGAAACGCTTCCTCGATCGCGGGCAGTTCAGGATAGGAGCGTTTCGGGGCGTTCGGACACGTCAGAACTTCCGGAACGGCGCCAATGCCGATGCAACGCTCAGTCGTCGCCGATAAAGCGGGTCTCGCACCATTCGAAGGCGCCGCCGAGCCCGTTCCACCAAGCCCGTTTCGCGGGCGCCTCAGGCCTCGCCCAGGTAGGCCTTGCGGATAATTTCGCTCTTCAAAATGTTCTCGGCCGTGTCGCTGATGACGATCCGTCCGTTCTGAAGCACATAGCCCCGGTCGGCCACAGACAGCGCCATGGTGGCGTTCTGCTCGACGATGAACATGGTCGTGCCGGTGGCTTCGATCTCGGCGATGATCTCGTAGACTTTCTCGACCAGGGCCGGCGCCAGGCCCATGGACGGCTCGTCCATGAGAATCATCCTGGGGCGGGCCATGAGGGCGCGGGCGACGGCGACCATCTGCTGCTCGCCGCCGGACAGCGTGCCGCCGATCTGGCCCAGGCGCTCGCGGATGGCGGGAAACAGCTCCAGCACCCGGTCCATGTCCTCCTGGGTCCGGTTGCTTTTCTCGCGGCGGTGGACGTAGGCCCCCATGAGCAGGTTTTCGCGCACGGTCATGGTCGGGAACAGGCGCCGCGCCTCGGGCACCGGCGCCAAGCCCATGGCGATCACCTCGCCGGTGGACAGGCCGTCGATGCGCTTGCCGCCGAACCAGACGGCGCCGGACACCGGCTTCACCAGGCCGAGGATGGTCTTCATGGTGGTCGTTTTGCCCGACGCGTTGCCGCCCAGCAGCGACACCACCTCGCCCGGGTAGACCTCCAGGTTGACCTCCTTGAGGATCCTGATCGACCCGTAATAGGTGACCACATCCTCAAGCTTCAGCAACGGCTGCGCGGCGTCGGTCTCCGTCGCCGCGGCGGTGGCGCTTTGCTGCATCGGTCCTGCCCCGGGGCTTTCCTCGCTGTCCGAAAGCATAGTGCCCGTGCCTGTGCAGGCACAAGTTCCCGATATCTGGCCTCAATTCCCGGCCACCGGAATCGTCGGCCCCGATAGGTCAGCAGGCCGACCGGCGCCGATCCGGCGTGCCGAACGACATGCGAGACTTCGGCCCGGCTCGCGGACAATGGTCCGTTGATCCCGACTGCCGCAGTACCAACTAAGCCCCCTGGTGCCGGCGACCGAATCCGATCGGTTCGACTTCGCCATGCCGTAGAAGACCGGGACGCCCGCTCGATACATTCCGCGTGGAGAAACAGACCTTGCCCCTGGAAAACCTCAACCACTTTCTCGTGGCCGCCGAAAATCTCGAGGCAACCCGCAAATTCTATGTCGATGTCCTGGGCCTCGAGGAGGGCTTCCGGCCGCCCTTCGATTTCATCGGCCACTGGATTTATCTCGGCGACCGCGCGGTGGTCCATTTGGCCGATCGCCGGGACTATCTCGACAAAGTCGATAACATCCGCGACGGCTCCGGGGACGCCGCCACGGGCCCGATCGATCACATCGCCTTCGAGGCGACGGGCTTGAGGGAAATGGTCGAGACGCTGGAGAAACACGGAGTTCCGGCCCGCCATCGCAAGGTGCCGGATGTCAACCTGCACCAGGTATTCGTCCACGACCCGAACGGCGTTCTGATCGAATTGAACTACCCGGCGGACGAAGGCGCCGGCCTGGAGTAGTCCGGGTAGAACGCGATTATTCTATTTAGAAGCGCAACCGGCAATTCTGAAGTAGTTTGGACACTCGTCCAGCGATGCCCGCCCGTAGACCGGCGCGCGAAGGAGGGAGGAGACCATGGTACTCGGACATCGAATTCACGGAAACGGCCCCGAGAAGGCCTTCCTGTACAACGACTGGCTGGCCAGCGCCGAGAGCTGGGACCCGACGCTGCCTTATCTGGATACCGAGCGTTTCACCTACATCCTGACGGACCTGCGGGGCTACGGCGAATCCCTGGACCGGACCGGCGAATACAACGAGGTGGAGGGGGCTGCCGATACCCTCGCCCTGGCCGACCACCTTGGCTACGAGAAGTTCCATCTGGTCGGGTTCTCCATGACCGGCATGGTGGTCGAGCGCCTGGCCATCGACGCGCCGGAGCGCATCAAGAGCGTCGTCGCCATCGGCCCAGTGTCGGCGGCGGGCATCAAGATGAGCGACGAGGAGCGCCAGTTCTTCGTCGATGTCATTACCGACGACGACAAGGCCCGGGAACTGGCCGACCGGATCACCGGCGGGCAGCTGTCCCGCCAATGGCAGGAGGTGAAGCTGCGCTTGGCCCGCGAGACCCGCACGCCCGTGGCGGCGCGGGGCTATCTCGACATGTGGACCCTGCACGATTTTTCCGACGAGGCCGGGGCCCACGACGTGCCCTTCCTGGTCATCGGGTGCCGCTACGACCAGCCGAATTTCCTGGAAGACGACATGCGCAACACCTTCCTCAAGTGGCACAAGAACATCGAACTGGTGATGATGGACTGCGGCCACTGCCCGATGCAGGAAATGCCGATCCGGCTTCAAACCCTGATGGAAGACTTCATGAACGAGCACGCCGGCTGAGGCCCCATGGCCTGCAAGTAGAAACTAG
>FZLR01000080.1 GCA_900197615.1 Rhodospirillaceae bacterium Spongia-Bin9
GCCACTGAAGATGCCGGCGAACTCGACCGCGATATAGCCGCCGCCGACGATGAGGATGCGTTCGGGCAGCTCCGGCAGGAAAAAGGCGTCGTCGGAGGTGATCGTATGCTCGCTGCCGTCGAAATCGGGCACGAAAGGCCGTCCTCCGACCGCAATCAGGACCTTGTCGGCCGTGATCCGCCTGCCGCCGACGTCGAGCGTATGGCGGTCGAGGAAAACCGCGCGGCTGTCGAAAATCTCGGCCCCCGGCCCTTCGATCAGGCGCTCGTAGATGCCGTTCAGCCGGGCAATTTCGCGGTTCTTGTTGGCGATCAGCTTCGGCCAGGCGTGGCGGCGCGGCCCGACTGTCCAGCCGAAGCCCTCCGCGTCCTCGAAATCCTCGGCGAAATGGGCGGCGTAGGTGAACAGCTTTTTCGGCACGCAGCCGACATTGACGCAGGTGCCGCCGAGATGGCGTTCCTCGGCAACCCCAACCTTCGCGCCGTGGGCGGCGGCGATCCGGGCCGCCCTGGTGCCGCCCGATCCGGCGCCGATGACAAAGAAATCGAAATCGTACCCGCTCATATCCGCCTGCCGGTCCGTGCCGGCAACAGATGGGCCGGTTGCGACGCCGGATCAACCGGGTGCGGCAGGCGCGACGGCCTGAATGGCGAACGCTGCCAACGATCCCTCACGCAACGACTTGACGGACGACTTTATCGCCAGCATTTCGCTTGAACGGGAGAGGAAGGATCGATCGAATGACAGGGCGCCACGATATTTGCGAATTGACAAAGGAGTTCAAACCGGAGCGGCGGGCGCGGGTGGAGGCCCGCAAGGCAGAACTTCGTGCGGCCATGCCGCTTCACGGACTCCGCAAGGCGCGGGCGCTGACCCAGAAAGCGCTCGGCGAGGCCCTGAATGTGAACCAGCCCGCCGTCGCCAAACTGGAACGACGGGCGGATATGTATGTTTCGAATCTGCGGGCCTATATCGAAACTATGGGCGGAAAGCTCAACATCGTCGCCGAGTTTCCCCAAGGCACGGTCGCCATTACGAATTTCGCCGAAGATTTTTCGAACGCCACTTCCGAATGAGGACACAGCCTAGGCCGGTAGGCACTAGTCTGGTAAACTTTGAGATACGAAAAATAATGTTGCTACAGACGCCCCGATGCACACTGTCCTTTTACTGAACGGCCCGAACCTTAATCTTCTCGGCAGCCGGGAGCCGGAAATCTACGGTGCGGCGACCCTGCCGGAGATCGAGGAAAAGTGCCGGGTCTGGGGCGGCGAGCTGGGGCTGGAGGTCGATTGCCGCCAGAGCAACCACGAGGGCGAGCTGGTCGAACTCATCCACGGCGCCGCATCCGGTTGCAGCGGCATCGTCATCAACGCCGGCGCCTTCACCCACACCTCGGTCGCGCTGCTCGACGCGGTCCGCGCGGTCGGCCTGCCGACGGTGGAGGTGCATCTGTCGAACGTCCACGCCCGTGAATCCTTCCGCCGCCGATCCTATATCGCCCAGGCGGCGCTGGGCGCGATATCCGGCTTCGGTGCGGACAGTTACCGGCTTGCGCTTCAGGCGCTGGCGCTGCACTTATCGGCGACCGGTTCGCCGGGGAGCGGGTGAGCCGGCCTGCGGCGCCCGCTGCCCGGCCGACCCGCCTTTCCGCACGGAGCATTTCTCCATGTCCAAGACGATCGACAACGACAGCGTGCGGCGTCTCGCGGAATTGTTGGACGAGACCGGCTTGACGGAGATCGAGTACGACAACGGCGACGTCAGGATCCGCGTCGCCCGCCAGCAGGCTGGCGCCATGGTCTATGCACCGGCGCCGGGAGCGCCTTCCGCGCCGGCGGAGGCCGGCGGTACGCCGCACCAGGCCGGAGGGCCTGCGCCCGAAATCCCGGCGGCGATATCGGCCGACCATCCCGGCGCCGTCACCTCGCCCATGGTCGGCACCGTCTATCTCTCGTCCGAGCCGGGGGCGGCCGCTTTCATCGATGTCGGGGATAGCGTGAGCATCGGCCAGACCCTGATGCTGGTCGAGGCCATGAAGACCTTCAACGAGATCAAGGCGCCGCACGCCGGCACCGTAAAGCAGATCGTCGTCGAGAACGGCATCCCGGTGGAATTCGGCGACGTTCTGGCGATTGTGGAATAGCGCGGGAGGCCGCCCTGTCCCGCCACCCGGACCGACCGGAAGCCCAGACCGGTGTTTGACAAGATACTGATCGCCAACCGCGGCGAGATCGCCCTGCGCATCCACCGCGCCTGCCGCGAGATGGGAATCCATACGGTCGCGGTGCATTCGACGGCCGACGAAAATGCCATGCAGGTCCGGCTGGCCGACGAGAGCGTCTGCATCGGGCCGGCCCCATCGGCCGAATCCTATCTCAACATTCCGAACATCGTCAGCGCCGCAATGATCACCGGCGCCGAGGCGATCCATCCCGGTTACGGTTTCCTCTCGGAAAACGCCTATTTCGCGGAGATCGTCGAGGCCCACGGTATCGTTTTCATCGGCCCGTCGCCGCAGCATATCGAGACGATGGGCGACAAGGTCGCCGCCAAGGAGGCGATGATAGCGGCCGGGGTGCCGGTCGTCCCCGGCAGCGACGGCGCTGTCGCCGCGATCGACGACGCCCGGCAGACCGCCGACCGGATCGGTTATCCGGTGCTCATAAAGGCGGCGAGCGGCGGCGGCGGCAAGGGCATGAAAGTCGCCGACAATGCAGACGTTCTGGCCGAGCAGATCAATCTCGCCCGCCGCGAAGCCAAGGCGAATTTCGGCGACGACAGCGTCTATCTCGAAAAATACCTCGCCAACCCGCGCCACATCGAATTGCAGATCGTCGCCGACGACGAGGGCAACGTCGTCCATCTCGGCGAGCGCGACTGCTCCCTGCAGCGCAACCACCAGAAAGTGCTGGAGGAGGCCCCCTCCCCCGCGCTCAATGCCGGGGAACGCCAGCGCCTCGGCGAGATCGGCTGCAATGCCATCCGCAGCCTGGGCTACCGCAACGCCGGAACGCTCGAATTCCTTTACGAGAACGGCGAGTTCTATTTCATCGAGATGAACACCCGCCTCCAGGTCGAACATCCGGTCTCCGAGGCGATCAGCGGCATCGATATCGTCCGCGAGCAGATCCGGATTGCCGACGGCGCGCCCCTGTCGTTCAAACAGGAGGACATCGATTTCTACGGCCACGCCATCGAATGCCGGATCAATGCCGAGGATCCGGCAACCTTCGCGCCGTGGCCCGGCCGGATCGTCGAATACCATCCGCCGGGCGGCCTGGGCGTGCGGGTCGATTCCGGCCTCTATGCCGGCTATTCGGTACCGCCCCATTACGACAGCATGATCGCCAAGCTGATCGTCCACGGCGCGACTCGAAACGAATGCCTGATGCGGCTGCGGCGTGCGCTGGAGGAATTCGTCATCACCGGCGTGCGCACGACCATCCCGCTGCACCGGCAACTGATGGCGCAGGACGATTTCATCAACGGCGAGTACGATATCCGCTGGCTGGAGGCGTATGTCGCCCGGCAGGCCGGGGCCTGAGAGCGTCCGCCCGGAACAGGCATGGAATACCGCCTGACCCCCGAGCTGTTGCTCCGCGCCTATACGACCGGCCTGTTTCCCATGGGCGAATCGCGCGGCGATTCCGATATCGTCTGGGTCGATCCGGAGTGGCGCGGCATTGTCCCGCTCGACGGTTTCCATCTCCCGCGGCGGCTGCGCCGTACGGTCCGCCGAGCCGGATTGGCCGTGCGCGTCGATACGGCGTTCGGCCGGGTGATGCAGTCTTGCGCCGCGCCGCGCCGGGGCCGGCGGGAAACCTGGATCAACGACGATATCCTGCGCGCCTATGCCGAACTGCACCGGGCGGGTTTTGCCCATTCCGTCGAATGCTGGCGGGGCGACGCGCTGGTCGGCGGCCTTTACGGCGTCGCGATCGCCGGCGCTTTTTTCGGCGAAAGCATGTTTACCCTGGAGACCGACGCCAGCAAGGTCGCCCTGGTCCATCTGGTGGCCCGGCTGGACCGCGCCGGCTATAGGCTGCTCGACACCCAGTTCCTGACCGACCATCTGGCGCGTTTCGGCGCGGTCGAGGTGACGCGCCGGGAATACCGCCGCCTGCTGCACGAAGCGCTGGCGGTCGAGGCCGAATTTCCGCGAACGCTGCCGGAGGGCGCATTCGAGCTCTATTTGCAGTCCTTCACCCAGACGTCGTAGATCGGGTGATCCATCGCCGAGAGCGCCGGCTTGGATTTGAACATCCAGCCGCTGAACGCCATTGTCCGCTTCCCGGTCTCCGGGTCGATATCGTAAATCTGCAGGAAAGCCGCCCTTTCGGGCGGTTCGCCCGGCGGCGTGCGCTGGCAGCGGCGTATCGCGATGTCCAGGGTCCGGAACCGGACGGTTTCGCCGACCGGACCGCCGAAGGTAAGGATGCGGGCGGTCTCCTTGTCCAGACCCTGCAGGACGACCTGCTTGAGGTCCGGCTCGAACGGCTCTTCCGGCGGCTCCTCCTGCGCTTTCTTTTCCGGAGCCGCCCGGGTCTCCGGATCGGTTTGCTGGGCGCTGCCGGGAACGGGCGTCAACGCAACGGCGAGGATTGCCGAAACGGCGAACAGCAGGCCCGGGCCTCTGCCGGCAAGCAGTTTCAGAATGGGCATATCGGTTGTGCGGACGCCATCGGCGCTTTCGGTTATTAGCGGCGGCTACCGCGGCTTGTCGGCGGCGAAGCGCAGGCGGACATAATCTGCGTTCCAGACGCCATCGGCATCGCGCAACTCGGGCTCGACATCCCGGGCCACTTCGGCCTTCACCGCCTCGGCCTCGGCCGCGCTCAGCGCCGCCAGCCAGCTCTCGGCGAAGGTGTCGAGCCAGCCGCCGAGTTCGCCGGGCAGCGGGGTCATCCGATCGATCAGGCGAATATCGCGCACCGCAAAGCCGGCGTTTTCGAGCCGCACCCGGTATTCGTCGGGTTCCGGGAAATACCAGGGATTGTAAAGGTCCGGATCGAGCTTCCGCCGCCGGAACGCGGCCTCGACCGCCCGGCGGATGCGCCCGACATTGTCGCCGCCGCCCATTTCGGCGACGAAACGGCCGCCTGGCTTGAGCGCCTGCCAGACACCCCGGATCACGGCATCGGGATCCTCGTCCATCCAGTGCAGCGCCGCGTTGGAGAAAACGGCGTCGTAGGCTTCGGACGGCAGATCGAGCCGCTGCCCGTCCATGACCCGCGCGTCCAGGCCGAGGGCCCGGGCGGCCTCGATCTGCGGTGCGCTCGCATCGACGCCGGTCACGTCGACGCCCATCTCCCTGAGTTTGAGCGTGAGCGCGCCGTCGCCGCAGCCCAGGTCGAGAATTTTCTCGCCCTTCCGCGGCGCCAGCAGTTCGACGACCGGCATCCCCAGGTCCGCGACGAAGCGGGCCTGCCGGGCGTAACGGTCGGGGTCCCAACCCTGTTCGCCGGGCCGGGAGCCGGACTCCATGGCGCGCTGCGCGTCGGTCATTGTGCGTCGCTTTCGGTCGACTGGCCGCCGTCCTCGGCTTCTCGCGGCGGTTCGGCAAGCAGGAATATCGCGCGCGCCAGCAATTCTTCCAGCGCCAGTGCGTCGCGCGTATTCTCGAGGGAATCGCCCGGCGCCAGGCGCTGCTTCGACACGCCGGGAACCAGCCGCAGATATTTGCCGCCGAGCAGGCCGTCGCTGGTCACGGACGCTTCGGTATCGGCGGGCAGTGCGAGGCCGGTGCGCACGGTGAAGTCGATTTCGGCGCGATAACTTTCCGGATCGATGCGCTGGCCGGTCACCGAGCCGACCTTGACCCCGCCGATCCGCACATCGCTGCCCGGCCCCAGCCCGCCGACCGAGGCGAATCCGGCCTTCAGGGTGTAGCCCTCGACCGGACGCAAATCGGCCGTGTTCCAGGCGAAGACCAGAAACAGCGCGGCGACCGCAAGGACCACCGCCCCCATTACCGTTTCGATCAGCCTGTGTCCCACAGCGGTGCGTCCCTACCTGTCCGAACCGGTCCGGCGCGCGGCGGCAGCGGACTGCACGATCCGCTCGAGCAGGCTCTCGACGATCACGGCGTCCTGCACCAGCTCGAATTCGCTGCCCTCGGCCATCGTGTCCTCGCCGGAGCCCGGTTCGATCTTGACGAATTTGCCGCCCAGCACGCCGTCGCTGACGATCATGGCGGCGCTTTCCTCCGGGATGCCGACGCCCTCGTCGATCCGCAAGGCGACCTGCGCCTTGAAGCGCTGCGGATCGAGGCGCATGCGCTCGACCGATCCGACATGCACGCCGGCGAGATAGACCGGCGCGCCGGCGGCCAGCCCGTCGGCCTGGTCGTAGGTTGCGTGGAGCAGGTAGCCACGCCGCGCGCCCTCTCCGCCCGCCAGCCCGAAGGCCATGCCGGCCAGGATCAGCGCAATGGCGAAGGCGCCGGTGAGCGCAAGGACGGTGCGGTTTTCCCTCATCGGCGGGGGCCTGTCTCGATCCGGGATTTCTTTATGGACCGGGAATTGCGGCGATTGCACGGCGCCGGGCCCCGCAGCCCGGCGGCTGCGCACCCGCTGTCACGAAGGGCGCCACGGCTCGTAGTCGCCGGTCGCCGCGTCGCGCCGGCCGCCTTCGTATTCGCTGCCCGGCGGATGCCAGGCCTCGGGCGTGCCGGTCAGGTTGGGCTTGTGCTCGATCTGCCAGGATTTTCGCTCCAGCAGCGCCTCGTCCGGCGTCTCGTCGACCGTGTAATGCAGCCAGCCGTGCCATTCCGGCGGCACGCGCGAGGCCTCGCGCTCGCCCTTGTAGATGACCCAGCGCTTGCGCTTGCGGGCCGTCGTCGGCTCGTGCCGTTCGACATAGTAACGGTTGCCCTGACCGTCCGTGCCGACCTGCTGGCCGTTCAGGGCGGTATAGATGCGGGTGCCGATATGCGTGCCCAAGGCGGGTTCGCGCTCCTGTCGCGGCAGATGCGGAGATGCTTGCGCCGGACTATATGGCAAAGCCGGGGGGCGGCGTCCAGCGGTGCGATGGACGGGGCGGTCTACGCGGCGTCCGCCGGGCGCACAAGCCCGGCGATCTCAGCGCCGCGGTCCCGTTCGACCCGTGCGATATCGTACTGACTCTGGAGACCGGACCAGAACGAGGCGCCATTGCCGAAATAAAGGCCGAGGCGAACCGCCGTGTCGGCGCTGATCGAACGGCGGCCGTTCAGAATGTCCGTCACGCGGCCCGACGAAACGCCGAGCTCGCGCGCCAGCCCGCTGGCGTTCAGGCCCCTGGCATCGAGTTCGCGCCTTAACAGCCTGCCGGGATGCGAAACCGGGAGCATGGCATTCATCCCCTATGATAATCGACGATCTCGACTTCCCAGGCGTCGCCCGACCGGAACTCGAAACAAATCCGCCACGGCCCGTTCACTGTCATTGCCCACTGGTTTGCACGCGCGCCCTTCAACTTGTGCAACCCGACGCTTTTGAGCGGGCTCAGGTCGCTGAGCGCACCGGCAGCGTTGAGCGCCAGCAACAGATCGACGGCGGCAGCGGCATCCAGGCCGCGAAACCGGTTCGGAATCCCGCCTTCCCAGACCTTTCGACTGGCGGCGTTGCGCCATGAGCGGATCACGGCTCAAGGATAGGATGTCCGCGCATCCGGTACAATATCGCTCGGACCGGCGAGGGTAGCACAGCCGCCGGATCGACGATACGGGCGCCGATATGCGTGCCCAAGGCGGGTTCGCGCTCCTGACGTGGCAACGTCGGTGATGCTTGCGCCGGATTATATGGCAAAGCCGGGGGGCGGCGTCCAGCTTCGGCGCGAAAAGCCTTGCCCGCGCGCCATGCGCTTGGGATAGGAGGCGGCCCATGACATCGCCCGCCGAAACGCCCCCCGACGCCCCGAAGGCAGACGCGCCGAAGGACGAGGCCCCGACGCCCGAAACCTCGACGCCCGAATCCCCGTCGCCCACCGTTGCGCCCCGGCACTCTCCCTTCGCCCGCCTACTGAGCGACCGGGCGGCGATCGGCTATCTGCTGATCCTGGTCGCGACGATCCTTTTCAGCGCCAACAACAATCTGGCCAAGGAGAGCTACCGGCACGGCGTCTCGGTCGATACGGTGCTGGTCGGCCGCTCCTGGTTTCTTGTGCCGCTCCTCTGCCTCTGGTTCGCCGCCCGGCGGACATGGCCGGCGGTTCCCCGCGGCATGGCGGGCTGGGTGGTGCTCGCCGCGATCCTGTTTTCGGTCAACGGCTGGTCGCTGCTGTCGGCCTTCGACCGGATGTCGGTCAGCCTGTCGATCCTCGTCTTCTACCTCTTTCCCTTCCTGGTCGGGCTGCTGGCGGCGGCGTTGCGGATCGAGCCGCTGCGCCCGGCCATGGCGATCGGCCTCGTCGTCGCCTTCGCCGGCCTGTACCTGGCCCTCGATACCGAGGGCGAGTTGCATCCGGTGGGCGTTGTGCTCGCCCTGGTGTCGGCGCTGGCGATCTCCGGCAACATCCTGGTCAGCGGCAAGCTGATGCGCCACGGCATGTCGCCGGTTGCGGTGGCCTTCTGGATGGTCCTCGGCTCGTCCGTCCTGTACGGCGGCACCCTTGCCGCCTCCGGCGGCTTCCAGTGGCCGAACAGCGCGACCGGCTGGGCGGCGTTCGCCGGCACGATCGCATTCATCTGCACGGCCTTCGTGATGTTTTACGGCGCGCTCAATTTCCTGCGCGAAGCGCGTACGGCGCTGGTGATGAACCTGGAGCCGATCTTCACCATCGTCATGGCGGTCGCCCTGTTCGGCGAGGCCTTCGGGGCGACCCAGTGGCTCGGCGCGGCGCTCGTCGTCCTCGCGATTTTCGGCGTCGCGATGGCCGGCCGGAAGGCTTAGGCGGGGCGCGTTCCCGACACGGTGTTCGGGTCGGATCGTCGATCCGGTGGATTCCACGACCGCCTGTTCTCTACCAACCGAAAGAACCCGGAGTGCCGCCCCGGCCGACCGAAGGGCGAACCGGGGACCGGAGCCGATCCGAACACCCCGTGAGCGTGGCTCACGGCCCCGGATCGCCGCTTCCCGACGTCCGGGGTGGCACGCCTCATCGATGCGACAGAACCGATTGCGCAAATAGCCTCGAACGCCTGCCATTTCCGCACTTTTCCACGCTATGCACAGGCTTGGGTGAAGTCGCTAAATATTGTAATCTTGCCCATGATATAGTCAGAGCCGATAAGGCTACCCACAAGATATTGTGTATTTTTCGTTGACTCGACCGTCGCTTTCGCTCAATATCTGGGGGTAATGGGCTGCTAAGGCCCAAGATATGGGATGAGGGTATCGGTGCCGGTTCGGCGCCCGACGGATCGAGAGGGACATGCCGATGAAAATCCGGCGCCAGTTCACGGTCGAAGGCAAGGATGCCTATGACGGCATCGCCTTCCGGAAGGCGACGAGCGAGATCCGCAATCCGGACGGCTCGGTCGTGTTCAGGAACGACCGGGTGGAAGCGCCGGAGGACTGGTCCCAGGTCGCCATCGACATTCTGGCCCAGAAATATTTTCGCAAGGCCGGGGTCGCGGACGCCGCCGACCTCGAACCCGTTCCGGAAGAGAATGTCCCCGCCTGGCTGGCCCGGCGCGCGCCTGGAAAGGATGCCGCGACCGGCGGCGAGTCCAGCGCCCGGCAGGTCTTCGACCGGCTGGCCGGCACCTGGACCTACTGGGGCTGGAAGGGCGGCTATTTCGCCGATGAGGCCGACGCCCGCGCCTACTACGACGAGATGCGCTTCATGCTGGCGCGCCAGATGGCGGCGCCGAACTCGCCGCAATGGTTCAACACCGGCCTGCACTGGGCCTATGGCATCGACGGCCCCGGCCAGGGCCACCACTATGTCGATCACGAGACCGGCGCGCTGACGGAAGCGAGCTCGGCCTACGAGCATCCGCAGCCCCACGCCTGCTTCATCCAGTCGATCGGCGACGACCTGGTGAACGACGGCGGCATCATGGACCTGTGGGTCCGCGAGGCGCGGCTGTTCAAATACGGCTCCGGCACCGGCACCAACTTCTCGAACCTGCGCGGTGCGAACGAGCCCCTGTCGGGCGGCGGCAAGTCCAGCGGCCTGATGAGCTTCCTCAAGATCGGCGACCGGGCGGCCGGGGCGATCAAGTCCGGCGGCACCACGCGGCGCGCTGCCAAGATGGTGATCGTCGACGTCGACCATCCGGACATCCTGGAATTCGTCAACTGGAAGGTGAGGGAAGAGCAGAAGGTCGCCGCGCTGGTCGCCGGCTCCAAGCTGGCGCGCAAGCATCTCAACGCGGTCATGCGGGCCTGCCGCGAGTTCGACGGCGCCGAGCCCTTCAACCCGCGCGCCAACCCGAGCCTGAAGAAGGCGATCCGGGCCGCGCGCAAGGCGATGCTGCCGCAGAACTACATCCAGCGGGTCATCCAGTTCGCCGAACAGGGCTTCGAGGAGATCGAATTCGCGACCTACGACACCGACTGGGATTCCGAGGCCTACCTCACGGTCTCCGGCCAGAATTCCAACAATTCGGTGCGCGTCACCAACGAATTCCTCGAAGCCGCGATGGCGAACGGCGAGTGGACGCTATTCAAGCGGACCACCGGGGAAGCGCACGCCACGGTCGACGCCGGCGAGCTGTGGAAGCAGATCGCCGAAGCCGCCTGGCAGTCGGCCGATCCGGGCGTCCAGTTCGATTCGACGATCAACGAATGGCACACCTGCCCGGCCGGCGGGCGCATCAACGCCTCGAACCCGTGCTCGGAATACATGTTCCTGGACGACACGGCCTGCAACCTGGCGTCGCTCAACCTGCTCGCCTTCCGGCAGCCCGACGGGTCGTTCGACGTCGCCGGTTTCGAGCACGCCGTGCGGCTGTGGACCCTGACGCTGGAAATCTCGGTGCTGATGGCGCAGTTCCCGTCGCGCCGGATCGCGGAGCTGTCCTACCGCTACCGCACGCTCGGCCTCGGCTTCGCCAATGTCGGCGGCTACCTGATGGCCTCGGGCCTGCCCTACGACAGCAAGGCCGGCCGCGCTTTCTGCGGCGCGGTGAGCGCCCTGATGACCGGCGCGGCCTACGAGACCTCGGCCGATATCGCGGCCGAACTGGGCCCCTTCCCCGGCTACGCCGACAACGCCGCCGGCATGCTGCGGGTGATGCGCAACCACCGCCGCGCCGCCCATGGCGAGACCGAAGGCTACGAGGACCTCACCGTCCTCCCCGTTCCCCTCGTCCGGGCGGCCTGCCCGGATGCGGCGCTGCTCGACGCCGCCCGAGCGGCATGGGACCGGGCATACGAGAAAGGCGAAGCCGCCGGCTACCGCAACGCCCAGGCGACGGTGATCGCGCCGACCGGCACGATCGGCCTGGTCATGGACTGCGACACCACCGGCATCGAGCCGGACTTCGCCCTGGTCAAGTTCAAGAAGCTCGCCGGCGGCGGCTATTTCAAGATCATCAACCGGCTGGCGCCGCTCGCCCTGCGTACCCTGGGCTACGCCACGCCGCAGATCGAGGAAATGATCCGATACGCCGTCGGCCACGGCTCCCTGAAGGACTCGCCGGCGATCGACCATGCGGCCTTGCGCAGGGCCGGCTTCACCGAACCGCTGATCGAGCGGGTCGAGAACGCCCTCGCCCAGGCCTTCGACATCAAGTTCATCTTCAACAAATGGACCCTGGGCGAGGATTTCTGCGTCAACCGGCTCGGCCTCGACCCCGACGCCCTGAACGATCCCGAATTCGACATGCTCGCCGCTCTCGGCTTCGAGCGCAGCGAGATCGACGCGGCAAACACCTGGGTCTGCGGGGCGATGACCCTGGAGGGCGCGCCGCACCTCGAGGACGAGCATCTGCCGGTGTTCGACTGCGCCTCGCCGTGCGGGCGGACCGGCAAGCGTTTCCTGAGCTGGGAGAGCCATATCCGCATGATGGCGGCGTCGCAGCCCTTCATTTCCGGCGCGATCTCCAAGACCATCAACATGCCGAACCGCGCGACGGTCGAGGACTGCCGCGACGCCTACGAACTGTCCTGGAAACTGGGCGTGAAGGCCAATGCGCTCTACCGCGACGGCTCCAAGCTCAGCCAGCCCCTGTCGGCCACGGTGTTCGACGGTCTCGGCGACGAGGACGCGGCCGAGGACGCCAGGGAAGCGGTCGTCGAGGCCCCGGCGGCGGAAAGGGCGGCGCAGGTCGCGGCCCATGCCGCCATGAAGGTCGCGGAGAAGATGCAGCAGCGGGCCTGGCGGGAGCGCCTGCCGGACCGGCGGCGCGGCTATACCCAGAAGGCCATCGTCGGCGGCCACAAGGTCTATCTGCGCACCGGCGAATACGAGGACGGCACGCTCGGCGAAATCTTCATCGACATGCACAAGGAAGGCAGCGCCTTCCGCAGCATTATGGACAGCTTCGCCATCGCCATCTCGATGGGCCTGCAATACGGCGTGCCGCTGGACGAGTTCGTCGACGCCTTCACCTTCACCCGCTTCGAGCCCCAGGGCCTGGTCGAGGGCAACGACGCCATCAAGATGGCGACCTCGGTGGTCGACTACATCTTCCGCGAGCTGGCGGTATCCTATCTCGGCCGGGAAGACCTGGCCCACGCCACCGGCACCGACCTGCTGCCCGACATCATCGGCAACGGCGCCGACGAGAGCGCCCTGCCCGACGACGAGGCCGCCCAGGCCGCCGCCGCCCGGGTACTCGACGGCGTCCAGAAGGTCGCCAGCAACGGCTTCCTGCGCAACAAGTTCGCCGTCCTGGAGGGCGGCCTGTCGCTCGCCGCGAACGGATCGGGCAACGGCAATGGAGCCGGCAATGGAGCCAACGGAGCCGGCAACGGTTCCGCACAACAGTCTTCGGTCGGCAAGCCTGCCGGCGTTTCCGCCGCATCCTCCGGCGGCGGGAATGGCAGCTTGCAGACCGCGGAACTCGGGAGCGGGTCAGCGGCTCTCGAGGTATCTCCCGCGGTCGCCGAGGCGGTCGACCTCAAGCTCGACCGGATCCGCGAAGCGCGGATGAAGGGCTATGAGGGCGATCCCTGCGGCGAATGCGGGAACTTCACACTCGTGCGCAACGGCACGTGTCTCAAGTGCGACACCTGCGGTTCGACAAGCGGGTGTAGCTGACCGGGCATGTTTGCCTGACCGTTACTCCTCCCTGAACTCACGGGGCGCGTCCGCAAGGGCCGCCCCGATTTTCTGATGGGTCGTAAAAAAATGAATCTATGATCTTAATTTGTTGATCCAGAGGTAAAGTTTATCCAAACATTAATTGCAACTACAATAAGTCCGATACATGTGCCTAAGAGCGCCAAACCTTTAGAAATTCTAGCTTCCAATAGGCGATCCAATTTTACTCCCAAAGAATTTGAATTTGTGCGTATTCGTCCGTTGACAATTTTGTTCATCACATTCTTAAAGAACTCTACTTTGCACAATGTTGAGTTGTGCATTCGAATAAATTCGTTATTATTGAATGCTTGGACTTCTTCCTTCCCGGTCAAAAAATCTCTATGAATTTCACCATTTAATTCCATTAAAGATTTCATTTTCGGATCAGGGACATACTTTGATCCATATCGGTCTTTAAGAATATCATTAAGGTTTACACGGTGTTCTATCGGAACTACTGGAGTGCCAGGTCCCCCTAGTGCCCTATATCTGTGTTCCAAATGTTCAAAACCATAAGTTAAATTGCGCATATTCCAATGCACCCAAAACCGATCCCTTTTATCTCGAATGAATTCGAAGTACTCTTCAAGCAATTGAGTTTCAATTATATCAAGATTTTCGCGTACAAATTCACGCTCAATATTAAGCCTTTCTGCAACCGCATGTGTTGAAAAGCTAACTGCTTGCCCGGTAACAAAATGCAAAATAGCAATGGATGTTACACGAGGAGAAAGCCGTTCATTATCGTCATATAAGCTTTGGCAAGAGTAATGTATAATGAAGAAGTTTTCAGGCTTCTTTCTAATCCGTTTTATCAAATCTCGACTGTTCAACACTATCATCTACATATTCCCCATTTTTTGGGATACCCCGAAGGTGCGCTATAATCCGAAAATCCGTCAACTGCAATTTCTTTCTCTACTTGCCACATCTCATTGCTGCTGCTTCGATGTGCCATCTGATATGTTAATGCTAAGGGAGTCTCCCCCATGCCCCTCACCTGCGCCCATCTCGTCGGCAGCCTGCCCTATCCCGACGCCGATACGACTTTCACCGAGATCGCCGGCCGGCTCGGCGGGCATCTCAAGCGGATTCCGGACGGCGAGACCGGGGAGCGGGCGCGCTGGATTTTCTGGCAGCGGGCGAAGGTCGCCGACCATCCGGCGATGGAGGTGGCCACGGACGAGGACATGCAGCGCATCCACCAGTGGGACGGCAAGTTGATCCGCGAATGGGAACTGTTCCGCTTCAGGGCCGATGTCGACCCGGCGACAGTCGACTTCGATCCCGGCTATGCGCCCGACGCGATCGCCTCCTATGCCCGCTTCCGGGAGATGCGCGAGGCCGGAACGCTGCCGGCCGGGGTGCGTTTCCAGGTCTGCCTGCCGACGCCGATGGCGATCGGCTACTGGTTCGTCGCGCCGTCGGCGCGGCCGGATTTCTTCGCCGCCTACGAGCGCGCCTTCAAGGCCGACCTGGCGAATATCTGTGCCGCCATCCCGCACGGCGACCTGGCGATCCAGTGGGACGTCTGCCAGGAGGTGCTGGCCTGGGAGGGCTATTTCCCGAGCCGGCCGGCGGGCTACAAGGAAGACATTACCGGCATGCTGGCGCGCCTCGGCAACACCGTGCCGGCGGCAGCGGAGCTCGGCTACCATCTGTGCTACGGCACGCCGAACGACGAGCATGTCGTGATGCCGGCGGACCTCGCCAACGCGGTCGAGATGATCCACGGCATCCTCGCCGGGCTCACGCGGCCGATGCAGTTCGTCCACGTCCCGGCGCCGAAACACCGGGACGACGCGGCCTATTACGCGCCGCTCGCCGAATTGCGCCTGCCCGAAGGCTGCGAGCTCTATCTCGGCATCATCCACCACGACGACCGCGCGGGCGACCGCCGCCGCATCGCCGCCGCGGCGCAGACCGTGGCCGATTTCGGCATCGCCACCGAATGCGGCTGGGGCCGCGGCGACCCCGCCCGCGCCCCCGGCCTGCTCGACAGCCACAGGATTGCGCTGGAAGGCGGGTGAGCGGAGACGGAATCACCGTTCCCCCGTTTCATCGGAGAAGCCTCCGAACACGGCGCGGGCAAATGGGGACTGCGGTTCCGATCCGACGGCAAACGCCAGATTTTGCAGGGGAGAGTTTGAGCAACCTGTTACATGGGTGAAATTATGGACCGGTTACATGGGTATCAGTGTTTTCGGTTCGTTTCTGTTCCCGGCGGCCCGACCGATCCGCTCGGTCGGCCGGCGCCTTCGCTCTATCGATTCCTTCGGAAATCCGGCGCACAAGCCAGATCGCGAGTACACCGGCGACCAAATACAAAATGTTCCCGATTATCTGGAAAACGAACAGCTGCCGAATCGGTTCGACCGGATCGGCGGGCTCTCCGGCGATGCCGGCGCGGGCCGCGCCGCTCGAAATCAATAGCAGCGACCACCATGCAATGACCGGCCGGATGCGGATATGGGTGCGACCGGCCGAAGGATTGCGCGTTGCGGCGATCCGATACAACTCGGCCATGGCCCTGGCCGGCTGCACCAGATTGAAGAGAGGAATGAACCACCAGCCGACTGCCCAGTCCGGCGTGAATTTCAGCTCGGCGAAGCGCAGGACACGAACATTCGCATGGGCGCGGTAGACCCAGACCAGGAAGAATGCCGCCGTAACGAGGAGGATAACGGCATTGGCATAGTACAGCGTTGCACTTGTATCGGCTGCCGGCTCCAGGGCTCGAAAAGCGGAATCGCTGCCGTCGACGGCCTCGTTAAACAGGCCGAGCAGGTGAATATCGTAGACAAGATCGGCGAGCGTCGCGACGATTCCGAGGCTCATCAGAGCTGCGACCGCCCCGGCCAATGGCACCAAAGGCTTGAAACGATGGGACCGGACCGATTTTGCCATCGCAAAACTCCATAATGCTTGATTTGTTCTATTATTGTTCTATTTTAAATCGATTGTAAACCCCGAAATTCGACCCAGCCGGCAAGAGCGGCGGGCGCCGCGCCAACCCCACCCGGCGCGCAAGACGCGCGCCGAC